>JAURGT010000005.1 GCA_030833665.1 Miltoncostaeales bacterium
CCCCTCGAGGACGAAGAACAGCGACCGGAGGCCCATGAGAGCGAAGGCATTGACCGCGAACACGAGGAACGGCTCGCGCGTGACCCCGAAGGCCGCCGGGATGCTGTCGAGCGCGAAGACGAGGTCCGTGCCGGCGAGCATCACCAGCACCACCGTGAGGGTCGTGTACATCCACCTCTTGTCGATCTTCACGCGGAACCTCTGTCCCTCATAGGTACCGGTGAGGGGCAGCCGCCTCTTCAGGAACTTGAGGATCGGCGACTTCTCGGGGTCGGCGGGCTCGTCGGCGTGCTTGAGCAGCTTCCATGCCGTGTAGATGAGGAACGCGCCGAAGAGGTAGAGCACCCACTCGGCCTTCGCGATGAGCACGCCGCCCACGAGGATCGCGATGAGCCTCAGTCCGAGCGCGATGAGGATTCCGATGGTGAGCACGCGCAGCTTCGCCGCGGGTGGCACGGCGAAGAATCCGAAGAGCACGATGAACACGAACACGTTGTCCATCGAGAGCGAGTACTCGAGCAGGAAGCCCGAGAGGTACTCGGTGGCGTACTTCGTTTCGAAGGCCACGCCGACGACGATGGCGAAGAGGAGCCCGAGGCTGAGCCACACCCCCGTCCAGGCGAGCGCGCTCCTGAGGCTCATCTCCTTATCGCCCTTGGAGATGAAGAGCAGGTCGACGGCGATGACCACCACCGTGCCGACGACGAGGGCGATCCATGCCCAGAGAGGGACGTTCACGGGGCGGCAGTCTGACCGAGACCGCCGCCCCGTGCCCGCCCTACGGCGCTAGCGCTGCGCGCAGTGCACCAACGTCACGGGTGAACCGGCCGGGGCCATGGGGCTCCACGAGGCCCCCGCACTGTCACCGTGCCCGGCGAGACCTTTCTGCTGCCGCACGCCCGTCAGGCCAGGGCGGCGGAGCCCTCTGTCCAGTGCTCGAGCGGCCGGGCCGCGGCGATGGCCACGCTCACGGCGAACGGCTCGCGCGCCACGCCGACACGGCTCATCTCGACGGCCGCCCTCTCCGAGAGCGGCTCGAATGCCTCGCGCAGGGCGGGCTCTACCCGCACGAGGGTCTCGTCGTCGTTCGGGGCCTCGTAGCGGTCGAGGATCGTCACGAGCGCCGCGCCCGTGCCGACGCGCCCGGCGTCGCCGATGCCATCCTCGCCCTGCAGCAGCAGCGAGAGGCGGCCGGCCTCGGATGCGAGGTCGCGCACCTGCTCGGCGAACGTGCCCTCCTGGTCGCGCTTGCGCGTCACGCTGATGCCGGCGCGGCCTTCGGCGTAGTCGATGGCGTAGTCCAGCTGGTGCCCGATGATGAGCACGCCCGGGCCATTCACCACGTGTGCGTAGCGCGCGACGTCGATCGGGATGCCCCCCACGGCGTCCTCGCGGATGTAGCGGTGGAACGGTGGCACGACGGCCTCGGCATCCAGCGCGGCCGGGTCGTCGAGGTACAGCTTCACCGAGATGCGGTGCGGGTTCATTGCGGTATCTCCTGTCGTTCCGGTCGGGCTACTGGGTGGCCGAGGTGGCGCCGGCCATGCGGATCTGGCAGGCGTGGGCGGCATCGATGAACAGCTGGGCCTCCTCCACCAGGGTGCGGGCGTGCTCCTCGGTGGCCACCGGCCGCCCGCTCGCATGGCGCTCGAGAAGAGGGCGCGCGAACTTGCCGTGGGCGAAGCGGTCCTGGAACCGCTTGGTCTCGACGAAGCGCGCGTCGAACTCGCGCACGATCACGTCATCCTGCTCGGGCACGTCGGGCAACTCGGTGCGCACCAGCGCGCGCGCGGCGGTGATCATCGACCGGTAGGCGCGATCGTCGGCGCGCGTGATGTCGCCGTCCTCCAGTGCCACCTGCGCCTCGAACGCGATGCTCTCGGCGAACGACAGCTCGAGGTCGGTGGACGAGATCACCTCGCCGGCGCACTCGCCCACGCCGATGTCCCCGATGCTGAACTCGCGCGGGTTGCCCCAGTCGCTGAAGAGCGTGGGGTCGTCCTCGTACTCGGGGATCTGCTTGAGGTCCTCGATGATCGCGGCCAGGCCCTTCCGCCCCGTTCGCCCGCTCCAGTCGAGGAACGACTCGCCCGGCAGGCGGTCGGCCACGAACTGGTTGGTGATGCGATCGACCACCTCGGGGATGCGCTTGCTGGGGATCGCCCCCACGGCCAGGCCATACGAGCCGGCGTTGTGCTGCCACTCGCCACCGAGCACCACCTGGAAGTGCGGCACCACCCGGCCGCCGCTCTTGCGGCTGTTCCCGAAGAATCCGATGTCCGCCGCGTGGTGCTGGCCGCACGAGTTGAAGCATCCGCTCACCTTGATGCGCAGGCCCTTGACGGCCTCGTCGAGCTCGCCCGACTTCGCGGCGAGGCGCTCGCGCAGCTCGCCGGCGAGGCCGCGCGAGGCCGAGATGCCGAGCTTGCAGGTGTCGGTGCCGGGGCACGAGGTGACGTCCACGATGGTCTCGGCATACGGATCGGCCATGCCGATCTCCGCGAGCGCCGCGTGCAGGTCGCGCAGGTCCTCCAGGCGCACCCAGCGGAACACGATGTTCTGCTCCACGGTGGTGCGCACGGTGTCGCCCACGAACCTGCGGGCCACGTCGGCCAGCAGTCGTGCCTGCCCGGACGAGATGTCGCCGAGGGGGAGGGGGATCGTCACGACTGCGTAGCCGGGTTGGCGCTGCAGGTAGACGTTGTTTGCGCGCCACGCGATGAAGGCCGGGTCGGCAGCAGCATCCTCTGTGCCGGTGTCCAGCGCGCGCGCGGGATCCTCCGGCGGCAGGCCGTCCTCGAGGTGCGCCGTCCAGCGCGGGTCGTACGGGAGGATCTCCCGCTCCTCGCGCACGAGGCGGCCGAACTCCTCGATGCCCACCTGCGACACCAGGAACTTGATGCGCGCCCGGTTGCGGTTCTGCTTCTCGCCGAGCCGCGCGAACACGCGCGAGACAGCCTGCACCGTGGGCAGCAGCTCGCCGAGCGGCACCCGGCCGGCGAGCAGCTTCGCCTGGTGGGGAGTGGTGCCGAGCCCGCCGCCCACGTAGATGTCGAACGACTGCACCGGCTCGCCATCCACCGCGTCCACGCGTGCAATGGCGCCGAGGTCGTGCATCATCACCAGGCCGCAGGCCTCATCGGCGCAGCCTGAGAAGGCGATCTTGAACTTGCGCCCGAAGTCCTGGCAGTCGGGGTGCCCGAGCAGGAACCGGAAGAGCGCCTCGGAGTGCGGGGTCACGTCGAAGGCCTCTGTGCGGCACACGCCCGAGAGCGGGCAGGCCGTGAGGTTGCGCACGCCGTTGCCGCAGGCTTCGCGGGTGGTCATGCCCACCGCGGCGAGGCGCCGCATCACGGTGGGCATGTCCTCGATGTGCACGTAGTGCAGCTGGATGTCCTGGCGGGTGGTCACGTGCAGCACGTGGTCCGAGTACTCCTCGGCCAGCTCGGCGAGCACGTCGATCTGCAGTGGGGTGAGCCCGCCCCAGGGAACCTTGATGCGCAGCATGCCCGGGGCGTCCCAGAGGGTCTCGGGTCCCTTGGTCAGGTCGCCCGACGGGAACTCCAGGCGGCGGTGCTCGACGCCGTCGTGGCGCTGGCCGTTGTCGTAGCGCTGCCCGTAGACGCCGCGGCGCAGGCGCGTCTCGGCGAACACGCGCTCGTCCACGCGGCCGTCCTTGCGCAGCTCGACCTGGTTCTCGAAGACGTCGATCTCCTCCGCCAGCTCAGGGTCCATCTGGCCCTGGAGGCGGTCGCGCCAGCCGATCGTGCTCACCCTGTTCTCTCCTCGCGACGATGCGTGCGTACGTGCCGTCATTGGCACGGAGGCGGCACCCTAGGGGAAAGACCAGAAAAAAGTCAAATATTCAGGCTTTTAAATACCCATTGAGTGATTGGGATTAGCGCCCGGGAGTGGAGGCCACCGTGCGGCTGGCGTTCGCGACGGGCTCCCACCGCACCATGCGTGCCCCCCAGTGGTGGAGCGACTTGTAGCCGAGCGCCCGTACCACGCCGAGGTTCATGTCGATCCGGCGCTTCGCGGTGAGGCCCGGACCCCAGTCGGTGCGTCGGGCCACGACGCAGCGCTTTCCGTTGACGAGGCAGATGCGGATGTGGGCACCGCACGGAACCAGGTCGCTCCCCACGGTGAGGTCCATCTTCCTGGTCTGCGGCAGGCCGGGGCAGAAGTTGCCCTCGTCCCATGCGCTGTACGCCGATGCCTCGGTCGTGCGCCTTGGCAGCACCGCGGGGATTGCCAGCGCGGCGGCCGAGGGTCCGCTGCCCGATGCCACCGGGCGCGCGGAAAGAGTTGACGGAGCCCCCGACGGCGGCGCGGCCACCGGTGCCGAGGGCATGCCCTGGGGCATCGCCGCCGTGGCGCCGCCGGCAATGGCGCCCCCGATGAGGGCGAGCGAGGTGACGGCGATGGCGATGCGCTGCAGCAGGGGTTTCTCCCTGTCGCGGTTTCGGCCCGGGGCCGTCCAGGGGACGGACGACCAAGTGCACACGGACCCCATGTGATGCGGACCGCCACCCTAGCCGGATGGGGGGTGAGATCGAGGGCGAAACCCGCTCGTAGCGGGGAGGAGCGTTGCATCGCATTGCCGCAGCGAGCAGGAAAAAGGCCTCAAGCGACGAGAGCCGCGCAATGGCGGCTCTCCCGGGGCACTGCGAGTGGGCCGTGCAGGGATCGAACCTGCGACCTTGGGATTAAGAGTCCCCTGCTCTGCCAGCTGAGCTAACGGCCCGGCGGCACGCTAGCACCGGGCCGGGCCCGGGGGGAAGGGGTTCAGCCGGTGGTGGTCACTGGCTTCGACAGCTCGGCCAGGCGGTTGCGGATGTCCGGCGCGAGCGGGTCGTCGGGTGCCAGCTGCAGGAAGCGCTGGTAAGCGAGCACCGCCTGGTTGCGCTGACCGGCCTGCTCGGCCACCTGCCCCCAGTAGGCAAACGCCTGTGAGTCCTTGGGGTTCCGCGATGTGTACGCCTGCAGCGCCGGCAGGGCCGCCGCGGGGTTGTTCTGCGTGGTGGCGACAGTCACGAGGCCGAGGATCACGTCGAGGTTGCCGGGGGCGCTCGTCGCCGCGGCGAGCGCGCTGCTGAGCGCCTCCGGGTCCTGGCGGTTGATGGCCAACCGGGCCTGAGCGAGGGTGATCTGCGCTTGGCCCAGGTCGCTCTGGGCCCTGACGACGTCCTGCTTCGCCTGGGCGTTCCCCGGCGACTGCTTCAGGGCTTTCTTCGCGTTGGCCACGGCCGCCTGGCCCTGCTGCACGCTCGCCTGCGCGTCACTCACGGCCTGCTGGAGGGGATCGGTCGTACCGCACCCGCCGCCGCCGACGGCCAGGAAACCGGCCACCAGGCCGAAGCCGAGGAAGGCGATGATCGCGACGATCGCGATTACCTTCGTGAGGGTCTTCTGATGCTTTCCGTCGAAGAGCACGGCGCGACGCTACATGATCCGATCGCGGGCCTTGGTGGCGTCGGCCACGATGGCCGGGGAGTCGGGGAGGGTCGGCCCGTCGGGTCCGAGCACCTGCTCGCCGTCCACCCACGCGGCCACCACGCGCGAGCGCGGGTCGAGCACCACCAGCGACGGGTCCGCCTCGAGCGGCGCCCCGTCGAAGGGCCGGATCGCCACGATGTCGGCCCGCTTGCCGGGCACGAGCGAGCCAACATCGGCATCCATGCCGAGCACGCGAGCCGAACCGATGGTGGCCATCGCGAGCATGTCCGATGCCACCGGGCGCCTCCCGCGCCGCGCCGCCGCCTCGGCGGCCCATCGCGCCTCGTCGCGCAGGTCATATGCCCCGGCGCTCGCCGGGCTGTCGGTGCCGAGCCCGATCGTCACGCCGAGCGCGTCGAGCATCTCGATGGGCGCATCCCCGCACTCGAGGCGCACGTTCGAGTGCGGGCAGTGGGCCATGCGCACGTCGTGCGCGGCCAGTATGGCGGCGTCGCCCTCATCCACCTGAACGCAGTGCGCGGCGATGAGGCCCGGTGCGAGGGCGCCCGCGGCCTCCAGTCGCGAGACCACCCCCGGACCACCCCCCGGCCATCGTGCGGGATCGCGCCCGAGGGACCGGATTGACTCCACGAGCGGCCCGACGCCGTCATCCAGCAGCATCACCTCGTCCGGCGACTCGGCCACGTGGGCGGCCACCGACCCGTCGCCGAGGATGGGGTCGGCCAGCACTTCCGCCCAGAGCTCGGGGCCGACCGTGTATGGGGAGTGCGGCGACACGCCTACGCGGACCCGCGCACCAGCGGCATCCCTCGCCGCCAGGAGGGCTTCGCCGTGGCGCACCACCTTCTCGCGCGCGTCCGCCCCGGAATCGCGCCCGAATACCTCCATGTGCACGATCGCCCTCAGCCCCGCCTCGCTCGCCGCGCGCACGCCGAATCCGCTGGGGCCGGAGTCGGCGAGCGTGGTCGTGCCGTTTCGCAGCGCCACGAGGGCCGCGTAGCGCGCGGCCGCCTCGCGGTCGGCCGGGGTCACCTCGGCGGTTCGGTGCACGAAGGCGCCGAGCCAGTCGCCGAAGCGCGCATCGGGCACCAAGCCGCCCATGAGGCCCCACTCCAGGTGGCAGTGGGCGTCGACGAGCCCCGGAATGAGCACCGCATCACCCAGGTCGGTGACCGGCACGTCGTCGCACGGCGGGAGGTCACGCTCACGCCCCAGCGCCTCGATGACGCCTCCGCGCAGGAGGATTCCCCCGCCACGCACCACGGGGCCCTCGACGGGGACGATCCACTCCGCCCGGATGAGGGCGGTGGGTCGCCCGCTAGGAGCCGGCGGGAGTGGTCTCGTCGGTCTTCTGGGGAAGCGCCGGGTCGGACGCCTGGGCGGCCGTCACCTGCTCGTCGGCGCTCTTGTCGCCCGTGACGCCCTTCTTGAACTCGCGCATCCCGCTGCCGAGGCTCTTGCCGATCTCCGGGAGGCGCTTTGCGCCGAAGGCCAGCAGGATGATGGCCAGGATGATGATGAGCTCGAGCGGGCCGATGCCGAATGGCATGGGATTACCTCATGGTCAGCGGTCCCCGGGCGGGGAACCGATCGATCCGACGTTAGCATGGGGGAGCACGCAGGCGATCTGGAGAGGGGTGGGGGAATAGCGCTGGAGCCCATGGCGGTCGGATGGGGTGGCCTGATCGGGACCATCGGCCTCGCCGCGTCAGCGGGGGCCCCCGTGTGGGTGCGCGCCCTGGCGATCATCGCCGCGTTCCTGGTGGGCGGCTTCCTCTCGGGCGTGCGCACACTCGACCACCGCATGCTGAACGCCCTGGGTGCATGGGTGTTCGGATGGCTGCTCTGGGCCATCATCTGGATCGTCCTTGCCGTCATCGCGGCCTTCGGCGGCCCCAACGACCCCGAGTACGCGCCGGGCTCCGACGGGGCCTCGCTGCTGATCGCTGCGGGGTCCCTGCTCGCCGCGATCGTCGGCGGCCTGGCGGCCGACCGCCGCTACAGCACCCGAACCCTTCGTCGCCGGTACTGACCTGCCGCGCCGGGCGGGGTGCGACGCGGCGGCGTGCGCCTAGTTGTCGACCACGAAGTCGCGATGCGAGCGACTCGACGTGGGACCGGACTGACCCTGGTACTTGCCGCTGTACGGCGTGTCCACCGGGGTGGTCATCTGCAGGAACGAGATCTGCCCGATGCGCATGCCTGCGTGGATCGCGATGGGCAGGCTCGCGACGTTCGAGAACTCGAGGGTGATCTGCCCGTCGAAGCCGGGGTCGATGTAGCCCGCCGTCGAGTGGATGAGCAGGCCGAGGCGGCCGAGGCTCGACTTGCCCTCGAGGCGCGCCACGAGGTCGTCGGGGATGCCCACGCGCTCGAGCGTCGATCCCAGCACGAACTCGCCGGGGTGCAGGATGAAGGGCTCGCCATCGTTCACGCGGACGAGCTCGGTGAGGTCGGCCTCTGGCTCGCGCGGGTCGATGTACGGCTGCCGGTTGTTGTGGAACACCCGGAACTCGTGCGACACGCGCAGGTCGATGGACGACGGCTGCACCAGGGCGTCGTCGAAGGGGTCGATCACCAGGCGCCCGGCGGCGATCTGCTCGCGGATTGTGCGGTCGGAGAGGACCATCGGCGGGGACGCTACCCGATGGGCCTCCGGACCTCTCCGGCTGGGCTAGCCTGCGAGGGGTGATGGACGATGCGCACGGGGCGACGGGACGGCAGCGGGCCTTCCGGGTGGACGCGCCGGCCGACGAGGCCCTCGTGGTCCGAGTGGCCGAGGCGCGGGCGCGCGGCGCGGTTCCGGATGTCATCCTCGGCGGAGTGCTGGTGGGCGAGGGGCCCGTTGATGCGCTGGACCCCGTGGACGTGACCCCGGACGAGTTGCGCCAACTGGTGGACGGCGGTCGCCTCCCCCGCTGGGTGGTGGAGAAGGGCTCGTTCGGCCCCGGTTACGTGCAGCTCAAGTCGCTGATGCGGCAGGAGAGCCTGGTGACGGTGTGCGAGGAGGCCTCGTGCCCGAACATCCAGCGCTGCTGGACGCGCGGCACGGCCACCTTCATGATCGCCGGCGAGACATGCACACGCGGATGCAGGTTCTGCGACGTCACCTCGGGCAAGCCGATGCTGCCGCCCGATCCCGGTGAGCCTGCGCGCCTCGCCGATGCGGCCGCGGCGATGGGCCTGCGCTACGTAGTGGTCACGGCCGTGGCCCGCGACGACCAGCCCGATGGCGGCGCGGCGCACTTCGCCGCAGTCATCCGCGCGCTGCGCGATCGGCTCCCGGACGCGCGGGTGGAGGTGCTCATCCCCGACTTCCGCGGCAACTGGGACGCCCTCGACATGGTCATCGAGGCCCGCCCCGACGTGCTCAACCACAACACCGAGACCGTGCCCCGCCTGTACCGGCGCGTGCGGCCGGGGGCGCGCTACGAGCGCACGCTCGAGCTGCTCGAGCGCTCGCGCGCGGCCGGGCTGCCCACCAAGAGCGGAATCATGGTGGGGCTCGGCGAGGAGCTCCCCGAGGTCAACATCGTGTTCACCGACCTCGCGGCGTCGGGGTGCGAGGTGGTGACCGTGGGGCAGTACCTCAGCCCGTCCGGCAATCACCTCCCCGTGGGGAGGTTCTACGCGCCGGCGGAGTACCCGGCGCTCGCGGAACTCGGTCGCGCCGCGGGCCTCGCGCACGTGGAGGCCGGGCCGCTGGTGAGGTCGTCCTACGAGGCCGACCGGGTGGCCGACGAGGTCGGCGCCGGGGTCGTGTAGGCACTGCCCCGCGGCGCCGCATCCCGTAGGTTTCCGGCATGCAACTGATGACTCCCCAGCAGGCCAAGGACGCCATGGATGCCGGCACCGCCGTCATCATCGACGTGCGCGAGGACGACGAGCTGGCCCAGGCGGCCATCCCCGGCGCCCGGCACATCCCGATGGGCGACCTGCTCGACCGCCTCGCCGACGTGCCCCGCGACACCACCGTGATCTTCAGCTGCCACAGCGGCGGACGGTCCGAGAACGTCTGCCGCTACCTGGAGGAGAACGAGGGCTTCAGCGACCTGGTGAACCTCGAGGGCGGCATCGTCGCCTGGAGCAAGGCGGGCTTGCCGATCACGCAGTAGCCGAACCCCGGTGTCAGGCACTTAACCGAGGCGCGCACACGACGAACCGAAGCGCGCGAGGGACGCGCACCTCGGTTAAGTGCCTGACACCGGGGTCAGTAGCGGCGCACTGTTCGGTAGAGGGTGTCGCGCTGCACGGCGCGGCGGCCGGTGGCCTCGATGGCTTCCACCATGCGCGGGGTGTCGAGGGTGAAGGCGGTGCCCGCGGCGCGCACGACGTTCTCCTCGATCATGATGGAGCCCATGTCGTCGCAGCCGGCCTCGAGCGCGAGCATGCCGATGCGAAGGCCCTGCGTGACCCACGACGACTGCATGTGCGGGATGTTGTCGAGGTAGAGCCGCGCGACGGCATTCATCATGAGGTAGTCGGCTGCGGTGGCGCGCTGGTGGTCGTCGCCGCGCGCAGAGCAGCCACCCGACTGGTACGACCAGCACGCGAAGGCCGTGAACCCGCCCGTTTCGTCCTGCAGCTCGCGCAGCACGCGCAGGTGCTCCACCCGGTCATCCACCGTGTCCACCGTGCCGTACATCATCGTGGCGCTCGTGCGCAGTCCGCGCAGGTGCGCCTCGCGCATCACGCCGATCCACTCGGCCGTGGTGGTCTTGCGCGGAGCGATGACATCGCGTACCCGGTCGACCAGGATCTCCGCGCCGCCGCCCGGGATAGAGCCGAGGCCCGCTGCGATGAGGCGGTCGAGCACCTCGCCCACGTCCAGCTTGGAGTAAAGGGCGATGTGCAGCACCTCGCTCGGCGAGAGCGCGTGCAGGTGGATCGGGTAGCGCCGGGTGATGTCGCTGAAGAGGTCCTCGTACCACTCCATGCGCAGGTTGGGGTGGTGTCCGCCCTGCATGAGCAGAGCCGTGCCGCCCAGGTCGAGTGTCTCCTCGATCTTGCGGAAGATCACCGGCTTGCTGAGCACATACCCCTCGGGGTCGCGCGGATGGCGGTAGAACGCGCAGAAGTCGCAGTCGGTCACGCAGAAGTTGGTGTAGTTCACGTTGCGATCGATGACGAACGTGACCTCGTCGGGATCGGTCACGCGATCGCGGGCACGCTGGGCGGCCGCGGCGACGGCCACGACGTCGCGGGATGCCATGAGGGCGCGGGCGCCGTCGTCATCCAGCCGCTCGCCGGCGTCGAGCCGCTCGATCACGTCGAGGTGCCGTGCGGGCGCGACGGTGCTCACGCGGCCACCGCCCGCAGGGCGGGTACCTCGCGCAGCTCGCCTGCCGCGCGGGCCATGTCAAGGAACGCCTCGAGGCCCGCCCGCTCGGCCTCGCCGAAGCCGTAGCGCAGGCGCGCGAGGTAGCCGCGGATGTAGGCCTCGTCGAACGGGAAGCGCTGCGCGGCCGCACGCGCCACGCCGTCGGGATCGGCGGCGAATGCGCCGCTGCCGGAGGAGATGGCGTCGCAGAGGGCGTCGAGCGCGGCCGGCCGGGTGACCGCCGCCTCCTCGCGCACCGCCCACACCGCGAACACCATCGGCAGGCCGGTGCGCTGCTGCCAGAGCTCGCCGAGGTCGAGGGAGTGCGGTGCGATGCGGTCGCGATGCGCCATGAGCGCGGCGTCGGCGATGAGCAGCGCCGCCTCGCCCGCGGCCAGCGCGGCCGGCGCCTCGAGGTCCGAGCCCATTACGCGGAACTCCACCTCCGGCCCCACGAGCACGCGCAGCAGGGTGACGCTGCTCGCGCTGTGCGGGGTGACGGCCACCCGGCGGACGTCCTCGAGCGGCACCGGGGAGAGCAGCCGGATGGAGTCCACGGCGCCCTCGCAGGCGATGCAGCCCACGGGCAGCAGGCGCAGGGTGTCCGCATTGCGCGCGTAGGCGATGCTGGACATCGCCGACACGTCGAGCTCGCCCCCGATGACACCGGCGTTCAGCAGGGCCGGGAGGCCGTCGGTGAACGTGACCCCGGGCAGCGCGGCGCGCTCGAGGTGGTGGTAGACGGGGAACATGTTGAGGGCGCTGATGCGCCCCACGCGCAGGTCACTCATCGGGCCACCGCCCGTGCGCCCACGGCCTCGGCGAGGTGGTCGGGGTCGGCGTCCACGCCGTCGGGGATCACCCACTCGTCGGCGCCGAACGACACGGCCACCTGGCAGGCGGGCTCGCCGAGGGCGCTCCAGTCGGGGCGGATCGCCACGCCCGGGAGCACCCGCCGGGCGACGGCCGTGACCAGCAGGTCCTCGTTGCCCCACGAGCCGGGACGCTCCGCCGAGTCGGGACCCGGCACCAGCAGCACCGCGCGAACGGAGTCGCCCTGCGCGGCGATCTCGAGGAGGCGGTCGGCCACCTCGGCGTTCGTGGTGCCCGCGCCGTAGCGGACCTCCTCCACGCCGTTTCCGCAGCCATCGCCCCTGAGCCAGCCCACCTCGGCGGGCACCGGCAGCCCGGCCGCGGCCGCGACGGGATCACGGGAGTCGAGCAGGGAGATGACCTCGGCGCGGGTCATGCGTAGCGATCCACCATCCCAGCGGCGATCGTGCGGAGCGCATCCGCGTCGGCGCTGCCGATGTCGCCGTCGAGGCACTCTGTCGCCAGGGCCACCTCGTCGAGTGCCCTCGAGCGCGCGGCGGCGGCGCCCGGGTGCCCTGCGAGCCGGTCGCACAGGGCCTCGAGCCCCTCTCCGCCGGCCGCCACGCGGCCGATCTCGTTGCCGAGCGCGGGCTCCTCCTGGATGGCCAGGATCTGGGGCAGGGTGACGGTGCCGCTCAGGATGTCGGTGCCGCGCCGCTTGCCGGTCTCGGACGGCGAGCCCGACAGGTCGAGGATGTCATCGAGGATCTGGAACGCCACGCCCACGCGCGTGCCGAACGACGCCAGGCGCAGTTGGGCCTCCTCGGATCCCTCCGACAGCATGGCGCCGAGTCGGCACGCCACCGAGAAGAGCGCGCCGGTCTTGCGCCGGCACCGGGACACATAGGCGTCCACGGTGAGTCCGAGGTCACCCGTGGCGCGCTGCTGGTCCATCTCGCCGAGGGCGAGGTCGAGCGAGGCGTCGGCGAGCGCGCTCACCGCCGCCGGTGATCCGATGCGCGTGAGCTCCGCGAAGGCGCGCGCGAAGAGGAAGTCGCCCACATTGATGGCCGCCGCCGCCCCGTGCGCCCGCGCCACGGTGGGCCGTCCGCGCCGGGTGGTTGCGCCGTCGATGAGGTCGTCGTGCACGAGGGTGGCCATGTGCACGAGCTCCACGGCCGCCGCCGCCGTGACCAGCGCCGGGCGGTCATCCTCGTTGCCGGAGCTCGCGCAGAACACGAACATCGGGCGCACGCGCTTGCCACCCGCCACGAGGGTGTCCATGGCGGGCTCGCTGACCTCGGGCACGTGCCCGCCGGCATAGCGGGCGAGTATCTCCTCGCACTGGGCGAGCCACGGGCGCAGGGGCTGGACGAACGCGTAGACGGGGGGCGCGGTGCTCACGCGTCATCTCCCGTGGTCGCGATGCGGGGCTCTCCCCATCGCGTGAAGAGCGCGTGGTCGATGCGCAGCACGTCGAGCGCCTTGCCCACGACGAAGTCGATGAGGTCGTCGATGGTCTCGGGGCCGGCGTAGAGCCCCGGGGAGGCGGGCAGGATCACGCCGCCCGCCTCGGTGACCGCCACCATGTTGCGCAGCTGGATGAGCGAGAGGGGGGTCTCGCGCGGCATCAGCACGAGCTGGCCGCGCTCCTTGAGCATCACCTCGGCCACGCGGTGGATGAGGTTGTCACCCGTGCCGTGCGCGATGCGCCCGAGCGTGGAGGTGGAGCAGGGAGCCACGAGCGCTGCGCGTGCACCCGATGAGCCCGACGCGAACGAGCAGGCGATGTCATCGGGGTCGAGCATGTCGACCGCCCCGGGCGCCTGCGCGAACATGTCGGTGAAGCGCATCCGCACGTCGTCGTAGGACGCCGGCCTGGGGCCCTCTCCGAGGAGCTCGTGGCTGATCACCCGGGCGCCGGCATCGGAGATGCAGAGGCCCACGTGGTGGCCCGCCGCGGTGAGCGCGTTG
The DNA here is from genome assembly GCA_030833665.1 of Miltoncostaeales bacterium. Lineage (GTDB taxonomy): Bacteria > Actinomycetota > Thermoleophilia > Miltoncostaeales > Miltoncostaeaceae > SYFI01. Next base: position 13,568 of record JAURGT010000005.1, read on the forward strand.
AGGGCGCGGCCCCCGTAGAGGGCGCCGCTCGCTCCGGTAACCCCCAGGAAGATCCTCATGCGCCGATCGTAGACCCGATATCGCCGGAAACAGCCGGGGTCCCGCACATGCGGGACCCCGTGTTAGACCGTTCGACAGGGGCTGGGAGGCCTACTTGTACTTCGTTCCCAGTCCGTTGAGGAAGGTGGACAGGTCCTCGAGCTCCTGCGGCGGCAGCGAGGCGTACGAGGGCATCGGCGCCTTGGGTGCCTTGAGCCACGCGATCATCTTCGCGTTGTCCCATCCCTTGGCCCCCTCGTTGGTGAGGTCGGGGCCCGGTCCGGGTGCACCGACACCCGCCACCATGTGGCAGGAACCGCAGCCGTTGGCCATGTAGACGGCCATTCCCTTCGTGGCCTGCTCGTCGAGGCCGCTCACGGGCAGGGCGCCCTTGGCCACGCCGGCGGGCGAGTTGGCGCCGAGCCATGTGAGGTAGCAGAGCATCCCGGTGACGATCACCGTGAGGCCGAGCGCGAACGGGCGCTTCCAGATGCGGCGCTCGGGGCCACGGTCGATGAACGGCCAGACCACCAGAAGGATGATCAGGATGTTCGGGACCATGAAGGTGGCCATGATCACCGGGGTGAGCACGTTCTGGTTCGCGAAGATCTTCAGCAGCTCGAACGCGAAGTAGAAGTACCACTCGGGACGCGGGATGAAGTCGGTGGTGGCCGGGTTCACCGGCTCGCCGACCTCGACGCGGATCGTGATCGCCAGGACGATGATCGCGATGACCGTGAGGCCGGCGATCACCGTGTCCTTGTAGATCGCGTAGGGGAAGAACGGCTTGCCGGTCTTCTTCGCCTGCGCGTAGTCCTTGTCGTAGGCCTTCTTGTCGGCGGGCTTCATCGGGCGCCCTCCTTGGCCTCAACGGGCCAGCTCGCCGGGTAGTTCACGCTGCCGGGCAGCGCCTTTGCCTTCTCGCGCGCGGCGGCGCGGCGGGCGTCCTCCTCATCCCGCTCGATGCGCAGGCGGCGCTTCGACCACGGCGGCTCGGAGATGCCGAGGCGCACGATGAAGTACAGGTGCAGGCCTATGAAGGTGGCTATGGCCCCGGGTATGACGAGCATATGTATCGAATAGAAGCGGGATAGCGTGGCTGGCCCGAACTCGGGGCCGGCGCGCAGGATGTCGCCGATGTAGGGGCCCACGATCGGGGCGCTCGCGAAGATGTTCACCGCCACCACCGTGGCCCAGTAAGCCTTCTGGTCCCACACCAGCAGGTAGCCGGTGAGGCCCATGAACATGGTGAGCAGCAGGAGGAACGAGCCGGTGATCCACGTGAGCTCACGCGGGTACTTGTAGGCGCCCCATATGAACACGCGCGCCATGTGCAGGAACACCACGATGATCATCACCGAGGCGCCCCACTTGTGCATGCCGCGCACGAGCCAGCCCCAGGTGACCTCGTTGGTGATGTACTCGATGCTCTGGTAGGCGCCGCCCTTGGTGTCGGGCACGTAGTACATCGCGAGGATGATCCCCGTGATGGCCTGCATGCCGAACACGACCATGGCCGTGAAGCCGAGGGTCTGGAACCAGCTGGTGCCCGCGGGGATGTTGCGGAACAGGAACCACCGCGTGCCGGTCTTGACGCCGGACCGCTCGTCGACGTAGTCGATGGTGGCTTCTGTGCCCTTCTGGACGGGGTTCTTGGGCCCGATGTCCTTGGTCGTCACCGTGGGCTCCTACTCGAACGGGTAGAGGTGGGAGAGGGTCCCGGACACGGGGTAGCCGGGTCCGGCGAGCGGGTACGACTCCTGCTGCTGGTCGATCGAGTACGGCTTGCCCACCAGCACGCGGAGGTTCGGGTTGTTGCTCTTCGCGGCGACGGCCAGCGAGACGCGATCCTTGCCGGCCTCGACGTCCTGCGGCTCGAACTTCTTGCTCTGGTCGACGATCTTGATGTCCACGCGGTCGAGCGGGCGCGGCGGTGGACCACCGGTGACCAGTCCGCGCGAGTCGTACGCGCCGCCGTGGCACGGGCACACGTAGCCGGCGCTTCCCGGCGAATACGCGACCGGGCAGCCCAGGTGGGCGCAGCGGTTCCAGATGGCGATGAGGTCGAAGTCGTCCGCGCGAAGGCTGCTGGCCCACTTGGCGAACTGCGCCTCGAACTCCGCGGCGGGCTGGCCCGGAGTGGGCTGCGGCCGGGTTGAGGGGTCCTTGAGGCCGTACACCACGTAGATGCGGCGGTCGGCGTCGGACGACGGGCCCGAGACCGCCAGTGAGGCGACCTCGCCGATCTTGGTGGACGGCGTGGGGTTGGGATAGGGCGGCGGGTTCTTCAGGTAGTCGCTCGCCGGGCCGATGTCGACCCAGCGGTACTCCTCGGGCTTGAGCGGGGTGGAGACCGCGAAGCCGACGACGGGAACGAGGATCGCGGCGGCGAGCACTCCACTGCCCGCGAACGCGGCGTTCGAGAGGAAGCGCGTGCGCGTGATGTAGCCGGGGTCGTCGGAGTGATCCGGCTCAGGGGTGAAGTCGGCCGCGCGCGGGCCCTGGTAGGGACCGCTCTGCGAACCGGGCGTGCCGTTGTTCGGCTCGTCCTCAGCCACTCCAACCTCCGTAGACGTTCATTAGGCACACGAGGTTATCCGAGGCAAGCCCGGTGCGAGGGGAAAAGCGCGATTCCGGGGGTAGGTGGGGCCGGTTGTCCCGGCGCCGGGGGGACGCCCCGCACGTCATCTACGCATGAGGCAAGCGGATTCCGAATTCCGCCCACCTCGCGGTGACCGCCTCGCGCACGTCGTCGGACATGCGGATCTCGTCCGGCCAGGGGCGGACCTGCCCCTCCCCCTCCCACTTCGCGGTGGCGTCGAAGCCGATCTTGGCCCCGTATGCGGGCCATGGCGCGGCATGGTCGAGGGCGTCCACCGGCCCCTCCATCACCAGCACGTCGCGCTTCGGGTCGACATTCGAGAAGGCGCGGAACGCCACCTGCGAGACGTCGTGCACATCGATGTCCTCGTCCACCACGATCACGCAGCGGGTGAGCGAGAGCAGGCCCAGGCCCCACACGGCGTTGATGAGCTTCTTCGCGTGGCCGGGGTAGCGCTTGCGCACCGACACGATCGCGCAGTTGTGGAACACGCCCTCAAGCGGGAGGTTCATGTCCACGAGCTCGGGCACCGTCATGCGGATGAGCGGCAGGAAGAGGCGCTCCGTGGCCTTGCCCAGCCAGTAGTCCTCCATGGGGGGCATGCCGACGATGGTCGTGGAGTAGATCGCGTCGCGGCGCATGGTGAGGCCGGTCACATGGAAGGCCGGGTACTGGTCCACCGGCGTGTAGAAGCCGGTGTGGTCGCCGAATGGGCCCTCGTCGCGGATGTCGGATGCGTCGACGTAGCCCTCGAGCACCACCTCGGCGTGGGCCGGGACCTCGATGTCCTGGGTGACGGCCTTCACCATCTCCACGCGGTCGCCGCGCAGGAAGCCCGCGAACATCATCTCGTCGAGCGCGGGGGGGAGCGGCGCGGTGGCCGAGTACGTGACGGCGGGGTCGGTGCCGATGACCACCGCCACGGGCACGCGGCCCTGGGAGTCGAGCAGGTGCTGGCGGCCATCCTTGTGGATCTGCCAGTGCATCATGCAGGTGTTGCGGTCGACCTTCTGCACGCGGTACATGCCGCAGTTGCGCGTGCCGGTGCGCGGGTCGTTGCTGAACACCAGGGGGAGGGTGACGAATGGTCCGCCGTCGCCCGGCCAGCAGGTGAGGATGGGCAGCAGGTCGAGGTCCACCTCGTCCCCGCGCAGCACGACCTCCTGGCACGGTCCCGACTTCACGGACTTCGTGCCGAGCGAGGCCAGGTCCTTGAGCTTGCCGAGCGCCTTGACCTTGTCCATCAGGCCCTGGGGCGGCTGCATCTCGGCGATCTCCGCGATGCGGCCGGCGATCTCGTCGAGGCTCTCGCCGCCCAGGCCCATGGCCATGCGCCGCTCGGAGCCGAACTGGTTGATCAGCACCGGCAGGTCCGAGCCCCGGACGTTGGTGAAGAGCAGTGCCGGCCCACCGGCCTTCATCACCCGGTCGGAGATCTCGGTGATCTCGAGGTGGGGGTCGACCTCGGCCGTCACCTCGTGCAGCTCGCCGATGCCGCGAAGCGCCGCGATCCACTCGCGCATGTCCTTCATCGCGTCAGGGCCTCCTCGAGCGCTGGCGCGGGTGGCAGCCCCGCCGCGAGCTCGTGGATGGGGCCCGGGATCCCCTCGCGCAGCGCGGCGCGCGCGGCTCGCACGGCGTCAGCCGAGCCGGGCCCGGACTCACCGGACACCGCCGCGGCCGTGCAGCGCCAGAGCGGGAGCAGGTCGTCCTCGCGCCCGGCCGCCACCGCGGCGGCCGACAGCGCCACCAGGTCGCCCAGGGCCTCGACCATGGCGAGGTCGCCGGTGGCCGCGATGCGCACCAGCCCCTGCGCGTAGCAGTAGTCGCCCGCCAGCACGGCCGCGCCCATGGGCACGTTGTCCACGTGGCGCGGCCGGCCGTGGTGCAGCAGGAACCCCTCGAGGATCAGCTCGAAGCCCAGTGCGTTCTCGCGCGGCAGCGGCGGGCTGACCAGCGGCACCACCACCTCGTCGGCATCGGTGGTGCGCCCCGCGAGCGCCGGCTGCTCGGCCAGCACCTCGCGCACGCGGTCGGCCGTGGCGCCGATCACGCCCGGGCCTCCTCGAGGGCGCCGTCCAGGGCCGTGGACAGCGCGGTGAACTCCCCATCGCCGTGGCACGTGCTCACGAACCACGCCTCGAACTGCGAGGGCGGCGGGTATACGCCCCGGGCCAGCAGTCCCCGCGCGACCGCGGCGTACATGCCCGTGTCGCACGAGGTGGCGCCGGCGTAGTCGGTGACCGTGGCGTCCGTGAAGAAGGGCGTGAGCATCGAGCCGATGCGGTTGATCGTCACGGGTGCGCCGCTGTCGACGATCACCTGCTCGAGGCGCGCCCCGCCCTCCTCGAGGCGGTCGTAGATACCGGGCTCGGCGAGCCTGCAGAGCACCGCGAGCCCCGCGGTGGTGGCGAGCGGGTTCCCCGAGAGGGTGCCGGCCTGGTAGACGTCGCCTACTGGCGCCATTCGCTCCATCAGCGCCCGCGAGCCGCCGTACGCGCCGACGGGGAGGCCGCCGCCGATCACCTTGCCGAGGCACGTGAGGTCGGCGCGAACGCCATAGAGCTCCTGCGCCCCGCCGCGCGCCACGCGGAAGCCGGTGATGACCTCGTCGAGGATGAGCAGCGCACCGGTGCGATCGCACGCGGCGCGGAGCCCCTCGAGGTAGCCGGGCGCGGGCGGCACCACGCCCATGTTGCCGGCGATGGGCTCGATGATGATGGCTGCCGCGCCCTCGAGTGCCGCCTCGGCGGCCGCGAGGTCGTTGTAGGGCACCAGGCGCGTGGCAGCCGTGGCCCCCGCGGTGACGCCCGGGCTCGTCGGCACGCCCAGGGTGGTCGCGCCGCTGCCGGCCTGGGCCAGCAGGCCGTCGATCGCGCCGTGGTAGCCGCCCTCGGCCTTCACGATGGCCTCGCGCCCGGTGGCGGCGCGTGCGAGGCGAACGGCGCCCATGACGGCCTCGCTGCCCGATGAGGTCATCCGCAGCTTCTCGATCGACGGGAACGCCTCGCAGACCGTCTCGGCGAAGAGCACCTCGCGCTCGGTGGGCGCGCCGTACGAGGTGCCACGCGACAGGGCGTCGCGGACGTCCCCGATCACCATGGGGTCAGCATGTCCGGTGATTGCCGGTCCCCACGTGGCGAGGAAGTCCACGTAGCGGTTGCCGTCGGCATCCCATACGTGGGCGCCCTCGGCGCGGTCGATGAACAGCGGCTCGCGCCCGATGCCGCGCATGGCGCGAACGGGTGAGTTCACCCCTCCCACCAGCACGCGCCGGGCGCGGTCGTAGAGCTCCCGGCTGCGGGCGTCCGCGGGGGCGTCGGCCACGGGCCTCAGCCCACCGGCAGCGGGGATCCCGCCAGGGCCAGGTCCTCCCACGCGCGGTACTCGGGCGAGTAGTAGCGCAGGCGGACCTTCTTGAACTCGAACGTGGAGTAGAGCACCGCGTAGTCGTCCGGCCCGAGGCCGCCCTCCGCGGCGAGGGCCGCGATGGTCTCCTCGCAGGCGTCCTTCGATCGCGCGTGCACCATCGTGAACAGGCTGTAGGGCCAGTCGTCGTACACGGGACGGCGGTAGCAGTGCGATACCGATGAGAAGGTGGCCATGCGGCTGCCGAAGTCGTCGACGTCGTCGGGCTGCACCTTCCACACGGCCATGCCATTCGCGCCGAAGCCGGCCTTGCGATGGTTGAGCACCGCAGCGAAGCGGCGCATGAGGGTGCGCTTCTGCATCTCGCGCCCCTTGGCCAGCAGGCGGTCGGTGTCCCACCCGGCCGCCTGGGCCCATGCGGCGAAGGGCTCGGGTACCAGTGGGAGATCCTCCTGGAGGATCAGGATGGCCTCGCGATCCTCGTCGCTCGGCGGATTGCCGTCACCGCGCTGCGGTGGTGCCATTGGCTCCGCGCGCGCCGTGGTGCCCCGCTCGCCGGTCATGTCGAGCTGCACATTGATCTTGTAGAGCATGAGGGTGGGGAGGATCCGCATGGAGATCGCGCCCGTCTCGCGGGCCAGCACCTCGAGGGTGTCCTCGATCGACATGCGCGCGTCAGGCTCCACGGCGAGCGTGAACCACATGTTGAAGTGGTGCGTGCGGCGGTAGTTGTGGCTCACGCCCGGGTGGCCGTTGATCACCTTCGCTGCATCGAACAGCGTGTCGTCGGGGTAGGCCGCCGCCACGAGCGTGCTCTCGTAGCCCAGGGCACGTGTGTCGAAGATGGCCGACACCTGGCGGATGATCCCGGCGTCCTTCAGCACCGCCATGCGCCCGAGCACCTCGTCCTCGCCGATGCCGACGCGCTCGGCGATGTCGAGGAACGGCCGGTGGTCCATCGCGATGCCCGCCTGCAACTCGTTCAGCAGCCGCTGGTCGACCTCATCGGGCTTGTGCCGCACGCGGGGGGTCGCCTCGGTGGTGCTCATCGCTCCTCCTGGATCCACCGCGCGGCGTCGACCGCCGCGTAGGTGATGACGATGTCCGCACCCGACCGCACGATGGCGGTGAGCGTTTCCATCATTGCGCGGCGCTCGTCGAGCCAACCGCGCTCGGCTGCCGCCTTGACCATCGAGTACTCGCCGCTCACGTGGTACCCGGCCACCGGCAGGTCGGTGGCCTCGCGCACGGCGCGGATGACGTCGAGGTAGGTGGCGGCGGGCTTCACCATCACCATGTCCGCGCCCTCGGCCTCGTCCTCGCGCACCTCGCGCACGGCCTCGCGTGCGTTGGGCGGGTCCATCTGGTACCCGCGGCGGTCGCCGTGGCCCGGGGCCGAGCCGGCGGCCTCGCGGAATGGCCCATAGAACGCCGAGGCGTACTTGGCCGAGTAGCTCATGATCGACACGCCCTCGTGGCCGGCGTCGTCGAGCGCCTGGCGTATGGCCGCCACGCGGCCGTCCATCATGTCGCTGGGCGCCACGACGTCGGCGCCCGCGTCGGCATGGCTCACCGCCGTGCGCGCAAGCACCTCGAGAGATGGGTCGTTGGCCACCTCGCCGTCGTCATCGAGCAGGCCGCAATGGCCGTGGTCGGTGTACGCGCACAGGCACACGTCGGTGATCACCACCAGGTCGGGCAGCGCCGCCTTGAGGGTGCGCACCGCCTGCTGCACCACGCCGTCATCGGAGTGGGCCGAGGTGGCCACGGCGTCCTTCTGGTCGGTCACCCCGAACAGCAGCACCCCCCCGATTCCTGTCTCGTGCGCGGCGCGGGCCTCCTCCACCAGCAGGTCGGGCGAGAGGCGCGCCACCCCCGGCAGGGCGTCGACGGGCTGGCGCACGCCTGATCCCTCCACCGCGAACATCGGCAGCACCAGCTGCGATGGACGGGGCACGGCTTCGCGGACGAGGCGGCGCATGCCCTCGCTGCGACGGAGCCTGCGGTGGCGCACGGCCGGGAAGGTTCCCGCCGCCGCGCCGGCCTGTGTGGTCGGGACCTGCACGGTTTCCGAGTGTATCGTCGCCTGCGTGGCCGACGGCGGTGACCCGCACGAACCCGGGGCGGTTGGCCTTGCGCCCGGGCAGATGGTGCAGGGCTACCTGCAGGGCGCATTCCCCATGGACGAGGCGGGCTCACGCGACCCCGTCGGCTGGTACGTGTCGGACCCCCGGGCCGTCATCGTGCCGGATGAGGCCCGCGTGCCCGCCACCGTGAGGCGCATGCTGCGGCGCCGGGGCTACGAGGTGCGCGTCGATGCGGCGTTCCCCGAGGTGGTGCGGGCATGTGGCGGGGAGCGAAGCGGCGTGTGGCTCACTCCGCGCCTCGCGGCGGCATACGAGGCCCTGCATGCCGAGGGCATCGCGCACAGCGTGGAGGCCTGGGATGGCGACCGGCTCGTGGGCGGGCTGTTCGGCGTGTGGCTCGGGCGCTTCATGACCGCCGAGAGCATGTTCCACCGCGCGCCCGACGGGGGCAATGCCGCCCTCGCGGGCCTCATCGAGGTGGCGCGCATCGGTGGGGCCGCGCTGATCGACGTGCAGATGATGTCGGGGCACGTGGCCCGCTTCGGCGCGCGCGAGGTGCCGCATCAGGAGTTCCTCGCCCTTCTCGGAGCCGCACTGCGCGACTGACGCGGGACGCGTGCGCCTACGCGTGCATGCGGCGGCCGAGCGCCACGCGCGCTGCGACTCCATACACGAGCGCCACCACCGCCAGGATGCCCATGCCGACGTATGTGGACGACGTGACCTCCGGGTCCACGAGCAGGCCCTGGAAGATGCGGGCGGCCGGGCCGAAGCCGGCGAACGCGCTCACCCAGTAAGCGATGTCGTTGCCCGGGATTAGGGCGATCACGGCGAGCGGGAGGGCCAGCATGAGCCCGGCGAGGAGCGCGGTGCGGGTCTCGCGGGCAAGGGCGCCCACCAGGAGGCCGAAGGCCCCCGACGCCAGGCCGGCCAGCAGCAGGGCGGGCAGCCACAGCAGCCACCGGCCGATGGTGATCGACGTCGTGAGCGCCACGACACCCAGCAGCACGTAGCCGACGATCGTGCAGGCGACCGCGGCCAGCAGGGCCTTCTGCCAGATGATCGTGCCGGCGCCGGCCAGTCCGCGTCCCAGGCGCGAGAGCACGTGGTCCTCGCGCTCGGCCGAGAGCAGTGCGGCGGCCAGGAGCACGCCCACCAGGCCGATGCCCACCACGAGCGCGCCCGCGATGCCCAGCGCCGAGAGCGGCTCGCGACCCGGCGGGCCCTCGCGCACCTCGAGCCGGATCGGGCTGGCGATGGCCTGCGCTGCGGGCTTGGCGAGCTCGAGGTTGCCGCCCACGCCGGTGATGTAGTCGCGCAGGGCCGCCACTCTCTTCGCGAGGGCGGGCTTCCCGTCGGCGATCAGCGCCTTCTGCACCTGCGCGAGGTTGCGCTCGCTCTCCTCGAGGCCGAGCAGCGTGCCCGACCTCCCGAAGATGCCCACGGTGCCGCCCTCCTGGATGAGGTCGACGAGGTTGAGCACCTGGGTGACGTATGCGGTGGCGAGCGCCTGGTTGAGCCGGAATACCGCCGACTCGAGGTTGCGTTCGATCGCCTGGGCCTCGATCGGCGAGCGGGGGTTCGTCGCCAACTGGAGCACGGGAGGCTTGAGTCCCGACTGCAGGTCGGTGATGAAGCCCTCCGGGACGGTGAGCACGGCGCTCACGCGCCCGTCGGCAAGGGCCTCGTCGGCCTGCGCGGGCGTGAGGCGCACGAGGTCGACGTCGTCCTCGAGGCGGTCGGCATAGTCGTCCACCGACAGGCGCTCCTCCCCCACCTGCACCGTGCGGGCCCCGGCGTCGAGGTTGACGAATGCGATGGACGGTCGGCGATCACCGCCCGACAGCGCGATGGCGAGCAGGATCGCGATGACGATCGGGTAGCCGATGAGCACCGCCACCAACCCGCGGCTGCGGCCGAGCACGCGGAGGTCCTTGCCGAACAGCAGCCGGCCTGCGCGGAGCGCCTTCACGCCTCATCCCCGAGCAGCGCCATGAAGGATTCCTCGTCGAGGGCGCCCGCCGGGCCGTCGTGCACGAGCCGGCCGCGGGCGAGCACGAGCACGCGATCGGCGTGGCGCGCGGCCTCCTCGATCGACTGGGTGGAGAACACCAGCGCCATGTCCTCAGATCGCACGAGGTCGGCAAGCCACTGCCACAGCCGCACCCGTTGGTCGGGGCTCAGCGTGCCGGTGGGCTCGTCGAGCAGCAGCAGGCTGGGCGCCCCCGCGAGCGCGATGGCCAGATTGAGCCGCTGCATGGTGCCGGTGGACAGCGCCCCGGCCCGGCGGTCGGCGAAGTCACCGAGGTCGGCGCGGCGAATGAGCTCGTCCGCGGTGGCGGGCGGATCATCCGATCCCTCGAGCCCCGCGAACAGTCGCAGGTTCTCGCGTGTGGTCAGGCGGGGGTACAGCGCGGGCCGCTGCGGCACCCAGCCCACCTTCGCCGGGGATCCCCCCGCCCACTGGAGCGTGCCGGCGCTCGGGGCCTGCACCCCGGCGAGGATCGTGAGCATGGTGGTCTTGCCCGCCCCATTCGGCCCCGTGAGCGCCACGCGCTCGCCCCGGGCGAAGGTGAGGTCGACCGGCGCGAGGGCCTCGAACGACCCATAGCTGCGCGTGATGCCGCGCGCCTCGAGGAGGGGGGCGCCCATGTGCGCCGGTCAGTCCGCGCCGGTCGGCCGCGCGGGCTGCGCCTGCGTGACCCCGGTGACATCGAGCGTGTCGCCGGCGTCGGGGCCGTCTTCACTCGCCGCCGTGGTCGGCGCGCGCCGCGGCGGCAACTTGAGGCCGGTAAGGGTGTCCTGGTCTGATGCCTCCGGCGCGGAGCCGGGTGGGACGCCCGCGGGCGCGGGCGAGAGGCCGAACCAGCCCATGCGCTCGCTCAGGTAGACGGCGGTCTCCTTGAGGATGACCACGACCGGCACCGCGAGGATGATGCCGATGAAGCCGTAGAGCTCCTCGCCGATGAGCACCCCGAAGATGACCACCAGCGGGTGCACGCCCACCGCGTCGCCCATCACCTGCGGCACCACCACGTGTCCCTCGAACTGGTGGATCGCGATGAACGCGATGAGCACCCAGAGCGCCGTCCACGGCGAGATGAAAAGCGCGAGGAGCACGGGTGGTATCGCGCCGAGGATGGGCCCGATGTACGGGATGAACTCCATGAAGAAGATCCACGCCGCGAACAGCACGGCGTAGGTGGCGCCCTGCGGGAACACGCCGGTGACGCCGAGGATCCACAGCACGACCCCGGTGCTGACGGCAATGATCAGGCACACGAGGGTTTGTGCCTTGATGTACTCGACCAGCGTGCGCTCGGTGCGCGCGAGGAACTGCGATGCCGATGGCCCGCCGAGGCGGCGGGCCGCCCGGGCGATCTGCGGGGCGTCGAGCAGCATGTACACCGCGGCCACGATGATGATGATGATGATCACCAGCGCGCCGAGGGCGCTGAGCGAATACGACACCGCGTTGCCCGAGAGGTCGTTCGCCCAGCCCTTGATGGCGGCGAACGCCGCCGCCGCGCGCTCCTGCACGTCGATGTCGATGCTGTTGCGGTCGAAGAAGCCCTGGAGGGTCTGCACCTGCCGCTGCGCCTGGTCGGTGTAGAGCGGGAGGTTGGCCCGGATCGTGTTGATCTGCTGCTGGATGGGCGGGATGAGCAGCACGATCGCGGCCGCCACCACGCCGAGGAACGACAGGAACACGGTGGCCACCGCGAGGCCGCGCGGCACGTGCGCACGTCGCACAATGCGCACCAGGGGGTTGAGCAGCAGGGCGATGACCAGCGACACGAGGAAGACGAACAGCACACGGCCGAGCGTCTGCCCTGCGATCCACACCATCACGACGATGGCCGCTGCCGTGCCGATCCATGCCCACGGCGGCACTGTGGCCTGGCGGCTGCTCATGCGCGGCATGGTATCGCGGCCCCCCGGGGCCTGAGCCCGGGGGGCTCTGGACTACCCTTTCGATGCCCATGCCGCCCCTTACCCGAGATGAGCTGCGGTCACGGCGCGCCGTGCGTCGCCAGGCGGACCGGCACCGGAGCAACCGGGCGCTGCTCACCGTCGTGGCGCCGGCCGTGCTGGTGGCCGTGGTCATCGCCGCGATCGTCCTGGCCTTCTACGACACCAGCTCCGGTGGCGAGGCTGCGGTTCCCAGCGGGCAGCTGGCGTCGCCGGTGCCTCCGTCTGCCGTCGACGACTCACCGGCTCCCCAGCGTGTGGTCCTCGCCCGCGCCGGCCTTGTGGAGGTCGTGCTGCCCGTGGCCGAGAAGCAGGTGACCGCTGTGCTGTTCCATGCGGCGGGCGAACCCGGAGCCGTGAACATGGCGCCGGCGGCGGGCGTGTCCCACAACGTGGCGTCTGACGAGGGCGGCGCGCCCGGCACGTCGGGCGTGGACGTGGGCGCCCCGGTAGGCACCACGGTCTACAGCCCGGTGGACGGGGTGGTCACGGCGGTCACCCCGCATCTCATCTCGGGGCGTCCCGAGGGCCTCGAGATCGTCATCACCCCGGCCGGCGTGCCCGACGTCGCGGTGCGCGTGAACCACATCGAGCCAGGCCCCGACGGCATCGTGCCCCAGGTGGGCACGGCGGTCGGTGCGGGGCGCACCGTGATCGGCCGCGTGCGCGACCTCTCCCGCGTGGCCCGCTTCGAGATCGCCCGCTACACCAACGACGCCGGCAACAACGTGCAGGTGGAGCTGCTGCGCCAGGCCACCGGGCCGGGCATCTAGTGGCCGGCTTCACCGCCCTTGTGGTGGGCGATGTCTTCGGCGGGGCCGGCATGCGGGCCGCCGAGGATGCCCTGCCGGGGCTGCGCGATCAGCACCAGCCCGACATCGTGGTGGTGAACGCCGAGAACGCCGCGCATGGGTCGGGCACCACCCCCAAGCAGGCTGAGGCCCTCATCAGGGCCGGTGCCGACGTGCTCACGGGCGGCAACCACACCTTCCGGCGCCCCGAGTTCTTCAAGACCCTCGAGGAGGACCGACGGGTTCTCCGGCCCGCCAACCTCAGCACGCGCGGTCCGGGCGGGGGCACCGTGGTGGTGGATGCGCGCGGGGGCTTTCGCGTGGGCGTGATCAACCTGATCGGGTCGGTGTTCATCGACGCCGCGCAGAGCCCGTTTGCCGTGGCTGACGACCTCGTGGACCGCATGCGGCGCGAGACGCCGCTGATCATCGTGGACTTCCACGCCGAGGCCACGAGCGAGAAGATCGCCCTTGCGCGCCACCTCGATGGCCGGGTCACCGCGGTGCTCGGCACCCACACACACGTGCCCACCGCCGACGAGAAGGTGCTCGCCGGCGGCACCGCCTACATCAGCGACATCGGCATGACGGGCCCCCACGACTCCGTGATCGGCGTGCGCGAGGAGCCCGTGCTGCGGAGGTTCCTCACCGGCATGCCCGCCAAGTGGGAACCGGCAACGGGCGACGTGCGCCTGCAGGCCGTGCTGGTGCGCGCGGACCCGGATGGCCGCGCCACGGCGATCGAGCGCATCGACCTCCCCGCCTAGGCCGCCGCCACGCTAGCCGGCGGGCTCGCGCGGCGCGTACTCCTCGACGCGCCGAAGCCACGGAATGCGCCGCACGGCGAGCAGCGCCGCGACGCCCACCACGACGACCACGGCGATGAGCAGCCACTGCCCGGGGGTGGGGATGCCCACCTCGAAGAAGTCGCGCAGGAACGGGATGTAGAGGCCAATGGTGAGGAGCACCAGGAAGCCTGCGACCATTCCCCACACCCAACGGCGTACGGGACTGCGCTCCGGCCCGCGCTCGAGCTCGACCACCACGGCGAGCCCGAGCAGGGTGGCGGTGAGCACCGAGGCGGTGCGCGCCTCGGACACCGTGGCGGCGAAGACGTCGCGGGCGAGCAGGTACGACGCCGTGATGGCGAGGGCGATCACCACGCCCGCGGGTATCGCGAACGCCCCGAGGCTGCGCATGAAGCCCTCGCGGTGAACGGGACCCTCGCTCTTCGCGAGCGCCAGGAAGAAGGCCGGGATGCCGATGGTGAGCGATGAGGTGATGGACAGCTGCCGGGGCAGGAAGGGGAACGCCACGGGGATCAGCGCGAAGGCCAGCAGGATGATGGCCGAGTACACCGACTTCGTGATGAAGAGCTTTGCCACCCGGTGGGTGTTGCGGATGATCTGCCGACCGGCCTCGATGGCCTTGGGCAGGGTGGAAAATGCATTGGTGAGCAGCACGAGATCGGCCACGCCCTTGGCCATCTGGCTGCCGTTGCCCATTGCCACGGCGAGGCGGGCGTCCTTCAGGGCGAGGACATCGTTGACGCCGTCCCCGATCATCGCCACATAGCGCCCGTTGGCCGTCATGGCCTGCACGAGCGCGCGCTTCTGCTCAGGCGTGATGCGCCCGAACACGGCTGTCGTGCGCACGATCTCGCGGAGTGCCTCGGGGTCGTCCGGCAGGTCCGGCCCCTGGATGGCGTTCTCGGCGCCGGTCACCCCGCACGCGGCGGCCACCGCCTGCACCGTGCCCACCCCGTCGCCCGAGATCACCTTCACCTGCACGCCCTCGGCCTCGAGGAACCGCACCGTGTCGGGCGCATCGGGCCGCAGCGCCTCCTCGAGCACCACGGCGCCGGCGGCGTGCATGTCCGGCAGGTGCCCCATGCCGTCCTGCTGCTCGTCGAGCGGCGCGTCGGCGGTGGCCACCAGCAGCACGCGACGCCTCTGGGCCTGTGCGTCGGCGATGGCCGATCGCAGGTCGTCAGGCACGTCCACGCCCACCCGCTCGAGGATCTCCGGCGCCCCCATCACGATCGTCCCGTGGCCGTCGAGCGTGACGCCGCTCCACTTGCGCGACGACGCGAACGGCACCTCGGCCGTGGGCACCATGGCATCGGCCGGCATGGCGGCGAGGATCGCCTCTGCCGTGGAGTTGCGCGACGCCGCGCTGGCCGCGAGCAGCCCGCCCGCCCGGCGCACCTCCTGCTCGTCGCGGCCGGGGGCGGCGAGCACGCCCGACACCTCGAGGCGGTTCTCGGTGAGCGTGCCGGTCTTGTCCACGCACACGGTGTCGACGCTCGCGAGGCTCTCGATGGCGTTGAGCTGCTGGGCGAGCGTGCCGAGGCGCGCGAGCCGGACGGCCGCGACCGCGAAGGTGAGGCTGGCGAGCAGCACGAGTCCCTCGGGCACCAGGGGCACGAGCGCGGCCACCACGCGCTGCACCGACGCCGCCGCGCCCCCGAAGTCGAGCCAGATCGTTGAGAGGATCATCAGCACCGCCAGCGGCACCAGCACCACGATGATGAACCGCAGGATGCGGTTGATGTCCAACTGCAGCGGCGACAGCTGGGCGCGCGTGCCCTTGGCCTCGGCGGCGAGGCGCTCGGCGAATGAGTCTGCGCCCACGGCCGTGACGCGATAGGCGCCGCTCCCCACCACGCAGAAGGCACCCGAGAGCACCTGGTCGCCGGCATCCTTCGCGACGGCGTCCGATTCACCGGTGAGCACCGCCTCGTCGAGGCTCAGCGCCGTGGCGGTCACCAGCTCGCCGTCGGCGACCACCTGGTCGCCGGGCTCGAGCAGCACCACGTCACCCGGCACGATCTCGGCGATGGCCAGCTCCACCGGCTCGCCGTCGCGCAGCACGCGCCCGTGCGGCGCCACGAGCAGCGCCAGCCGGTCGAGGGCCCGCTTCGCGCGTGTCTCCTGGATGATCCCGATGGCCATGTTGGCCACGAGCACCCCCCCGAACAGCATGTCGCCCCACAGCCCGAAAATCGCCAGCGGGATCAGCAGGACGATCAGGATGAGGTTGAACAGCGTGAAGGTGTTCGACCAGACGATGTCGGCGAACGACCTGCTGCCCCGCGGGCCCTGACGCGGGGGGTGCGCGGCGAGGTATTGCTCGGCCTCGGCGGACGTGAGCCCGGGAGTGGTGGGGGAGACCGTGCTCACGTGGCGAGCCTAGCCTGATGCCGGGGGCATGCCCGGCGGCGGTCAGTCGTCGGCGAAGATGCGGGGCGCCGAGGCCAGCGAGAAGAGGATCCAGACGACTCCCAGCGCGAATGGCAGGTACCCGACCTCATGGCGGTCGATCCACCCGACGTAGGTCGTGATGATGCCCAGCAGGAACAACGTGGTGACGATCCAGATCGGGAGCTTCTTCACTGCGACCTCTCGCGCGTTGAACAGGGGGCCTCGGGGCCCGGCGGCATGTTGCCGGTCAGGAAGGGTAGTCTCCCCGCCCGCCATGTCGGAACCCACCAACGCACAGGTCACGGTAACAACGGACGAACGCCCCTCGGGCATCGTCGTCACGGTCACGGGCGTCGTGGACGCCAGTACGCTTCCGGACGTCTCGTCCGTTCTCACGGACGCCCAGCGCGACGGGCGGACGGTGTACGTCGACCTCGCCGCGGTGACCTTCATGGACAGCCGGGGCCTCGGCGCGCTCATCGCCGCCAACGAGCGCTCCCGCGAGGGCGCGGCGGCCATCCGCCTGCACGCACCGTCCGACGCCGTGCGGCGACTGCTCACGATCTCCGGCGTCACGGCGGTGCTCATCGAGGCCGAGGAGCTCCCCCCCGCCTGACCCCTTGACGCCGGTGTTAGCGTCGGTGGAAAAGGAGGTCCCGGAATGAGTCGCGTCTACGAGGTCACGGGCATGACCTGTGACCACTGCCGCATGGCGGTGGAGAGCGAGGTCGGGGCGGTCCCCGGCGTGACGGCCGTGGCGGTGGACGTGGCCACGGGGACCGTGCTGGTGGAAGGTGACGCCGACGACCGCCTGGTGCGCGACGCCATCGTCGAGGCCGGGTACGAGGTTGCCTGACCACGACCTTCTGATCGAGGGCATGACCTGCGCGGCCTGCGTGTCGCGCGTGGAGAAGGCGCTCAACAAGGTGGATGGGGTCAGCGCATCGGTGAGCCTGGCCACTGAGCGCGCCCACGTGGAGGCGCCGGCAGGCGTGGATGACGCCGTGCTGGTGGAGGCGGTGAGGAAGGCCGGGTACGACGCCGTGCCGGCGTCGGCCGCTCCCAAGGAGGACGCGGACGCCGCCGCCGCCGCCACTGATCGGCTGCGGCGCCTGCTCATCGCGGCGGCCTGGCTCACGGTGCCGCTCATGCTGCTGTCGATGATCCCGCCGCTGCAGTTCCCCGGCTGGCAGTGGGTGTCGCTCGCCCTGGCCACGCCGGTGGTCTGGTGGTGCGGGTGGACGTTCCACGTCGGTGCCTGGCGGGCGCTCATGCACCGGTCGGCGTCGATGGACACGCTCATCTCGCTCGGCTCAGCCGTGGCCTGGGGCTGGTCGGTGGTCGCGCTGCTCTTCCTGGGAGCGGGCGAGATCGGCATGACCATGCACATGTCGTTCCTTCCCTCCGATTCGGGCGAGGCGGAGATCTACTTCGAGGTGGCCGCCGGAATCGTCACCCTGGTGCTGCTCGGGCGCTTCCTCGAGTCGCGCGCGCGCCGCAGCGCGGGCCAGGCCATCCGCGCGCTGCTCGCGCTGGCGCCCGACACCGCCGTGGTGCTCCGCGATGGCACCGAGCACGAGGTGCCCGCGGCGTCGGTGGCGGTTGGTGAGTTGGTGGTGGTGCGCCCCGGCGAGCGCATCGCCGTGGACGGCGAGGTGGAGGAGGGCGCCTCGGCGGTGGACAGGGCCCTGCTCACCGGCGAGAGCGTGCCGGTGGAGGTCGGGCCGGGCGATCTGGTGGAGGGCGGCGCGCTCAATGCCGGCGGCCGCATCGTGGTGCGCGCCACGCGCGTGGGGTCTGAGACCGCCGTGCACCGCGTCGCCCGCCTGGTGGAGGCTGCGCAGGCCGGTAAGGCACCGGTGCAGCGGCTGGCCGACCGCGTGGCCGCAGTGTTCGTGCCGGTCGTGCTGCTCATCGCGCTGGGCACCCTCATCGGCTGGCTTGCCACCGGCCACGCCGCGGGCGAGGCCATGACGGCCGCCGTCGCCGTGCTGGTCATCTCGTGCCCGTGCGCGCTCGGGCTCGCCACCCCGGCGGCCCTCATGGTGGGAACCGGCCGCGGGGCGCAGCTGGGCATCCTCATCCGCGGCCCCGAGGTGCTCGAGAGCACCCGGCGGGTGACGGTGGCCGTGCTCGACAAGACCGGCACGCTCACCGAGGGCGTGATGAAGGTGGCAGGCGTCACGCCCGCGGCCGGGTGGGATGCCGACGAGGTGCTCGCCCTGGCCGGCGCCGCGGAGTCGGGCAGCGAGCACCCCATCGGTCGCGCCATCGCGGAGGCCGCCGCCGAGGCGCGTCCGCTGGCCGCGGCCGGTGGCTTCCGGGCCGCGGCGGGCGTGGGGGTGACCGCCGAGGTGGGGGGGCGCACCGTCACCGTGGGGCGAAGCGACCATGTGCCGACCGCCCTGGTGGCGGCCCGTGACGCCGCGCTGGCCGAGGGCCGCACCGTGGTGGCGGTCTCCGTGGACGGCGAGGGCGCCGGGGTGGTGGCCGTGAGCGATGTCATGCGGCCCGAGACGCCTCGGGCCATCGCGATGCTGCGCGACCTCGGGCTGCGCCCGATCATGCTCACGGGCGACGCTGCGGCCCCCGCCCGCGCCGTGGCCGCCGCAGCGGGCATCGACGAGGTGGTGAGCGACGTCATGCCCGAGGACAAGGAGCGCGTGGTGCGCGAACTGCAGGACGCGGGCGAGGTCGTGGCCATGGCCGGCGACGGCGTGAACGATGCCCCGGCGCTGGTGCGCGCCGACCTCGGGATCGCCATCGGCACGGGCACCGACGTGGCCGCCGAGGCCGCCGACATCACGCTGGTCACGCCCGACGCGCGGGCGATCGCCGACGCCATCCGCCTCTCGCGCCGCACCCTGCGCACCATTCAGGGCAACCTCGTGTGGGCCTTCGGCTACAACGTCGCGGCGATCCCGCTGGCGGTGCTCGGGCTGTTGAACCCCCTCATCGCTGCCGCCGCGATGGGCCTCTCCAGCATTTTCGTGGTGACGAATTCCCTGCGTCTACGGGGTTTCAAGCCCGCCCGCTAGTCTGCGCGGCGTGGCGGACGACTATCTCGGAAGCGGCGGGCGGCTGGAGGGCGGTCCCGCCGACGCGCTTGTGGCGGCCGGGTACCGCTACGAATCGGCCGCCGGGCCCCGCCTTGCCGACGGCCTGAGCACCTCTGACCTCGCGCACGCGGTTGCGCTGGCCGAGGCCGGGGCGATACCTGATGACCAGGCGCGCGCGCTGCTCGCGGGCCTGCTCGTACTCGACGCCATCCCGGGCGACGAGTTCCCGTGGGACCCCGCGATCGGCGATGCATTCAACAGTCGTGAGCACCAGCTGAAGCAGCGCGTGGGCACAGAGGCCGCGGGGTGGCTCTCGGCGGGCAGGCCGCGGCGCGAGGCCTTCCGCGTGGCCCTGCGACTCGTTGCCCGCGACGCCGCGCGCGACCTGCACGACGCCTGCATCGACCTCGCGGGGGC
Source organism: Miltoncostaeales bacterium (assembly GCA_030833665.1). GTDB lineage: Bacteria > Actinomycetota > Thermoleophilia > Miltoncostaeales > Miltoncostaeaceae > SYFI01. Next base: position 33,107 of record JAURGT010000005.1, read on the forward strand.
GCTGGTGGACCTCGCCGCCCGGCACGCTACCGACCTCGCCGCGGACTACACCTACCTGCAGCCGGCCCAGCCCACGCGCCTCGGCCACATCGTGCTGGCGCATGCCTACCCGGTGCTGCGCGATGCCCAGCGCCTGCGGGCGATCCACGCGGCACTCGACCTCTCGGTGGCCGGCGCCGGCGGAAGCGCCGGCTCGCGCTGGCCCCTCGACCGCGACCGCCTTGCCGAGCTGCTCGGCGCGGCGGGGGTGGTGCCGCACGTGAAGGACGCCATGTGGCAGTGGGACCCCTACGCGTCACTCCTCTCCGCGGCGGCCATCACGGCCGCCCATCAGTCGCAGCTGGCTCAGGACCTGGAGATCCTCGCGAGCCAGGAGTTCGCCATCGCGACCCTCGCCGACGAGCACAGCCGCGCGAGCGCGCTGATGCCCCAGAAGAAGAACCCGTACGCGCTGGCCGTGGTGCGCGCGACCGCGGGCACCGCTGCCGGCGACCTCGCCGGCGCCCTCACGGCGTTGCACACCGGATCTGCCCGCACCGACCACTTCCATGTGCTCAACACCGTGGTGCCGCGGGCCCTCGACGAGGTCGTCGCGAGCACCCGGCTGATGGCCGCCGTGGTGGCCGGGCTCGAGCTCGACGCGAGCCGGGCCGCCGAGGGCGCGCGCCGTGGGTTCATCACCGCCGCCGACCTGGCCGACGTGCTCGCGCAGGAGGCCGGCCTCGACTACCGCACCGCGCACCACGTGGTGGGGCGCGCGGTGAAGGTGCTCGTGGACCAGGGCCTCGATGAGTCGGCCCTCACGCCCGAGGTGCTCGCCGAGGCCGCGATGGCCAGCGACGGCATCGCGCTCGATGTGGATGCCGCGTTGATCGCGTCCGCGCTCGACCCCGAGGCCGCCGCCGACACCCGGTTGCAGCGGGGCTCGTCGGCTCCAGGCGAGACCGAGGCCATGGCCGCGGCCTGCGGCGAGGAGGTCGCGGGCGCGCGTGAATGGGGACGCGAAGCCGCGGGGCGCGCCGCTGAGGCGCATGCCGCCCTGAGGGCGCTGGCCCGGGAGATGTCCGCGAGCTAGGGCGCCGCGGCGCTCGGCGCGGGCGCGCTGGTCACCTTCACGCGGGCGGCGTACCTCGACAGCAGGCGGTAGAGCGCCGGCCCGATGAGGAGCGCGAACACCACGTTGCCGATCGCCGCTGCGATGTCGAACCACGCGCTCGCGATGCACACGGTGAGGAAGGCCGCCCACGAGACCTCGGGCCCGAACGTGGCGAGGTACCAGAGGTTCATCATCCACCCGAATCCGAATCCCCAGGCGCCCGCGATGACGGCCAGGCCGATGCGGGTGCGCGTGGCCGGCCGGAAGAGCGCGCCGCTCGCTCCGACCGCGCCCCAGAGCAGCATCTGCGCTGGGGTCCAGGGACCCTGGCCGAGGAAGGCGTTGGAGATCAGCGCGGCGAGGGCGCCCACGGCCATGCCCGCGCGCGCGCCGAGCGCAGCGCCTGTCACCAGGCACATTGTGGTGACCGGCTTCACCGAGGGCACGGCCGCGAACAGCACGCGGCCGGCGGCCGTGGCCGCGCCGAGGGTCGCGGTGAGCGCCAGCATCTTCGGGCCCGCCGAGCCGCGCTCCCAGGCCGTCCACCCGAGCAGGAGGATCGCCACGCTGGCGAGGATCACCACGGCGGCGGCGCTCATGGGATCACACCGCGAGCAGCGCCGTGGGCGGCAGGCCGGTGGGCACGGCGTCGCCGGACACCATCTCGAGCACCTCGTCCGCAGCGGCCACGGCGAACGGCCCGTCGTGGGTGGCCACGAGCACCGCGGCTCCCGCGGCCGCCCGCGCGCGGATTATGCGCGCGAGGGCGCGCTTGCGCTCCGGGTCCATGCCGCGGGTGGGCTCGTCGAGCACCAGCACGCGGGGGTCGGCCACGAGGATCGCCGCCAGCGCCACGCGCTCGCGCTCGCCCACGCTGAGGTCGAGCGGGTGCCGCTCGAGCATGTCATTGAGGTCGAGCGCGGCGGCCACGCTCTCCACGCGCGCGGCGTGATCATGCCCGGGGACGCCAATCGCGCACAGCGCCACGGCGATCTCGTCCGCCACGCGCTCGGTGAGCAGGTGGCGCCCGGGGTCCTGGGGCACCATCCCGAGTCGCGGGAAGCGGGCCTCGGGAGCCAGCGCCGAGACATCCTCGTCACCGAGGAGCACGCTGCCGGAGTCGGGGCAGTGCAGCCCTGCGAGCGTGCGCAGCAGGGTGCTCTTGCCGCTGCCGTTGGGGCCCACCAGGGCGGTGACGCGGCCGGGCACGAGCGCGAGCGATGCGTCGCGCAGCACTGGCCGGCCATCGTGGCCGGCGACCACGCGCTCCATGCGCAGCGCCGGCGGGGCCACGGACTCGCACGGGGGCACGGCATCCGGGGCGGGCTCGTCGGGACCGGGCGGCCCCACCTGGCCGCAGCACACTGCCAGCACCCGGTCGGCGATGGGGCGCACGCGCTCGGCTCGGTGCTCGGCCACCACCACCGCCGTGCCGCGGTCGGCCAGGTCGCGCAGGGTGTCCGCGAGGGCCGCTGCGGCTGCGGTGTCGAGCTGCGAGGTGGGCTCGTCGAGCAGCAGCAGCCGCGGCGTGCGGGCGAGCACGCCGGCGATGGCCACTCTCTGGCGCTCGCCCGAGGACAGCTCGTCGATGCGGCGTCCGCGAAGGTGGTGCGCCCCGGCGTCGTGCAGCGCGCGATCCACCCGGCGTGCGATCTCGTCGGCGGGGAGCCCGGCGTTCTGCGGGCCGAAGGCCACGTCGCGCTCCACCGTGCCGAGCACGGCCTGGGCTTCGGGGTCCTGGAACACCATCCCCACCGCGCCGCCCATCGCCGCCGGCGCCGTGGCGAGGGCGTCGCGGCCCATCACCTCGACCTCGCCCGACACGGCCCCGCCGTGGAAGTCGGGTACCAGCCCGGCCAGGGCGCGGAGAAGGGTGCTCTTGCCCCCGCCGGACGGGCCCTCGAGCAACAGCACCTCACCGGCGCGCACTTCGAGGTCCACGCCGTCGAGCGCCGCGCGCCCCGAGTCGCCGTACGAGAACGCCAGCGCGCGCGTGCGCGCCACGGCGGTGCCGCCGGCAGGGGTCGCTTCATGTGGGTTCCCCGTGGGATACCCGCGCACCGTCACCTCAGTCCTCGAAGGTCGTGGTGCCAAGGCGGAGGCAGGTCTCCTGGCTCCCGGTCATCGCGCCCCCGCACCTTCCCGGGGTGAACCCCAGTGGCCGGACCCTGAGGCCCTCGCGGCGACGCTCGCGGTCACAGTGGCGGGACCGCGCCGGATTCGCACCGGCTTCCCTCACCACCGCCCATGGCGTTGTGCGCGGAGCCTACCCGGTGTCAGGCACTTAACCGAGGCCGTGCCATCCCACCGGGCCGCCGCATGCCGAAGCGCCACGGACTAGGGCGCGAGCCGCTCCACGGTCCAGGCCGACGCCCCGCGAACGGCCAGCAGGCGGTCGTGCAGCCCGTCGGGGTCCTCCTGCCAGAACTCGATCGCGCGGGGCTCGAGGCGCTGGCCGATCCAGCCCTCGGGCACGCCCCCCGGGTCGGCCTCAGATCGCACGGCCGCGAGGCGCCGGTGGAGGTCGGCCCGCGACCCCAATCGCTCGCCCTGCCGCCACGCGCGTGCAGCCAGGCGGGTCCCGGGGCGCCTGCGCGCGAAGTACGCGGCCACCTGGTCGTCGGGCAGCAGCCGCACCGGTCCCTCCACGCGGGCCTGGCGGGCCAGGCCCGCCCAGTAGAACACCCCGGCGGCCTCGGGGCGCACGGCGATCTCACGCGCCTTGCGCGACGAGGCGTCGGTGAGCCAGTCGATGCCACCCGCGCCCCACCCGCGCACGAACACCATGCGCGCCGAGGGACGCCCGTCCGCCGCCGCGGTGGCGAGTGTCATCGCGTTGGCCTGGGGCTGGGACGTGGCACGGGCTTCGTCGATCCACGCGGCCAGCACGCGGAGCGGGTCGGGCGCGATCTCCTCCGGGAGCAGGGGGGCCATGCCCGCAACGGTAGCCTGCCGGCCATGGCGCGCATCGACGTACCCGCATGGATCCCCCGTGTCGCGATGGCCGGGGATGACGAGCTGCCATCGCTCGGCGAGCAGCCGGTGGTCTCGCCGTATGACCGCGATGAGATCGCCCGCGTGGCGATCTCGGGCGAGGATGCGGTCGACCAGGCGGTGGCGGTGGCGAAGGCGGCGCTGGGCACCGCGCCGTCGGCGGCCGAGCGCGCGCGTGTGCTCGATCGCGCCGCCGCACTCGTTGCCGATCGGGCAGACGCGCTCGCCACCGTCATCGCGGCGGAGGCCGGCAAGCCCATGAAGCAATCGCGCGGCGAGGTGGCACGGTGCGTGGACACCCTTGCCTTCTCGGCGGCGGTGGCGCGCACCCTCGGCGGCGAGGTGATCCCCATGGATGCCGCCGACTCCGGGGTGGGACTCATGGGCATGACGGTGCGTGAGCCGGTGGGCGTGATCGCCGCCATCACGCCGTTCAACTTCCCGCTCAACCTCGTGGCGCACAAGCTCGGGCCCGCTGTCGCGGTGGGCGCCCCCGTGGTGCTGAAGCCCGCGGGGCGCACGCCGCTGTCGGGCCTTGCGCTCGCGGCGATCCTCCGCGAGGCGGGGCTGCCGCCGGGGATGCTCGGATGGGTGCTGGGCGACGGCGTGGCCGGCGAGCCCCTCACCGCGCATCCGGACGTATCGATGGTGTCCTTCACCGGCAGCAGCACGGTGGGCTGGGCGATTCGCGCCGCGCGCCCGGACATCCGCGTGGCGCTCGAGCTGGGCAACGCCACCCCGGTGATCGTGCACGGCGATGCCGACCTCGCGCTGGCCGCGCGCGCGATCGCGGGGAGCGCCTTCACCCATGCCGGCCAGTCGTGCATCTCGGTGCAGCGCGTTCTGGTGCAGCGCGAGGCGCACGACGCCCTCATGCAGGAGCTGCTTCCCCTCGTGGACGCCCTCGTGGTGGGCGACCCGCTGGATGAGGCCACCGACGTGGGCCCGGTGATCGACTCGGCGTCGGCCGACCGGATGCTCGATTGGATCGCCGAGGCCACGCAGCTCGGCGCACGCGTCGTGCGCGGGGGCGAGCGCCTGCCCGACCGCCGCGCCATGGTGGCCCCCACGGTGCTCGACGGCGTGGCGCCGTTCGCCCGCCTGATGCGCGACGAGGCCTTCGGACCCGTGATCGCGGTGTGCGTGTACGACCACGTGGACGACGCCATCGCGATCGCCAACGACAGCCCCCTCGGGCTGCAGGCGGGCATCTTCACCGCCCGTGTGGACCGCGCCATGGCCTGGGCGCGGCGTCTCGACTTCGGCGGCGTGGTGATCAACGAGACCCCGACCTTCCGCGCCGACCACATGCCCTATGGCGGCAGGCGCGGGTCGGGCGACGCCCGCGAGGGCCCGGCGGCGGCCGCGCTTGAGATGACCTACCCCAAGCTGGTCATCACCCGGGTGGATCCCGCCTGAACGACGGAGCCCGGCGCGATGGCCGGGCTCCGGTTCCAGATGGCGGGAGAAGGATTTGAACCTTCGTAGGCAGAGCCGACGGTTTTACAGACCGCTCCCTTTGACCACTCGGGCATCCCGCCAGATGGCCGCGGCACCATAGCGAGCGCAGGCACTCGCCTCAATGACGTGCGGCCATCTGGATCGATGCGGCCTACCGATGCAGGTCGAAGCGGTCGAGCTCCATCACCTTGGTCCAGGCCGCCACGAAGTCCTGAACGACCTTTCCGGCGGCGTCGTCGGCGGCGTACACCTCGGCGAGCGCGCGGAGCTCGGAGTTCGACCCGAACACCAGGTCGACGCGGCTGGCGGTCCAGCGCACCTCGCCGGTGTCGCGGTCGCGCCCCTCGAACTCCTCCTCCGTCTTCGACACGGCCTGCCAGTCGGTCGCCATGTCGAGCAGGTTCGTGAAGAAGTCGTTCGTGAGTGCCCCCGGTCGGTCGGTGAGCACGCCCACCGCTGAGCCCCCGGCGTTGGCCCCGATGGCGCGCATGCCGCCTACGAGCACCGTCATCTCGGGCGCGGTGAGCGTGAGGAGGTTGGCCTTGTCCACGAGCAGGCGTTCGGCCGGCCACGGGTGGCCCGGTCGCAGGTAGTTGCGGAAGCCGTCAGCGAAGGGCTCGAGGGGCGCGAACGACTCCACGTCGGTCCACTCCTGCGTGGCGTCGGTGCGCCCGGGCGTGAACGGCACCGTCACGTCGACGCCAGCGGCCTTCGCCGCCTGCTCCACTCCCACGCCGCCGGCGAGCACGATGAGGTCGGCCAGCGAAGTGCGGATGCCGCTGCCGTTCTGCGCGCCGTTGAAGTCGGCCTGGATGCCCTCGAGCACGCCGAGCACGCGGTCGAGCTCGGCAGGGCCGTTGGCGTCCCACCCGCGCTGCGGCTCGAGGCGGATGCGCGCGCCGTTGGCGCCGCCGCGGTGGTCGCTGCCACGGTAGGTGGAGGCGGACGCCCACGCGGTGCGCACCAACTCGGCTGTGGACAGGCCCGATGCGGTGATCGCCGCCTTGAGCGTGGCCACCTCCGCATCGCCCACCAGCGCGTGGTCAACCGGTGGCACCGGGTCCTGCCAGATGAGCTGCTCGGCCGGCACCTCGGGTCCCACGTAGCGGGCGATCGGGCCCATGTCGCGGTGTGTCAGCTTGAACCACGCGCGCGCGAAGGCGTCGGCGAACTCGGCCGGGTTCTCGGCGAAGCGCCTGCCGATGCGGGCGTACTCTGGGTCCTCGCGCAGCGCGATGTCGGCAGTGGTCATCATCGGCGCGTGGCGCTTCGACGGGTCGTGGGCGTCAGGTACGGCATCTGCCAGCACGCCGTCCTTGGGCCTCCACTGGTGAGCCCCCGCAGGACTGGTGCTGAGCTCCCACTCGTTTCCGTAGAGGAGCTCGAGGTAGTCCATGTCCCACTGGGTGGGCGTGCGGGTCCACGCGCCCTCGATGCCGCTCGTGATGGTGTCGTCGCCGCTGCCGGTGCCGTAGGAGTTCTCCCACCCCAGGCCCTGCTGCTGGATGGGGGCGCCCTCGGGCTCGGGGCCCACGTACTCAACCGGGTTGGCCGCGCCGTGCGACTTTCCGAAGGTGTGCCCGCCGGCGACGAGCGCGAAGGTCTCCTCGTCGTTCATCGCCATGCGGCGGAACGTCTCGCGGATGTCACGCGCCGAGGCGAGCGGGTCCGGGTTCCGGTTCGGCCCCTCCGGGTTCACGTAGATCAGGCCCATCTGCACCGCGGCGAGTGGGTTCTCGAGCTCGCGGTCACCGGTGTAGCGCTCGTCGCCCATCCACTCGCCCTCCGGCCCCCAGAAGATGTCGACCGGGGGCTCCCATACGTCGGCGCGACCACCGCTGAAGCCGAAGGTCTCGAAGCCCATTGACTCGAGCGCGCAGTTGCCGGCGAGGATCATGAGGTCGGCCCACGAGAGCTTGCGGCCGTACTTCTGCTTCACCGGCCACAGCAGGCGACGCGCCTTGTCGAGGTTGGCGTTGTCGGGCCAGCTGTCGAGCGGTGCGAACCGCTGGCCGCCCCGCCCGGCGCCGCCGCGCCCGTCGGTGGTGCGGTAGGTGCCGGCCGAGTGCCACGCCATGCGGATGAAGAGCGGCCCGTAGTGGCCGTAGTCAGCCGGCCACCACGCCTGCGAGGTGGTCATGACGTTCTCGATGTCGGCCTTCACCGCGGCCAGGTCGAGGCTCTCGAACTCGGCCGCGTAGTCGAAGCCGGGCTCCATGGGGTCGGCGATCTGGGGATTCTGGCGCAGGGGCGCGAGGTCGAGCTGCTCGGGCCACCAGTCGCGGTTGGTCATGCCGCGTCCAGCGGTCATCGGGCACGTGGCCTCGGTCTCCATTGCGTCGTCCTCCTCGTCGCGTGAAAACCCCGCGTGCGGCGAATGCCCACGAGGTCGGAATGTCACTCAGGGAAGCGCGTACCGCACTGGGAATCAATGGAGATCGGTCCGAAACCGCCCACTCGGTCAGCCCTCCCCGGATCCCTCCGGATCGAAGCGGTAGCCCACGCCGTAGTGCGTGATGATGAACTCGGTTCCGGGGATCACCGAGCGCAGCTTCTGGCGCACCTTCCTCACGAACACGTCCACCGACCGGTCGCCCGCCATCATCTCGTAGCCCCAGGCCTCGCGGTAGATCTTGTTGCGGGCGAGAGGGCGTCCCCCCGCCCTCGCGAGCACGTGCAGCACCTCGAACTCGCGCGCGGTGAGGCCCACGCTGCGACCACCGGCGAACGCCTGCACCTGGTCGGGGTCGATCACCAGGCCGGCGGCCTCAATGGGGCCCTCATCCGCCCGGGCGCGCTCCTTGTCCCTGCGCCGCAGCTGCGCGGCAACCCGCGCCACGAGTTCCTTCATCGAGAAGGGCTTGATCAGGTAGTCATCAGCGCCGATCTCGAGCCCGTGCACGCGGTCGTGCTCGCTCGTGCGCGCGCTGCACATGATGATGGGCACGTCCGGGTCGTCCGTGCGGATCTCCTCGGTGAACCGCCAGCCATCGATCTGGGGCAGCATGAGGTCGAGCACCACGAGGTCGGGGCGCTCGCGCTTGAACAACCGCAGCCCCGTGGCCCCGTCGGCCGCCGTGAGCGTGCGGTGCCCCGCGCGGCCCAGGTGGTAGGCCACGGAGTCGGCGATGGCCGGGTCGTCCTCCACGATCAGGATCGTGTGGGTCGCCATGGCCCCGACCGTACCAGCGCCGATGCCGCCACGGGCACCCATGTGACAGGTGCAGCGGGCACCTCTGAGGCCCGCGACGTCACGCGCTCCCTCTACCGTGCAGGTGTGCGACCCAACGACCTGCGTCCGTGACCGCGGCAGGGGACCTCATCGGCGGCCGATACCGGCTGGAGCGGCCGATCGGCAGCGGCGGCATGGCCACTGTGTGGCGCGCGGTCGATGATGAGACCGGCGACGTGGTGGCGGTGAAGCTGATGCACCCCCGCGTGCAGGACGACCCGGACCTGCTGCTGCGCTTCCGCCGCGAGGCCGACGTGGTGTCCCGGCTCGACCACCCCTGCATCGTGCGCATGCTCGACCAGGACGCCGGCGCGGACGACGGCCCGTACATCGTGTTCGAGCTGGTCGATGGCGTCACGCTCAAGGCCCTCATCCGCCAGCGCGGGGCGCTCGACCCCGCCGAGGCGGCGTCCATCGCGAGCCAGGTGGCTCGCGGCCTCGAGCTTGCGCACCGCTCGGGTGTGGTGCACCGGGATATCAAGTCGCACAACGTTCTGGTCACCGACTCCGGCGTCGCGAAGCTCACCGACTTCGGCATCGCGCGCCTGCTCGACGGCATGCAGGATGGCCTCACGCGCACGGGCACGGTCCTGGGCACCAGCGACTACCTCGCGCCCGAGCAGGCCCGCGGCCTGGGCGTGGACGGGCGCACCGACGTCTACGCGCTCGGCATCGTGCTCTACGAGTCGCTCACCGGGGACCTGCCGTTTCCTGCCGACACCCCCATGGGCGTGGCGCTGCGCCAGGTGCGTGACCCCATGCCCGACCCGCGCGAGGGGCGCCCCGATGTGCCGGCGTACCTCGCCGCCATCGTCATGCGTGCCTGCGAGAAGGACCCTGACGCGCGGTTCCCCTCGGCCCTTGACATGGCCGATGCGCTCATCGACGTGCCGGCCGGTGCCACCGCCGCGATGCCCGTCATTCCCCCTGAGGTGGCGGCTGCCGACGCCCACACCGGAACGCCCGCACGGGACAGGCCGCCCGAGGAGGCCGTCACGGGCGTGCTGGCCCCTGTGGCGGATGCCCGTGCTCAGGTGATCACAGCGGAGTCCGGCGCCACCGGCGAGGCGGCCATCACCACAACGGGGGGCGCTGCGGCAGCGGGTGGCGCCGAGCCACCACGGGTGATCGCCACTGCTCCCCGCAGGCGGCGCTGGCCCGCAGTCGTGGCGGGCGTGCTGGTGCTGGGCGCCGGGGCCGCCGCCGCGGTGGTGGTGACCAGGGGTGGCACAGAGGCCGTGTCGCCGGCGTCCGGGGGGTCGTCCGGAGGTGGAGGCAGCGCGATCATGACCGCGATGCAGCCGCTGCAGCTGGCGTCGGTGACCGATGCCGACCCCTCCGGCGAGGGGCGTGAGATGCCCGGCGAGGTGCCGTTGGCATACGACGGCAACGAGGCCACCTCGTGGCGGACCGAGCGCTACGCCACCCCGGACTTCGGCGGCCTCAAGGATGGCGTCGGGCTCGCCCTCACCCTCGACTCGCCGGCGGTCGCACGCCGCCTGCTGGTCACCACGAAGGGCACCGGCGGCACCTTCCAGGTACTGGCGGGCGAGCCCGGACCCGGGGCGCGTGTGGTGGGGCAGGGCACGTTCGAGGGTGGCGCCCAGGTGGTGGCCCTCGCCGACGGCCCGGCGTCCGGCAGCTACACCTTCTGGATCACCGAACTGCCGCCCAACGTCGAGGGCAGCGGCTACCGGGCGTACGTGTCCGAGATCGGGCTCGAGGGCACCCCCTAGTCGCCGGCCGCATCGGGGGGAGGGCAGCCACGCCCTCGCAGCGAACATAACGTCATGCCGCTGCCCACCCCATGGGAGGACTCCCTGCGCGACCTCGATGAGCGCCTGTCGCGGCAGGGCGGGCGCGCCCGCGCGCTGGCCCCGGAATCGCGCGCGGGCTACGTGCGCGACTGCCGCAGGGTGGCAACGTGGCTGTCGGAGCGCGGTGTCGCCGCCCCCGGGGACATCACGACATCGATGCTCGAGGCCGCGCTGCGCGACATCGGATGGGCGCCATCCACCCAGCGCCGCGCGCTCACCTCGCTGCGCGAGTGGCTCTACCCGTACTTCCCGCGCGGGCGGTGCCCGGCCACCTTGGTCGATCCGCCGCGGGCGGAGCGGGCTCCCGTTCCCCGCCTCTCCCAGGGCGATGCGGCTGCCCTCGCCGAGCACGCCGCGCGGATGATCGACGAGGCCCCGCCGCGATCCGCCGCCCGGGCGCTGGCCATCCGTGACCGCGCCCTCGTGGAGGTGCTCTACGGCAGCGGCCTGCGTCGGCAGGAGGCCTGCGACCTGGTGCTCTCGTCGCTTGACTTCGAGCACGAGACCCTGGCGGTTGTGGGCAAGGGTGGGCACTCGCGAACGGTGCCGATGACCGAGCCGTGCGTCGATGCGCTTCGCCAGTGGCTCGACGAGGGGCGCCCGGGCCTCGCGGCCATGGCCGGCTTCACCGCCGCCTCGCGGGCCTGCGTGTTCCTGTCGCGCAGCGGTGCGCCGCTGAACGGCAGCTCGGTGTACCGGGTCGTGCACCGCATGCTCGAGGCGCTTGGGCGCACGGGCGGCCCACACCTGCTGCGTCATGCCGCGGCCACGCACATGCTCGAGGGACCCGGCGGCAGCGGCGGGGCGCACCTTCGCGTGGTGCAGGAGTTCCTCGGCCATGCGAGCCTCGCCACCACGGAGCGCTACACCGAGGTGACCACCAAGGCCATGCAGAAGACCCTGCGCCAGGCGCACCCGCGCGGATGACCGACTCCGCCGCGACGCCCGCCGCGGACACCGTGGCCGACCCCTCGCAACCGCCTGTGGCCGTGGACGCCGAGGGCTATCAGGCGCTCGCGGCGGCCTTCGTGGCCACGCGCGGCAGCGCGAACACGCGCGCCGCCTACGGGCGCGACCTCACCCTGCTCGGCGAGGCGCTCGGCGTGGGGCCGTCGGATGCCGAGGCGCCGCCCTTCGGCGTGGAGTCCGACCCTGTGGCCCGCCGGGCCGCGGAGCAGATGTCGGGCATCCCATCGGGGTGGTGGCAGGACTGGCGCGACCGCCTGGGCGGGCGTCCCTCGAGCCGCGCGCGGAGGGTGGCGGCCGTGCGGGCCTTCTGCCGATGGTGGTCGCGCGCGCTCGACCTCCCGAACCCCGTGGAGGATCTGCGCCCGCCGGCGATGGCGTCGCGCAGCCAGGATCGCCTCTCGCGCGAGGTGTCCGCGCTCTCGCCATCGCAGATGCGGCGCTTGTGCGACGCCGCAGCCGCCATGCCCGGGCCCGAGGGCCTGCGCGCTAGCGCGCTCATCGAGGTTCTCTATGGCTGCGGGCTGCGCGCCACCGAGGCCGCCGGGCTCGACGTGTCTGCGCTGCACCTCGACGATCCGGACGACCCGTACGTGATCGTGCTGGGCAAGGGCGGCAAGCACCGCGCCGTTGCCGTGCCCCAGGTGGCGCACGATGCGCTGCGGCGCTACCTGGCCACGGGGCGGCCTGAGCTTCGCGCGCGCGACGTGAAGCCCCGGCCCGACCAGCAGCGCCACCGTGACGCCGATGCGGTGTTCCTCGGCAACCGCGGCAGGCGGGTGGGCCGCTCGGACGTCTGGCGCGAGGTCAACCGCGTTGCCGATGTCGCGGGGCTGGTGTCGGAGGGCGTTCGCGTGTTCCCGCATGCCCTCCGGCACTCATGCGGCACGCACCTGGTGCAGGCCGGCGTGGACATTCGCTACGTGCAGGCCCATCTCGGGCATGCGAGCCCGGTCACGACCGAGGTGTACACGCACGTCACGGCCAGCCACCTCAAGGACGACTTCGACCGCGCGCACCCACGGGCCCGGAGGAGCTGAGCCAGCCCGCGCCACGCGGAGGCGCGTCATGCCTCGGTGATCACCTCTGCGCGTACCCCGGACGCATCCACCACCAGGCGCCCGATGGAGGGGCGCATGGCGTCCTCGCCCAGCTGCTGGCGGTAGCGGCGTACCACCCGGTCGGCCACTCCGGCGGCCCCGGCGCGCGGGTTCCGCCCACCCTCGAGGCTCCCCCACGGGCACACGGCACCTGGCGAGAACACCAGCACGCCATCGACCACGGCGCTGACCGCCTCATGCCAGTGACCGAACACCACCGTGTCCACGCGGTGCCCGCGGAACGCACGGGCCATCGCGCGCACGCGTCCGGCATCCCACGCCACGCGACGCCCGGCGGCCGCGTGGGCGGCCACCACAAGGGCGTCGGAGCTTCGCCGCTTTCCGTGGATCAGCCCGATGCGCCGCCTGCCGATGTTCACGATGGCGCGATCCGGCAAGGGGGGGACGTCCGGCAGGTCGTGGTCACCGCGCACGGCCACCACGGGTGCGATGTGCTCGAGCGCGGGGATCACCGATGCGTCTGAGAGATCGCCGGCGTGGAGGATGACGTCGCTGCCCGCGAGCGCATCGAGCACCCACCGCGGGATCTCGTCGAGGAACTCGCCCACATGGGTGTCGGCGACCACCCCGATGACGAAGCCGGACACCGGGGGTCACCCCCTGTACGCGCGGCGTGCCTCGTGGCGCTCGATGGCCAGGTCGATGAGGCGCTGCACCAGCTCGGGGTACGCGAAGCCGTCGCCCGCCATCAGGCGCCCCCATACGCTCGTGGACGTGAAGCCCGGGATCGTGTTGATCTCGGACACGTAGAGGTCCTCACCCTCGAGGAAGAAGTCCACCCGCGCGAGGCCGCTGCACCCGATGGCCTTCCAGGCGCGCACGGCGAGCTCGCGGGCGTGGTCCTGCACCGGCGCGGGCACGTCGGCGGGCACCTCGAGCCGCATGCCCCCCTCGCGGTACTTGGCGTCGTGGTCGTACCAGTCGTTCTCGTGGATGATCTCCCCGAGGGGCGATGCATGCGGGTCGTCGTTTCCGAGCAGGCCCACTTCCACCTCGCGGCCCATCGCGCGGCGCTCCACCAGCGCCTTGTCGTCGTGGGCGAAAGCCAGCTGCAGGGCGGGGCCCAGCGCCTGCTCATCGGGCACGGGGCTGATGCCGAAGCTCGAACCCAGACGCGCCGGCTTCGCGAAGGCCGGGTAGCCGATCTCGCTGGCCACGCGCTCGCGCACGCCCGCGGCGTCGTCGAGCCACTCGCGGTGCGTGAGCACCAGCGTCTGCACGCGGGGGATGCCCGCCGCAACGGCCACCACGTGGAACATCGCCTTGTCCATGCCGATCGCACTCGCCGCGACGTCGGCGCCCACATAGGGCGCCCCGACGGTCTCGCACAGGCCCTGCACGGTGCCGTCCTCCCCCCAGGGGCCGTGGAGCACCGGGAACACGAGGTCGATCTCGACGGGGGCGCCACCACCCATCAGCGGCATGAGCCACGCCTGATCGCCGGCGGCGGGCACGAGGGCCACAGGTACATCGCCCAGGGCCCATGCGCCATCACGCGAGATCGTTACCTCGAGCACCTCGTAGCGGTCCCGATCGATGGCCGTCGCCACCGAGGCGGCCGAGGCGAGCGAGACGTCATGCTCGCTGCTCCGGCCCCCGCCAAGCACAGCGATCCTCATCAACCGGGTGGGGGCGGCTGGGATCCACCGCCCGATGACCCGCCGCCGGACGACCCGCCGCTTGGCGACGGAGCCGGTGGCTGCGAGCCGCCGCCGCCGGATGAGCCGCCACCGGATGAGCCGCCGCCGGATGAGCCGCCACCGGAGGACCCGGTGGAGATGTAGATCGTGACGGTGCTTCCCGCGGGCACCTGGCTGGTGCCGCCCGGCTCCTGGTCCACCACGATTCCGGCGGGTTGCGTGCTCTCCACCTCCGCGGTGGTCACGTTGAAGCCCAGGCTCTCGAGCTTGGAGCGCGCGGTGCTGGAGTCGCTGCCGGTGACGTCGGGCACGGTGCCGCCGCTCGACGCCGCGATGATGAGGTCCACCGACGAGCCCTTGGCCACGGAGGCGCCGCCCGAGGGGTCCTGCCCCGTGACCGTGCCGGCCGCAAGGCCCGACGATCCGTCGTCCTCGGTGACGGCGCCGACCTTGAGTCCGGCCGCGGTGATCTCGCTGCGCGCCGTGCTGATGTCGCTACCGGTGACGTCCGGCACCGTCACCTTGGTGACGCCCTTGCTCACGTAGAGCGTGATGGTGTCGCCGGATCCCGCCTGCGAGCCGGCCTTCGGGGCCTGGCGAACGACGGTGCCGATCTCCTTGTCGCTGTCCACCTGTTCGACCGTGACGTCGAAGCCCGCCTGTTCAAGTGCGGCCTGGGCATCCTCCACGGCCTTGCCCACCACGTCGGGCACGGTCACTTCCGCCGGGCCGGATGACACCAGGATGGTCACGGTGGAGTCCTTCGCCACCTGGCTGCCGGCCTCCGGTTGGGTGCCGATCACCACGCCGAGCTGAACGGTGTCGCTGGCCTGCGTGCGCTGCGTGGGCTTGAGGCCGACGTCGGTGATGGCCTTCGAGGCCGCGGTGGCGTCGAAGCCCGCGACGTCGGGCACGGCCACCATGTCTCCGCCGCCGCGGGTGAGCGCCAGGGCGAGCGCCACTGCGATTGCCGCGATGAGCACGGCGACGATGCCCCAGACGGCCCGACGGTTGCCCCCGCCCTTCTTCGAGCCGCGGCCACCGCCGCGCCCATTGCCTCCGCGTCCGCCTCGTGCTGGCTCTCCCATGACTGCGGTCTCCGTGGTCGCCGCCGCGGCCGCTCCGGCGGTTGCCGTGGGCGCGGTGAGGATGAGGGTGGATTGCTGGTTGCCCGGCATCGCCGCGCGGACATCCAGCAGGGCGGCCGTGAACTCGGCCGCCGTCTGGAAGCGGTCCTCAGGGCGCTTCGACAGCGCCTTGAGCACCACGGCGTCGAGGTCCGGCGGGATGTCCTGCACGAATACCCGGGGCGGCACGGGCGGCTCATTGATCTGCTTCATCGCCACGGTCACCGGGCGATCGCCGTCGAAGGGCACGCGCCCGGTGAGCATCTCGAACAGCACGATGCCCACGGCGTATGTGTCGCTGGCGGCGGTGGTCTCCTCGCCCTGGGCTTGCTCGGGCGAGAGGTACTGGGCCGTGCCGATCACGGATCCGGCCTCGGTCATCTGCTGGTCGGCGTCGGCGCGCGCGATGCCGAAGTCGGCCACGCGCAGGCGGCCGTCCTCGCCCACCATCACGTTCTGCGGCTTGATGTCGCGGTGGATGATCCCCGCCGCGTGCGCGGCGGTGAGCGCCGAGAGGATCTGCAGGGCGTTGTCCACGGCCACGGCGGGCTCGAGCGGGCCCTGATCGCGGATGACCTTCTTGAGGTCCGGCCCCGAGAGGTACTCCATCACGATGTAGTACGTGCCCTCGGCTCCGCCGCGGTCGTACACCGCCACGATGTTCGGGTGGTTCAGCCCCGCCGCTGCGGAGGCCTCGCGCCGGAAGCGCTCGACGAATGCCTGGTCGGCCGCGAAGCGCTCGGCCAGCACCTTGACCGCCACCTCGCGATCGAGGACCGTGTCGTAGGCGAGGTACACGGTGGCCATGCCGCCGCTGCCGATCTGGTGGCCGAGTTCATAGCGCTCGCCCAGTTCGCTGCCGGGACCGATGGTCATGACGTGGGCTCCCCGGGGACGGGTCCGATGGAGAGCGCGGTGCGCATGACCTCGCCGGCCACGGGAGCGGCCTCGGTGCCGCCGGTGCCCGAGGTGTCCTCGATCACCACCGCGACCGCCACCTTGGGGTTGTCGGCCGGCGCGTAGCCGATGAACCAGGCCTGGTTGCGCTCCGGGTCACCGGTCTCCGCGGTACCGGTCTTGCCGGCGATCGACAGGCCGGAGAGGCCCGCCTTGGTTCCCGTTCCCTCTGACACCACGTTCTGCATCATGCGGCCCACCTCGGATGCGATGTACGCGCTCGCAACCGAATCGACCTCCTCGGGCCTCTGCTGCCTCACCACCACGCCATCCGGCGTGATGACGCGTCGCACCAGGTACGGGCGCATCATGCGCCCGCCGTTGCCGATCGCGCCGGCCACCATGGCCATCTGCAGTGGCGTCACCTGGAGGTTCTCCTGTCCGATCGCGATTCGGGATGCATCCTCATCGCGCTGGTCATTGGGGAGCAGCTTCCCATCACGGTACCTGCCCGACGTCGCTACTTCACCGGAGGGAAGGTCGATCTCGGTCGGCCGACCGAAGCCGAAGAGGTTCATCTCGCCGCCGAGCTTGCGTCCACCGAGCGTATCGCCGATCTGCGCGAATGTCGTGTTGATGGAGAAAGTCAGCGCATCCGTGAGGTTGTGGAGCCCGAACTTCGCCTTGCCGGAGTTGTAGATGGGCTTGCCATCCACGACGTACACGCCCTTGTCATCGAAGGTCGAGGAGGCCGACCACTTGCCGCCGGCGAGCGCCGCGACGGCGGTGACCACCTTGAACGTGGATCCGGGTGGGTACAGGCCGGCGGTCGCCCGGTTCAGGAGCGGGGCGTCCGGCTCCTTGCGAATCGAGGCGAAGTCGCCGGCCACCTGGTTGAGGTCGAACGTCGGGGATGATGCCACTGCCAGCACCTTGCCGGTCTTCGGCTCGATCGCCACCACCGCGCCCTTGCGGCCGGAGAGCAGCGCCTCGGCCGTCTTCTGCACGCGCGTATCGAGGGTGAGGCGGATGTCCGCGCCGTCCTTGGTCTCCTCGCGCAGGCGGTCGAGGATCGCCCCGGTGCCATAGCTGCCCGCGAGGTAGCGGTTGTACTGCTGCTCGAGTCCCGTGGCCCCCTGCTGCGGCGTGGCGTAGCCCACGAGCTGGCTCGCGAGCGTGCCCTGCGGGTAGTAGCGGCGGTAGTACTTCTTGCCCTTCTCGCGGTAGGCCACGCTCTCGGCCAGCACGATCTTGTCGGCCGAGATTATGCGGCCGCGATCGACGAGGCGCTGCTTCTCCATCTTGTAGGGGTTGTCGGCGCGCTCATCGAGGCCGCCCGCCGCCACCACCTGCCAGTAGCCCAGCATCACCACGAGCAGGGCGAACGCCGATGCAAGGGCGATGTAGAGGGTGCGGATGGACCTGTTCACGTGGCCGGCACCCCCCGCACGGCCTCCACGAGGCCCTGGCGGGACCGATTGCTGATGACCAGCAGGATCGCCGCGATGCCGAAGTTGACCACCACGCTCGAACCGCCGTAGGACATGAAGGGCAGCGTCACTCCCGTGAGGGGCACGAGGCGCACCACCCCTCCGATGATGATGAAGGCCTGGAGCCCTACCACCGCCGTCAGCCCGCCCGCGAGCAGCTTCGAGAACCCGTCGCGGGCCGCCGTGGCGATTGCGAACCCGCGTGCCATGAGGAGCACGTAGAGAAGCATGACCCCGATGGCCCCGACGTAACCGAGGTCATTGGAGACCGCGCTGAAGATGAAGTCGGTCTCCAGCGCTGGGATTCGGGGGTCCCCCCCCTCCGTCACGAGCAGCGCGCGCCCGAATCCGGGGCCCACCACCCCCCCGTCGGCGAGCGCGTACAGCGATTGCACCATCTGGTATCCGGTGCCCTGGGCGTCGCTGAAGGGGTGCAGCCACGAGTCGACGCGTGCGCCGATGCGCGGCACGGCCGCCCAGATGGCCATCGCGCCCACGGCGAAGAGCCCGATGCCGAGCCCCACGTAGAGCGGTCGCCCCGTGGCCAGGTAGAGCATGGCGAGGAAGACGCCGAAGAACAGGAGCGCCGTTCCGAAGTCGTTGAGCACCACCACCACCACGAGCGCGGCGCCCCAGAACACGAGGATCGGTGCGAGGTGGCGGAAGGCGGGCAGGTTCATGCCGAGCCGCCGCTGCGTGGGAATGGCCAGCACCTCGCGCTTCTCGCGCAGGTAGCCGGCAAGGAAGATCACCATGAGCACCTTCGCGAGCTCTCCCAGCTGGACCCGCTGCCCCCCGCCTACCTCGATCCAGAGCCGCGAGCCGTTCACCTCGGTGCCGAAGACCATCGTGGCGACGAGCAGAAGCACGGCCGTGAGGCCGATGATGTAGCGGTAGCGCTCGAGCACGCGCTGGTCCGGCAGGAACACGATGACCGCGCAGAAGACGATGCCCCCGAGCGTCACCCAGATTGCCTGGTCGCCCGCGAGGCCCGGGTCGATGCGGTAGAGCATCGCAAGGCCGATGCCCGTGAGGGCCGCGAGTATCGGCACCAGGTACGGGTCGGACAGCGGCGCCCGGAGGCGCAGCACCGCGTGCATGACGATGAAGACCAGCGCCACGCCGAGCGCCGTCTGCCACGGGCCGGCCTGCAGCTCATCGGCCCGCGCCGAGGCACCCGCGGCGAGTCCGAGCATGCCAAGCAGCAGCGCCGGGATGAGGAAGCCCATCTCGCGCGACCTCAGGCTCACGGGCGGCCCCCCGCCTGCGGCACCTTCCACTCCTGCGGCATTCCGTAGCGCCAGATGAGGCGCGTGGCGAGCGCCGTGGCCTCGCCCTCGCCCTTGATGCCCTGGTCGAGGGCGGATGGGTCCTCGGCCTCCACCACGCGCGCCGGCAGGCCGAGTGGGCGCCCGTCGTCGAGCAGCGACATGCCCAGCGGGGAGTAGGGGAGGCCCGCGTAGAGCCGCACCTGGCCCGCTTCGTCGGCCTGCACCACGTGCGAGCGGGATGCCGCCCATACCGTGAGGCCCATGATGACGCCCGCCACCGCCAGCACGGCGGCCCCCGCGACGAGGAGCTTCGACCGGGCGGTGGGCACGCGCTCGAGCACGCGCCCGGGCTCGGGCGCGCGGGCGGTGCGCGCACCGGGCTCCACCATCGGGCGCGGCAGCACGGCCACGCGCGGCGTGGACGGCACGAACTCCAGCGCCGCGGGCACCTCGGCGGCATCCCCCTCGCCCACGCGCGCAAGCACCACGGTGGCGTTGTCCTCGCCGCCCGATTCATCCGCGGCCGCGAGCAGCGCGAGGGCGGCGTCATCGAGCGAGGCGTCGTCGGCGAAGGCGCGCCTGATTGCCGCGTCGCCCACAGCCGCGGACACGCCATCGGTGCAGAGCATCACCACGTCGCCGGGCTCCACCCCCACCTGGAACGCATCGGCGCTCACCTTGTCCGCCGCCCCGAGCGCCTTGGTGATGACGTTGCGCTGCGGGTGGCGGTCGGCCTGCTCCTCGGTGAGCGCGCCGCCGCGCACCAGCTCGGCCACCACCGAGTGATCGTCGGTGAGCCGGCGCAGCTCGCCATCGCGCACGAGATAGGCCCGGGAGTCACCCACGTGCACCACGTAGAGCCGGCCGTCATCCGCCAGCAGGCACGCCGTCACGGTAGTGCCCATTCCCGTCCGCCCCGCGTCGCCCGACGCCGATCGGCGGATGTCTGCGTTCGCGCGTTGCACGGCCTTGCGCAGGTCGCCGGGACGCGGCTTCTCGGGCAGGGCGTCGAGGGCGGCCACGGCCATCCCGGCTGCGACCTCGCCCGCCTGCGCGCCGCCCATGCCGTCGGCAACGGCCATCACCGGGGGCCGCGCGAGATGGCGGTCCTCATTGTGGCCGCGCACGCGGCCCACGTCGGTTGCCCGCGCGATCTCGACCCATGCGAGGCGCGCGGTCATCTCGTGGTCGCCGCCTCCCGCGTGACGGCGTCAACGCGTGCCAGCACCACCGTCACGTTGTCCGGGCCGCCCGCGGCATTTGCCCGCTGCACGAGCAGCTCGGCGGCGTCCTCGAGCGTGAGCGCCGCCTCCACCACCTCGAGCATCTCGTCGTCGGTCACCGGCCCGGAGAGCCCGTCGGTGCACAGCAGCACCACGTCGCCGGGCTCCAGGTCCACGCGCATGGCATCGATGTCGATATCGGCATCCACGCCGAGCGCGCGCGTGATCACGTGCCGCGCGGGGTGGCTCTCGGCTGCATCGGCTGCCAGCGTGCCGCGCCGCACCATCTCGGCAACCACCGAGTGGTCCTGGGTCACCTGGATGATCCGCCCCTCGCGGATCAGGTATGCGCGGGAATCGCCGACGTGCACGAGGTACAGGATGCCGTCTTCGAGCAGCGCGGCCGTGGCGGTGGTTCCCATGCCGGTGAGGTCCGGGTTGCCCGTGGCGGCGCGGGCGATGGCCCGGTTGGCCTCCTTCAGCGCCGCGAGCAGGGCCGTGGGGTCGGTCGTCGACCCCACGCCGCGCAGGGCGTCCACGGCCATGCCGGCCGCCGTGCCGCCGCCGAGGTGCCCGCCCATGCCGTCGGCCACGGCGATGAGCGGGGGCGCCAGCAGGTCGCGGTCCTGGTTGTCCGAGCGCACGCGGCCGACATCCGATGCCGACGCCAGCTCGATGAGCGCCAGGTCCGAGCGCGGGCTCATTCCTCCCACCTCAGGACGGTCTCGCCCACGCGGATCTCATCGCGCAGGTGCAGTTGCTGCTCGCCAGAGATGCGGCGGCCGTTCACGTAGGTGCCGTTGAGCGAGCCCAGGTCCTCGACGAACCAGAAGTGGCCCTTGCGGAACACCCGCGCATGGCTGGTGGAGATGAACTGGTCGGTGATCGGGATGCGGCTGCCGCGTGAGCGGCCGATCGTTGCGCCGCCGGCGACGTCGTAGGTGGTGCCTACCGGAAGGGTGCTGGAGCGGCTCACCACGAGGTGCGGCTCTGCGGCGGCCGCGGCGTGCACCACCTCGGGGCGCGCGGACTCCGAAAGCGGCGGCTCCGGGCGTGCCTTGCGCCGTCCCCAGCGCGGCGCGGCCTCGGCACCGGGCGCCGCCACGGCCGCCGCGCCCACCACCTCGGTAGGTGCGGCCGGGGCAGACGGCATCGGCGCCGGGGCGGGTGGCTCCGGCTGCTTGGGTGGCGTCATCTCGAGCTCCGACGACTTCAGCGCGCGCGTGGACGCGCGGACCACGAAGGCGATGAACAAGTAGAGGAGCAGGAGGAAGACGGCCTGCCCGATGATGAGCCCCGTCTCTGTCACGGCGCGCCCCGGGCTATCGTCGCTCGACCACCACTTCGGCGCCGCCGAGGCTCACCCGGTCGCCGTCGCGGAGGTTGTGGCGCAGCACCCTGCGCCCGTTCACCTCGACCCCATTGGTCGAGCCGAGGTCCACCAGCACGTACTCGAGCCCCTCATGGCGCACCTCGGCGTGCACGCGGCTCACGTTCGGATCGGGCACCACGATGTCGCAGTCGCGGCTGCGGCCCATCGTCGTGACCTTCTGCGTCACCCGGAACGGTTGGCCCGACACGTAGAGGGTCACCTGCTCGCGCACCAGCCCGGCTGCACGGGCCTGCTCGGGCGACAGCACCTGCGTGCCGCTCACCGCCGCGAGCGCCTCGTTCGGCAGCGGCTCCGCGGGCTCATCGGGCATCGGTGGCGCCACGGGCTCCGCCTCGGGCATCGCGGGCGCAGGCGCCTCTGCCGCCGCGGCCGCCGGGGCTGCGGCGGGCACCTCGTCGGCGCCCGGACGACCGGGGTCCACCATGCGGCATGCGATGCCGAACTCGCCCGGGCGAAGGTCGGTGTCGGTCTCCAGGCGGATGCGCGGCATCGAGAGCAGAGAGAGGCCCTCGCTGCGCGCGTGTGCCTCGAGGTACGACCCGAGCTCCATGACGAGGGCCGACTCATAGCTCGAGAACTGGCGCCGGTCGGCTGGCGAGAGGTAGACGGTGTACTGATTCGGCACGTACACGCGCGACACCGACACGGTCTTGTGGTCCTCCATCTCGCGGGCGAGGCGCCGTGCGAGCTCCACCGGCTGCAGGGTGCTGCGGAACATGCGGCCGAAGGTCTTCTCGACCATGCCCTCGATCTTCTGCTCGATGTTCCGTAGCGCCATCTAGCCCGCCGTGCCGGTGAGAGAGGCCGATCTCCCCGCGCCGTCGCGCATGAATGCGCGCCATGGCCGGGCGGCCCATGCCGTTGCGAGGATAGCCGAGGGCAGCACTGCGCCGACGGCTTCGAGGCCTCCGCCGCCGAGCAGGCCCGCTGCGATCACCAGTCCGGCCGCCCACATGACCGCCGCGGCGACGCGACGCCCGTCGCGCGCGCCGATGACGAGTGGCCAGGTGAGCGCCGCCACGATCATGATGAGGCAGCCCACGAGGGCCTGCGGATGCGCGGTGATCGGGGCGATCAGCGCCTCACCCGCCGCCTGGGGTGACTTCACGCCCTGCAGCGATTCCCAGGTGCCGCTGATCTCCCATCCCGTGAACACGAACGCGTTCGCGCCCGCGGCCACCTGCCACAGCAGCAGTGACACCATCCCGGCGATCGCCGACCACACCCGTGCGGCGGTCGTGCGGGCCGATCCGGCGAGCAGGGCGTAGACGGGCAGCATCCCGATGACCGCGAGCACGGGCGCGAGCGCGGGAAGCAGCACGAGGCGGCCGTAGCGCGCGCCGGTGAGCAGCAGCAGCATGGCGATCACGAGCGCGATGCCGGTGAGGGCGGGGGCGACCGCGGCCATTGCCGCACCTGCGAGCACGACGAGTCCCGCGGCGGCGAGCGGCGCGCGCCACGCGCCGATTGCCCCGGCGATGAGCGCGATGCCGGCGGTGCCGAGGGCGCCCGTGGAGAACCCGCGCTCGGCGATGAGGCCGCCGAGGAGCGCCGCGCCGGCACCCGAGAGGATCATCGGCATCGGACCCGACAGCAGGGCCACCGCGCGGCGGCCACGGCCCTCGGGCAGCGCGCGGGCCTCCTCGCGCACGATCTGGGCCATGCGATGGGCATCGGGGCGCGCGTCGGGGTGGCGTGCCAGCCCCGCGTCGATCGCCTTGGCGAGGCGCGTGGGCAGGTCGGGCCTGAGGTTGCGGATGGGCGGGATCTCCCCCAGCGCCGCGCGCCGCGCGGTGTCCGCGGGGTTCGCACCCAGGAGGGGGTTGCGACCGGTCAGCCCCTCGTACAGCACGAGCGTGGCCGCCCAGACGTCGGCGGCCCCGGTCACCTGCTCGCCGGTGGCCTGCTCGGGCGCCATATAGGCCATGGTGCCCACCACCCCTCCGGTCTGGGTCATGCCGGTTTCGCCAGAGAGCCGGGCCACGCCGAGGTCGGCCACCATCGCGTGCCCGCGGTGGTCCACCAGGATGTTCGCCGGCTTGATGTCGCGGTGGATCACCCCTCGCTCGTGCGCGTGGTCGAGTGCCTCGAGCACGTCGGCCGCCATCTCGGCGGTCGCCCGGTCGCCGGGCGGCGCGTCGGCGTACACCCGCTCGAGTGATGGGCCGTCCACGAGCTCACTCACCAGGTAGAGCGACTCGTGGTCCTCGCCCCAGTCGAGCATGCGCACCATGCCGGGATGCTCCAGGCGCGCCGCAGCGCGGATCTCGGCGGCCACGCGCTGCTCCAGGCCCAGGTCGACGGGGATTTCCTTCACCGCCACCTCGCGGCCCGTGGCGCGGTCGAGAGCCCGGTACACCCGCGATGTTGCACCCCGCCCGATGGCCTCCATGAGGTCGTAGCGGCCGAGCACGCGTGCCTGTGGCTGCGCGCGCGTGGGTGCATGGCGTGGTCCGGTGATCGGCATGGGGCTTATGGGCCTTCCACCGCCGGCGAAGGAATCCTTGTGACTGCGCCGAACGGACTGCCGATCGTAGACATCACCCGTGCGGAAGCCGGGCGTCCCGGGTGCGCTAGTGTTCCCGCGCCTTAAGGCCGCTCACCGGGCGGGTGGCGGAATTGGTAGACGCGCTGGCTTCAGGTGCCAGTGTTCGAAAGAACGTGGGGGTTCGAGTCCCCCCTCGCCCATTCGGAGCAGACCCCACCTTGGACCCAGACGATACCGGCACGGACTACGGGTACGACGACCAGCCAACTGGCGTCTCCGGCCCCCTGCCCCCTGCAGAGGGCCCGAACCCGCGTGGGCGGGGCTCGTCGGGCCGCGGTCGTGGCGGGTCGGGCAAGGGCGGTTCGGGCCGTGGGCGCGGTCGTGGCGGGTCCGGCAAGGGCGGTGGATCGGGATCGCGTGGTCGGGCATCCGGCTCGGGGCGCGGCGGCGGCGGCGCATTGCAGTCCACGGGCGCGCGCATCGCGCTGGCCGTCGGAGCCGCCATCGTGCTCATCGTGGTGCTCGTGCTCGTGGTGCGCGGGTGCCAGCGCAGCCAGCTCGAGGGTTCCTACAGCTCATACATGGGCGATGTGACCACCATCGTTACCGCTTCCGGCAAGGAGTCGGACGCCCTGCAGGAGGTGCTGCAGAACAAGAACGGCGCCAAGGCGCCCGAGCTGCAGGTGCAGGTGCGCGAGATCGCGAACCAGGCCCAGGGCCTCGTCGGCCAGGCCGAGGCGCTGTCGCCGCCCGATTCGCTCTCGGCTCCCAACCAGAGCCTCATCACTGCGCTGCAGTACCGCGTGACGGGCCTCAAGGCCCTGGCTGACGCCCTGCCGTCGGTCGTGGAGTCGCAGAACCGCGCCTACGCATCGGCAACGCTTGCAAGCGCCATGCAGAGGTTCCTCGCGAGTGACGTCATCTATCAGGACTCCTTCGTGGGCCCGTCCAAGCGTGCGCTTGCCGACGCCGACATCACGGGTGTGCAGGTGCCCGACCGGCAGTTCTTCCTCTCCGGCGTGCGTGCCGACCAGGCATCGCCCACCGGCGCGGGTCAGCTGATCCCCGCGCTGCAGCGCACCGGCACGGCCGACGGCACGGGCACCAGCACCACGGGCGGCCTGCACGGCACCGGCATCGCATCGGTGCAGGCGCTGCCCGAGGGCGTGGAGCTGCAGGCCGGCACCTCCACCGAGATCCAGGCATCCGACAAGCTCGAGTGGCAGGTGACGGTGGAGAATGCCGGTGACTTCGCCGAGAGCAACGTGATCGTGCGCGCCACCTTCGCGAGCGACGCATCGCCCAAGGACGCCCAGACCGTCGAGAAGGAGATCACCTCCATCCAGTCGGGTGAGCAGCAATCGGTGACGCTGCCCGGCCCGAAGAGCCCGACGTTCGGCGAGGCATCCACGCTCAAGGTCGAGGTCGTCCCCGTGCCGGGCGAGGAGAAGACCGACAACAACCGGGCCGAGTACCCCGTCAAGATCGTCTTCTAGGAGTGGCCCCGTGAGCGGGACCATCGGATACCTGGGTCCGCAGGGCACGTTCTCGGAGGAGGCCCTGATCGCATGGATTGGCGCCGACCAGGCGGCCCGTGAGCGCGCGTACCCGAGCATCCCGGCGTGCTTCGACGGCGTTGCATCGGGTGAGGTTCGCGAGGCCATCGTGCCCATCGAGAATGCCATCGAGGGCGGCGTCAGCCAGACGCTCGACCAGCTGATCGCGCACGGCGGAGATGTGGTGATCCGCGGGGAGGTCATCCACCCGGTCCACCATCACCTCATCGGCGCGCCGGGCACCTCGCTCGACGCCGTCACGCGCGTGGTGAGTCACCCGCAGGCCACGTCGCAGTGCGAGCGCTGGCTGCGCGCGCGCCTGCCCGATGTCACCCCCGAGCCAGCGCTCTCCACGGCCGATGCCGTCCGGGCGGTGGTCGCGGGCGAGTCCGGGCTCGCCGCCGTCGGAAACCGCCGCGCCGCCGAGATCTACGGCGGGGAGATCCTCGCAGAGGACATCATGGATTCCCCCGACAACCGCACGCGCTTCGCCGTCATCGGCACCGAGGAGGCCGACGCGCCCCCGTCCGGGCCGTGGACCACCTCGATCATCTGCGCCATCGCACAGGATCGCCCCGGCGCGCTCCTCTCGATCCTCCAGGAGTTCGCTCTCCGGGCGATCAACCTCACCCGGCTCGAGAGCCGCCCCGCCCGTACGGGCCTCGGGCGGTACGTGTTCTTCATCGACGCCGAGGGAAGCCGCACGCGCGACCTCCCACTGCAGGCTGCGCTGACGGCAATCGAGGACGGCGGGATCGCCCACGTGACATCGCTTGGCAGCTACCCGGCTGTCACTCCGCCCGCCTAGCGAGGGGGTCCGTGGGTATAGTGCCCGCGGAAGGGGGTGGTCCCGCAGCACGTACTCGTCCTCAACGCGTCGTATGAGCCCATCAACGTGTGCTCGGTGCGGCGCGCCCTCGTGCTGCTGCTCAAGGACAAGGCGGAGATCCTCGAGCACCGCCCACGCGCGATCCGCGGAGTGTCGCGCGAGTACCCGTCCCCGCACGTGATCCGCCTCGTCTACCGCGTGAAGGTGCCGCGCTACGAGGCCCGGCGCATGAGTCGCCGAGCCCTCTTCGCCCGCGACGGCTACACCTGCCAGTACTGCGGCAGCCGCGCCAAGCTCACCGTCGACCACGTGGTGCCGCGCAGCCGCGGCGGGGACTCATCGTGGTTCAACGTGGTCACCTCCTGCGCCCCGTGCAATGCGCGCAAGGGTGATGCCCTCTGCCACGAGGTGCAGATGTATCCCCGCAGCAAGCCGCGCCCACCCCGGCCGGACGTCTTCATCGATGTCGCCACCCCTCGCCGCCCGGAGGCCTGGACGCCCTACCTGGCCGCGGCCTGACCGCCCCCCGCCTGCCGCGCCTGGAGGCGCGCGATCTCGCGGGCGACGACCACGTGCTGCCCGACGACCTGCCGGCCGATCCGTGCGTGGTCATCCTCGCGTTCCGCCAGCGCCAGCAGCGCGATGTCGACGCCTGGGTCGCCGCCCTCGGTGATGCCGCCCCGGTGGTCGAGGTGCCGGTGCTCGGGCGGAAGTGGCGGCGGGTGCGCGGGTGGACCACGTTGGGTCGCCTGGTGCGGGTGCGCGGGTGGACCCAGTCACGCTTGTGGCGGCACGAACACCAGCCCCAGGCTGGTGAGTCGCGCGGGAACTTCGTCGACGCTCACATCGAGCATTACCGCAATT
>JAURGT010000060.1 GCA_030833665.1 Miltoncostaeales bacterium
AAACCGCAGCTTGTCCGGGCCCACGTAGGAGCCCGCCTGGCGCACGCCATCACCCAGCACGCCGCGCAGCGCCCAATTGAGCACATGCGTGCCGGTGTGGTTGGCCTGGGTCGCATGGCGCGCGGCGGCGTCCACGCGGGCCGTCACCTCGGAGCCCTCGGGAAGGTCTCCATCCACCGCGATGCGGAGCACCTGGTCGTCGCCCAGGCGCAGGACGTCGAGCACCTCGGCGGTGCCGGCGTTGCCGGTGATCCAGCCGTGGTCGGATACCTGCCCGCCGCCCTCTGCGTAGAAGGGCGAGTCCGCGAGCTTCGCGAGCGCTTCGCCGTCACCCAGGTCCTGGATGGCCGTGACGGTGGTGACGACCTCGAGCCGGTCGTAGCCCACGAAGGCGGTTACCGCGCTGCGGGCGGCCAGCGCCTCGGCGGCCTGGCGGTCGACGCCCTTTCCCTTGCGTACGGCAGCGCGCGCGCGCTCGCGCTGGTCGCCCATGAGGCGGCCGAAGCCCTCTTCGTCCACCGCGAGGCCATGCTCCTCGGCCGCATCGCGGGTGAGGTCAAGCGGGAAGCCGTAGGTGTCATGCAGGCGGAAGGCATCGTCGCCCGAGATCACGCCGGCCGTGCGCGAGCGGTCGAGGACCTCCTCGAGCAGGCGGGTGCCCTGCTCGAGGGTGCGCGCGAACTGCTCGGCCTCGGCCCCGACGGTGTCGGTCACCTCGGCGCGCTCGGCCACGAGCTCGGGGTAGGCATCGCCGTAGCCATCGGCCACTACGTCGACAAGGCCGGTGATGCGCGAAGGCTCGAGCCCAAGGTAGGCGCCCTCGCTCACCGCGCGGCGGATGATGCGGCGAAGGACGTAGTCGCGGCCCTCGTTGCCCGGGCGCACGCCATCGGCGGCGAGGAAGGTCATCGCGCGGCCGTGATCCGCCAGCACGCGCATCGCACGGTCGACCCGCGGATCCGTTCCGTACGCCCGCCCGGATACCTGCTCGGCCCACGCCACCAGCGGACGGAAGCCGTCGGTCTCGAACACGGTCTGCTTGTCCTGCAGGATCGCCGCCAGTCGCTCGAGCCCGGCGCCGGTGTCGATGTTCTTCGCCGGCAGCGTGGTGAGCGTGCCGTCCTCGGCGCGGTCGTACTGCATGAAGACGAGGTTCCAGAACTCCAGGAACCGGTCGGTGCCGGTGACCGGCCCGCCGTCGGGGCCGAAGTCGGGCCCGCGGTCGAGATAGAGCTCGGTGTTGGGGCCGCACGGCCCCGTCGGGCCGGCCTTCCAGAAGTTGTCGGCCTCGCCCAGGCGCTGGATGCGCTCGCGCGGGATGCCCATCTCCACCCACTTCTCGAGCGCCTCGTCGTCGGCGGGCACGCCGTCCATGCCCTCGAACACCGTGATCCAGATCTGATCGGGGTCGAAGCCGAGCACCTCGGTTGAGAGCTCGAACCCGAAGCGGATGGCGTCGTCCTTGAAGTAGTCGCCGATCGAGAAGTTGCCGAGCATCTCGAAGAACGTCAGGTGACGCGCAGTGCGGCCCACCTGGTCAATGTCGAGGGTGCGGAAGCACTTCTGCGAGCTGGTCATGCGGTGCGCAGGCGGCTGCGCCTGGCCCAGGAAGTACGACTTCAGGGGCTGCATGCCCGCGATGGTCAGCAGCACCGATGGGTCGTCCTCGAAGGGGACGAGCGAGGCGGAGGGAATCCTGAGATGGCCCTCCCGCTCGAAGTAGCGGAGGAAGCCCTCCCGGATCTCAGCGGTCGTCACGCGGGGAAATGTACCGCGCTACCAGGTGTGGGCGCGCTTCCTGGCCTCCGCCAGGTCGTCGTCGAACGCCTTCTCAGCGCGCACGCCGGCCTGCGCGCCGTCCACGAGGGCCTCGCGGGCGTCATGCAGGGCGCCGCCCGCCTCGTGGCGCACGAGATCGGGCCACTTGCGCGGGTCGCGCTCCTTCACGGTGAGCCAGGCGATGGCCCCCGCCACCAGGATCACCGGCGTCGGGATGCGGGGAATGCGGCGAGCGCCGATCAATAGGGACTCTCGTGCCGCGGGGGCTCCGATGGCCTGCCGGCAGCGCGGCGCGCCTTGAACGACCGCAGGGCCTCGCTGGCCGATGCGGTGACGCCGCTCAGGGCCCGCGCCGGGGCGGTGACGGCCTTCGACACGGTGCTCGCAGCCTGCTCGGCGCTCTTGGTGGCGCTGACGGCCGTGGTCATGATCTCGTCCACGTGGCCGAGCTGGGCGTTCACCTCGTCGACGGTCACCTGCACGCGTGTGAGGATCGGCACTGTCTCCTCGGTGATCTCCTCGACCGAGGTGTCGAGTTGGCCGAACAACCCGCCCAGGCGGAAGAAGAGGTAGAAGAGACCCACCCCCACCAGGACCAGGAAGATGGCCAGCGCGAGGCTGGCGACGTCCGACCAACTCATTCAGTCCTCCGTGCCGTGTCCGGACCCTGCCCGGACGATGGTTCCTGCGGCGACGAGACGTCCCTCGTCATAGAGGGCCGCGGTCTGCCCCGGGGCGACTGCCTCGGCTGCATCCTCGAGCACCACCTCCCCGGTTCCATCGCCGGTCATGCGCAGATGGCCCCGAAGGGATCGCCCATGATGCCGGATTCGCACGTCGAGTGCGCGGTCGGGCACCTCATGGGCGATCACCTGTTCCAGCGCGATCGTGGCGCGGGCCAGATCGTCGCGCGGGCCGACCACCACCACGTTGCGCTCCGCGTCGGTGGCGAGCACGTACAGGGGCTCCTCGGCCGCGACCCCGAGCCCGCGGCGCTGGCCTACGGTGTACCGCCAGAACCCGTCATGCGTGCCCACCTCGCGCCCATGCACGTCGACGATGCGTCCCGGTCGCGGTGCGAGCCCCGAGTAGCGCTCGAGGAACGGCCCGTAGCCCCCCTCGCCCACGAAGCAGACGTCCTGGCTCTCCACGGCATCGGCCGCGGGTAGCCCCCGCTCCGCGGCGATGGCGCGCACCTCGTCCTTTGTCAGGTCACCCAGCGGCAGGATGATGCGCGCGAGCATGTCCCGGTCGAGCCGCGCGAGCATGTACGACTGGTCCTTCGACGCGTCGCGCGCCTGCCCGAGCACCCGGGCGCCGACTGGGCCGGTGACTGTCACCCCCCGGTGACTGTCACCGTCCGGCGCCCCCTGCACCTGCGCGTAATGGCCTGTCGCCATCCACCGGGCGCCCAGCAGTGCCGCTGCTTCCGAGAGGATGCGGAAGCGCACCTCACCGTTGCACGTGATGCAGGGGTTGGGCGTGAGCCCTTCGGCATACCCGCGGGCGAAGGCATCCACCACCTCGCGCCGGAAGCGCTCGGCCGCGTCGATCGTGAGATGCGGGATACCCAGCGCCGCGCACGTCTCCCGG
>JAURGT010000061.1 GCA_030833665.1 Miltoncostaeales bacterium
GTCAGGCTCCTTCGCATGGGCCACACAGGCAGGCACCATCGGGGATCATGAGTCCGGCAGGAGCGTGAGCGTGCTGTCCGACGGATCGGCGCTCGTGACGGGGAGTTTTGATGGCGGCTCCGGCCCCGCCACCTTCGGCTCCATCTCCCTCCCGGGCACGGGGAATGGAGATGTGTTCGTCGCGAAGGTGGACCCCTCGGGCTCATTCGTATGGGCCACGCAGGCAGGAGGGAGCGATCCTGACACCGGCGAGGGTGTCAGCGCGTTACCCGACGGATCGGCAATCCTGACCGGGGAATTTCAAGGCACCGCCACCTTCGGGCCCACCATCCTCACGAGCGCCCCGACAGTCAGCAAGGTCTTCGTGGCGAAGGTGGACCCGTCAGGCTCCTTCGTATGGGCCACGCAGGCAGGCGGAAGTAACTCCAGCTCTGGCAAAAGCGTGAGCGTGCTGCCCGACGGATCGGCAATCGTGACCGGGTCCTTCCGAGACACTGCCACCTTCGGCTCCATCACCCTCGTAAGCGCAGGGAACAGCAACGTCTTCGTCGCGAAGGTGGACTCCGCAGGCTCATTCGCATGGGCCACGCAGGCAGGCGGGAGCGGATCTGACCAGGGCAACAGCGTGAGCGCGCTGCGCGACGGCTCGGCAATCGTGACCGGATACTTCGTCGGCCCCGCCACCTTCGGCTCCACCACCCTCCCGGGCACGGGGAGTAATGATGTCTTCGTCGCGAAGGTGGACTCCTCAGGCTCCTTCGTATCGGCCACGCAGGCAGGCGGGACCGGAGATGACCGGGGCGAAGGTGTGAGCGCGCTGCCCGATGGATCGGCGATCGTGGCCGGGCGGTTCCGAGGCACCGCCACCTTCGGTGCCATCACCCTCACGAGCGCAAGCGCGGGAAGCGACGACGCCTTCGTCGCGAAGTTCCTCGACACGGCCCAGGCCCCCGCGGCGCCCCAGGCTGTCGCGGGCAACGGGCAGGCAACGGTCACCATCACGCCCATCACCGGCGGATCGGTGACGAGCTACACCGTGGTCGCCACCCCGGGGGGCAGCACGTGCACCATCACCGTGCCTGCCACCAGCTGCACCGTCACCGGGCTTACGAACGGCACCACCTACACCTTCACCACCACCGCCACCAATGCGGCGGGCACCTCACCGGCCTCTGCGCCGTCGAACGCGGTTACCCCCACCGCCACCGCCACCACCACCACCGGCACCACCCTCAGGCCCGCCGTGCTCCCAAGCCGCACCCGGCTTGTCAGTGGCCAGGCGATGCGCCTCGCCATTCGCACCACCAACACCGGCACCGCCACCGCGTCGTCAGTGACCTCCTGCCTGAGGCTGCCCCAGAACCTGGTGGTCACGCGCACCGGCGGAGCAAGACGATCCGGGCGCACGCTGTGCTTCTCGCTCGGTGATCTTGCCGCCGGCGCCACGCGCACCAAGGTGGTGACCGTTCGCGCGCTCGCCACGCGCACCATCACCCGCCGGGTCAGCGGCACGGCGCAATCCCCAGCGACAGGCCCCGCGCTCACCACCGCGCAGTCGCAGGCCATCCGCATCAGCCCGCGCCCGCCGCGCCCCCGCGTAACGGGGTAGATGCCGCGCAGTCGGTGAGGCGCGGCGCCATGCGGTGCCGGTTCGTGTGAGGGGAGGGGCGGACCCCGCTTTCTCACAACGTGACGCAGCCGATTCTCATCATCTTGGCGCAAGGTGTTCTCAATAACTTGACGCGTCACAGCTGATGTGACGTCTCAGGTTGTGCGAAAAGCGCTCCAGGAAGGGGCCCTTTGGGGCCCCTTCTGCGTTGGAGCCCGATTTCTCCCGCCCGCCCCATGCCCTCGCCGCGCCCATGCGATGGCACAACAACGCCCTTCCGTATAGTCACCCCCATGCACGTCATCCGGCGCGCGCTGATCCTCATCTCCGCTGCTGCTACCGCCCTTGGACTCGGCGCGAGCGCAGCGCTTGGCGCGGTGCAGGTGCCCTGGGCCACCCAGGCGGCGAGTAGCGACATCGGCTCCGGCGACGGCATCAGCGCGATGCCCGATGGCTCATCAGTCGTGACCGGCACCTTCCGGGGCACCGTCACCTTCGGTTCCACCAGCCTCACAAGCGCAGGTGGCGCGGATATGTTCGTCGCGAAGGTGGACCCTTCCGGCTCCTACGTATGGGCCACGCGGGCCGGTGGCAGCGCAGCCGACAACGGCCACGCCATCAGCGCGCTGCCCGATGGCTCGTCGATCGTGACCGGTGCTTTCGAGGGCACGATCACCTTCGGCTCCACGACCCTCACAAGCGCAGGTGGCGCGGATATGTTCGTCGCGAAGGTGGACTCTTCCGGCTCCTTCGTGTGGGCCACGAAGGCAGGCGGCAGTTCAGTCGCCATCGGCCGCGCCATCAGCGCGCTACCGGATGGTTCATCAATCGTGACTGGTGCCTTCATGGGCACCGCCACCTTCGGCTCGATCACCCTCACCAGCGCCGGTGGCGACGACGTGTTTGTCGCAAAGGTGGACCCCTCCGGCTCCTTCGTGTGGGCCACGCGGGCTGGTGGCGCCTTCGATGAGGTGAGCTACGCCATAGGCTCGCTGCCGGATGGCTCGTCGATCGTGACCGGGTACTTCGAGGGCACTGCCATCTTCGGCTCCACCACCCTTACAACCGCAAGCATCGCGGACACCGACGTGTTTGTCGCAAAGGTGGACCCTTCCGGCTCCTTCGTGTGGGCCACGCGGGCTGGTGGCAGCTCATCCGCCATTGGCCGCAGCATCAGTGCGCTGCCGGATGGCTCGTCGATCGTGACCGGTGCCTTCGAAGGCACGGCCACCTTTGGCTCCACCACCCTCACAAGCGCAGGTGGC
This sequence comes from Miltoncostaeales bacterium, assembly GCA_030833665.1. GTDB lineage: Bacteria > Actinomycetota > Thermoleophilia > Miltoncostaeales > Miltoncostaeaceae > SYFI01. Next base: position 2,875 of record JAURGT010000061.1, read on the forward strand.
ATGGACCTGTTCGTCGCGAAGGTGGGCCCTTCCGGCTCCTACGTATGGGCCATGAAGGCAGGCGGCAGCGCAGCCGACGATGGCCGCGCCATAGGCACGCTGCCGGATGGCTCGTCGATCGTGACCGGATACTTCGAAGGCACGGCCACCTTTGGCTCCACCACTCTCACCAGCGCGAGCATCGTCGCCACCGACGTGTTCGTCGCAAAGGTGGACCCCTCCGGCTCCTTCGTATGGGCCACGCGGGCTGGTGGAACTTTCAATGATGTGAGCTACGCCATCAGCACGCTGCCGGATGGCTCGTCGATAGTGACCGGGTACTTCCAGGGCACCGCGACCTTCGGATCCACCACGCTCACCAGCGCCGGGTTCGGCGACGTCTTCATCGCCAGGGTGCTCTCAGTCCCGATCGCCCCGCTTGCCCCGACTGTTGTCGCGGGCAACGGGCAGGCGACGGTCACCATCACGCCCATCACCGGCGGATCG
>JAURGT010000062.1 GCA_030833665.1 Miltoncostaeales bacterium
TCGCCTTCGACATGGCGACGACCGACTCGCGGCCCTCGGCACGGGCGAGCTCGAACGCCAGGCGCACGATCTTCTCGGTGCCCTTGCGCGAGATGAGCTTGAGGCCCTGGGCCACGCCCGGGGTGATCATGTACTCGATCCCGGCGTAGAGGTCCTCGACGTTCTCACGCACGACCACTAGGTCGATGCCGCGGCCCGAGTAGGGGGTCTTCACACCCGGGTACTCACGCGCCGGGCGGATGTTGCCGTACGTCTCGAACAGCTTGCGCAGGGTGACGTTGGCGCTCTTCTCGCCGTAACCTACCGGCGTTCCGAGCGGGCCCTTCATGACCACGCGCGTCTTCCGGATCGAATCGATGGTGTCCTGGCGCACGCCCGAGGGGAGGCCCTCGAGGAAGACGCGCTCGCCTGCGTGGCGCTCCTCCCACTCGATCGGGGCGCCGGTGGCCTCGATGATGCGGACGGTCGAGTCCACGACCTCCGGGCCGATGCCGTCACCCGGGATGAGGGTGACGAGCGTCTTGCCCGACTCCGTTACGTGAAAGTTGCCCAAGGTAAGCCTCTCGTCGTCTTCCCTACGGCGCGATTGCGCCCTTCTCATGCGGTTGGCAGGTCGGAGACCGGCCTTAAACCCGCGACAATGTACCCGCACCCCGCAAGCGGATGCCCATCGTTCGGTAGGTACGGAAACCCCGGGCCGTCGCGGCGGGTTCGCCCGGCCACGACGAGGTACCCGCCCGGCTACGGTGCCGCCCGTGACCGAACTCGATCACGTCGTCTTGGCGGTGCCCGACATCGCGATCGCAGCCGACGCGCTGCGCGGCGACCACGGGCTGATCACGCTGCCCGGCGGGCGACACCCCGCCTGGGGCACCCGCAACGCCATCGTTCCGTTGAACGGTGCCTACCTCGAGCTCGTGGAGGTGGACGACCCCGACGCGCCCATGGTGGGCTTCACCGCCCGGGTGGCCGAGGTGGCCGCGGCCGGGGGCGGCCTGGCCCTGTGGTGCGAGCGCGTGGACGACATCGCCGTCGAGGCCGCGCTGCGCGGTTACGAGGTGGTGCCGGGCACCCGTGAGAACCCCGACGGCTCGGCGCTGTCGTGGAGGGTGGCAGGGCTGCCCCAGGCCTGCGCCACCCCGGTGCTGCCTTTCCTCATCCAGTGGGACGACCCGGCGGCAATGCCGGGGGCGATCATGGTGGAGCACCCATGCGGGGCCATCGAACGGGTGCACCTCGATGTGGGGGCGCATGGGCCGCGCCACCTGCGCATCACCACCGCCGATGGCTCGATCGTGCTCGCCAACGGCGCCTAGCCGCCCAGGCGCTCCTTCACCTTGGCGCTCACCACGCCGCCCTCGGCCTGGCCACCGGTGCGGGCCATCACGCCCTTGATGACGCCGCCCATGTCCTTCATCGATGACGCGCCGGTCTCGGCGATGACCTCGTCGATGATGGCGTCGAGCTGGGACTCGTCCATCTCGGGCGGAAGGTAGACCGAGAGGATCGCGAGCTCGGCCTCCTCCTTGGTGGCCAGGTCCTCGCGCCCGGCGGCGCGGAACTGCTCGATGCTCTCCTTGTGCTGCTTGGCGATGGAGCGCACCACCTTGATCTCGTCCTGCTCGTCGAGGTCGGCCTGCTTGTCGATACGGGCGTTCTTGAGGGCCGCCAGCACGCGGCGCACCACGCCGAGGGTGTCCTTCTCCCCCGCCTTCATGGCGGCCTTCATGTCGTCGGTGAGGCGCTGCTCGAGGCTCATGCGCGCCGCCTAGGCCGAGAGGCCGGCGAGGTAGGCACGGTAGGCCGCCTCGTCCATGAGGGCGTCGAGCTGCGAGGCGTCGGCGAGCCGCACCTTGATGAGCCAGCCGTCGCCGTAGGGGTCGCTGTTCACCAGCTCTGGCGCGTCGCTGACCTTGTCGTTAACGGCGGTCACCTCGCCGGATGCCGGGGCGATGATGTCGCTCACGGCCTTCACGCTCTCGAGCTCGCCGTATGAGCTGCCGGCGGTGACGGTGTCGCCCACGGCGGGCGGGTCGTAGTAGACGACCTCGCCGAGGGCGTCCTGGGCGTACCAGGTGACGCCGAACGTGGCCTCGTCGCCGTCCACCCGGGCCCAGTCGTGCTCGGGGTGGTAGCGAAGCTCTGCGGGGTAGGTCTCGTCGCTCACGAGTGATGCTCCTTGCGCGGTGATGAATCGACCATCGGCAGGGCCACGACCTCTGCCGCCTTCGGCTTGCCTCGCACGTCGACCATGAGGCGGGTGCCCCGTTCGGCGTGCTCGGATGAAACGTACGCGAGTCCGGCGCCCACGCCGAGGGATGGCGACAGGGTGCCGCTGGTGACCGTGCCAACCTGGACGCCATCAAGCAGCACCGGGCAGCCGCCGCGGGGGATGCCCTTCTCGGTGAGCATGATGCCCACGAGCTTCTCGAGGGTGCCCTGCTCGGCCTCGCGCTGCATGCGCTCGGCGCCGGGGAAGCCCCCGTGCTTGAGGTCGCAGGCCCACTTGAGGCCCGCGGGGATCGGCGTGCGCTCGCGCGAGAGCTCGTTGCCGTAGAGCGGGTAGCCCATCTCGAGGCGCAGGGTGTCGCGGGCACCCAGACCCGCGGCGTCGGGTCGGTCGGGCGTGCCCATGAGGGCGTCCCAGATTGCGGGGGCCTCGGCGGCGTCGCACATGATCTCCACGCCCGGCTCGCCGGTGTATCCCGTGCGCGCCACGAGGCACGGCACGCCCGCCACGTGGGCCTCGGTGGCCTCCATGTAGGCGAGCGAGAAGGGCTCGGGCGATGCGATGGGCGTAAGGGCCTTGGCCCACGCGGGGCCCTGCAGGGCAAGCATGCCGACGTCGGGCGAGCGGTTCGTCACCTCGATGCCATCGGGGGCCAGGCCCACGATGCGCGCGAAGCAGGCATCGATGTTCGAGGCGTTCACCACCAGGAGGAAGCGGTCGAGCAGCGCGTAGGCGAGGAGGTCGTCGATCACACCGCCCTCGTCATCGGGCAACAGGGTGTACTGCGCCTGCCCCGGGCCGATGCGCGTGATGTCGTTGGTGAGGGTGGCCTGCAGGAAGTCCCGCGCGCCCTTTCCCACCACCTCGATCTGGCCCATGTGCGAGACGTCGAACAGCCCGCAGCGCTCGCGCACGGCCAGGTGCTCGGCGCGCACGCCAAGGTACTCCACGGGCATCTCCCAGCCCGCGAAGTCGACCATCCGCCCGCCGTGGGTGAGGTGCAGGTCGTACAGACAGGTCCGCTGGGGGGTGGACACGAGGGCTCCTCGTCGCGCGTCGGTTCGTCGACGCCCCCTCTGTCTCGTTACCT
>JAURGT010000063.1 GCA_030833665.1 Miltoncostaeales bacterium
TGCAGGTGCTGGCCGAGAGCATTGCGGGCACGGGCCTGCTGCAGCCCGTGGTGGTGCGCGAGGTGGGTGGGGGCGACTACGAGCTCATCGCCGGCGAGCGCCGCTGGAGGGCCGCAGGGATCGCCGGCCTCGAGGAGATTCCGGCGGTCGTGCGCGATGCCGACGAGCGCCAGCGCCTCGAGGCGGGGCTGGTGGAGAACCTGGTGCGCGAGGACCTCGATCCGATCGAGACCGCCCAGGCGCTCGCGGTGCTGGTGGAGGACTTCGGCCAGAGCCAGGCCGATGTCGCGCGCGGGGTCGGCCGAAGCCGCTCGTCGGTGGCCAACCTCATCCGGCTGCTGGAGCTTCCCGACGACGTGCAGGAGTTGCTCGTGGCGGGCGACCTCACGGAGGGGCACGGCCGGGCGATCCTCATGGCCGACGGCGCGAAGAAGCGGCGTGCGGTGGCCAAAAAGGCCCATGAGCAGGGACTTTCCGTGCGCGCCACCGAGGCGCTGGCGCGCGCGAATGCTGATGCACCGGCGTCCACAGGGCGACCCCGCCGCGCCGCACCCGCGATTGCCGACGAGGCCATCGACGCCTTCTCCGGCGCGTTCGAAGCCCCGGTCACCGTTCGGGGGGCCGCGAAGGGCCGCGTGGTGGTGCAGATCGTCTTCGACGACGAGGCCGCCGTGGCGACCGCCCTCGATCGGCTCGACGGCACGGGGCAATAGGCCGATGCGGGCTCCGGGGGGCTCCACCCCTTCGGGGCGGACAGATGCGACGTGCGCGATGGGCGATCCAGGACTCGAACCTGGGACCTCATCCTTATCAGGGATGCGCTCTAACCACCTGAGCTAATCGCCCGCGGCGCGGGACCATAGCATCGGAGTGCTGCCCAGCCCGCGTCTATGATCGGCACATGCACGAGATGGTCATCTACGGGGTCAGCTTCGACATGGTCGGCAAGCAGCCGATCGTGCTGCTGAAGACGGTCGACGGGAACCGCTTCCTGCCGATCTGGATCGGCCACGCCGAGGCGTCGGCGATCCTCATGAAGTTGCAGGGCACCGAATCGCCCCGGCCCATGACCCACGACCTCATCACCGAGATGGTCGACGGCCTCCAGGCCGAGGTGTCGCGGGTGACGGTCACGGAGATGCGCGACAACACCTTCTACGCCCTCATCCATCTGCGCACGCCCGGGCCCGACGTGGAGATCGACTCCCGGCCGAGCGATGCCATCGCCGTGGCCGTGCGCACCGGCGCCCCGATCTTCGCCTCCGACGACCTGCTCGACGAGAACGCCATCGAGTTCGAGCATGAGCCGGAAGACGACGAGGACATGGTCGAGAAGTTCAAGGAGTTCCTCGACCAGGTGACCCCGGAGGACTTCGCCGACTGAGCGGGGTGGCGCGCACGCGGCGCGCCGGGCGGGTCAGCGGGCGGTTTCCCTCTTCGTGAGCTCGAGGATGTGCCCATAGATCTCCGCAAGGCCCTCATCGGAGAGGGGGCCCTTGTTGGCACCCTGCAGGTAGCGCACCATCCACTCCTCGCGCGAGGTGTCCACGAACTCCAGGCCCCGCTCCTCCTTGTAGGCGCGCAGGCGCGATACGAGCGCGAGGCGCTGGTTCAGCGCTTGCATGATCTTGAGGTCGTTATCGATCACCTGATCGCGCATCTGGCGGATCACGACGTCCTCGGTGGTCGAAGCGGGGTCGTTCGGCATGGTGCGAACCCTATCCCAGCACCCCGTCCGGCTTCCGGTGAACCCCCCGGGGGTCTAGCCTTCACCAACCGATGTTCGACCTCTCGCCCATCCAGCTCATCATCGTGCTCGTGATTGCCGTGCTCGTGCTCGGCCCCGCGAAGCTCCCCGAGTTCAGCCGGGCCGTGGGCAAGGGGCTCCGCGACTTCAAGGGCGCCATCAGCGGTGACCGGCACGACGACGACCCCGAGCCGCAGCCCACCCCCGCCGCGCAGGCGGCTCCGGTGACCACGGCCACGGCCGGGGAGCCCGAGCAGCCCACCGCTGCCCCGGACGTGCTCGAGGGCATCGTCCTCAGCGGTGATGCGCCTCCTGGCGAGCGGCCGGGACCGCAGGGGTAGGCCCCATGGGCAGCCGCTTCGGGAGGCTCGGCCTGCGCCGGGTTGATCCCGACGACAAGCTGAGCGTCGTCGAGCACCTCACGGAGCTCCGCAGGCGCCTCTTCATCTCGGTGATCGCGCTGGTGGTCGCGTTCGCGGCGCTCTACGTGTTCAACGAGTGGCTGTTGGACATCCTGCTCGACCCGCTCGCCCCCGAGTACCGCAAGCTCCTCGCGCTGTCACCCACCGAGCCGTTCATGGTCATCCTCAAGGTGGTGCTGGGGGCGGCGTTGCTGGTGACGCTGCCGATCCTGCTCTACCAGCTCTATGCCTATGTGGTTCCCGCGATCGGCGAGCAGACGCGCAAGAAGATGCTGGCCATCGTCGCGGGGGTGTCGGGGCTGTTCATCGGGGGCGTGCTCTTCGTGTACTTCCTCGTGCTGCCGGTGGCCCTGCAGTGGCTGCTGGGCTTCGCCGGCAATGACTTCCAGGTATCGCTGCGCGCGGCCGACTACTTCTCGTTCGCCCTCACCATCATGTTCGCGGGCGGCCTGGTGTTCGAGGTACCCGTGGCGATGCTCGTGCTGGCGCGCCTGGGCCTTGTGACCGCGAAGCAGTTCCGGCACTGGTGGCGCTACGCCATCGTGGTCATCGCCTTCATCGCGGCGATCCTCCCTGGCGGCGACCCCGTGAGCATGCTCATGCTCATGGCGCCGCAACTGCTGCTGTACGGCGTGGGCATCTGGCTGGCGTCCGCGTTCGGCCGCCCCGCCCCGTGGGCGCGCGGCGAGGCGCCGCCCGAGGCGTCCGAGACGCCCGCCTGAGCGGTTTCCGTGGCGGGACCCCGCAGTCCGCCACGAAGGTCATTGCAGGCGCAAGCATCACCGATACGATGAGGACATGAAGCTCAACGGAATCCACCACATCTCCGCGATCACCGGTGATGCCCTGCGCAACCTTGACTTCTACACGCGAGTGATGGGCCTCCGGCTCGTGGCCAAGACCGTCAACCAGGACGACCCCGGCGCCTACCACCTCTTCTACGGCGACGAGCACGCGCG
>JAURGT010000064.1 GCA_030833665.1 Miltoncostaeales bacterium
GGCCACGCTCTATGTGCCCGTGTCGCAGTTGCACCTGATCGGCCGCTACACCGGCGTCAGCGCCGACGAGGCGCCGTTGCACAAGCTGGGCTCCGGCCAGTGGGACAAGGCGCGTCGCAAGGCGGCCGAGCAGGTGCGCGACCTGGCCGCCGAGCTGCTGAACCTGTACGCGCGGCGCGCCGCGCGCGACGGCGTGGCCCACCGCTTCCCAGCGCACGACTACGAGGCCTTCGCGGCCAGCTTCGGCTTCGAGGAGACGCCCGATCAGCGCGCCGCCATCCACGCCGTCATCCAGGACATGGTCAGCCCCAAGCCCATGGACCGCCTGGTGTGCGGCGATGTGGGCTTCGGCAAGACCGAGGTGGCCGTCCGCGCCACGTTCAAGGCGGTGCAGGACGGCAAGCAGGTGGCGGTGCTCGTCCCCACGACGCTCCTCGCCAGCCAGCATGGTCAGACCTTCCGTGACCGGTTCGGCGACCTCCCGGTGAGCGTGGACATGGTGAACCGCTTCCGCACCAGCGCCGAGGTGAAGGAGGTGCTCGGCCGCTATCGCGACGGCGACATCGACGTGCTCATCGGCACGCATCGCCTGCTCTCGATGGACGTGCAGCCCAAGGACCTCGGCCTTGTCATCGTGGACGAGGAGCAGCGATTCGGCGTGTCGCAGAAGGAGGCCCTGCGCCAGCTGCGCCTCAAGGTGGACGTGCTCGCCATGAGCGCCACGCCGATTCCCCGCACGCTGCAGATGTCGATGTCGGGCCTGCGCGACATCTCCGTGATCGAGACCCCTCCGCCGGGGCGCCGCCCGATCGCCACCCACGTGGGCGAGTTCGACGAGCAGGTGATCATCCAGGCGCTCACCCGCGAGAAGGAGCGCGGCGGGCAGTCGTTCTACCTGCACAACCGCGTGGAGACCATCGAGGAGGCCGCCGACCGCGTGCGCCAGATGGCCCCGGGGCTCGACGTGGTGGTGGCACATGGCCAGATGAACGAGTCGGCGCTCGAGGACGTCATGCTGGCGTTCGTGCGCGGGGACGGGGACGTGCTGGTGGCCACAAGCATCATCGAGTCAGGGATAGACATCCCCCGGGCCAACACCCTCGTGGTGGAGCGGGCGGACGCCCTGGGCCTGAGCCAGCTGCACCAGATCCGCGGCCGCGTTGGGCGCTCTGATGTGACGGCCCACGCGTACCTCTTCTACCCCGACGCGGGCAGCATCACCCGTGATGCCGCCGCCCGGCTGCGCGCCGTCGCCGACTACACCGACCTCGGCAGCGGCCTGCGCATCGCGATGCGCGACCTGGAGATCCGCGGTGCCGGCAACCTGCTCGGAGACGAGCAGAGCGGCCATGTGGCCGCCGTGGGCTTCGAGATGTACGTGGAGATGCTGCAGGAGGCCATCGCCGAGGGCAGGGGGGAGGCGCCCGAGGAGGAGGTGCGCGTGGAGATCCCGGTGTCCGCGTACATCCCGGCCGACTACGTGCCGTTCGAGGCCGCGAAGATCGACCTGCACCGGCGCATCGCCCTGGCGCCCGATGGCGAGGCGCTCGCGCGCGTGGCATCCGAGGTGGCGGACCGCTTCGGCGAGCCGCCGCCGCCGGTCGAGGCCCTGTTCGAGGTGCAGCGGCTGCGCATCCTGCTTCGGCAGGCCGGGGCCCGGCAGGCCTCCGCACGCTCCGGGCGCATCGTCATCGGCCCTGTGCCGCTCGACTCGGCGGCCATGCGCGCGCTGCGCGACGGCGTGGACGGCGCGCTCTACTCCACCGCCGACAGCCTCATCAGCGTTCCCGCGCCCGCCGCGCCGGCCGAGCGCATCGCGGCCGCCATCGCCGCCCTCGAGTCCGTGGCGCAGCCCGCCGTGCAGGCCGCATGAGCTACCTGATCCTGTTCGCCATCGCGGCGGGCTTCGCGATGATCCCGCTGCCGATCTTCCCGTCGTGGGTGGTCGTGGCCTACATGGTCGTGGAGTTCGACCTGCGCCTGTGGCTGGCGATCCTCATCGGCGCGCTCGGCACCATGGTGGGGCGGGTCATCCTCGTGGCGGTCTCGCGCGTTGCCGGCCATCGCATGCTCGGCCGCTGGTCACAGGCCAACCTGGAGTACCTGCACGGCAAGCTCGAGAACGCCGCCGGGGACGTCGGCATCGCGGTGCTGCTCGGGGCGTCGCCACCACCGGCAGGCGTGCTGTTCGTGCTCGCGGGCCTCATGCGGGTGCAGCTCTGGCTCGTGGCGGTGTCGGTGTTCATCGGGCGCACCATCGGCTACTGGATCAGCGTGGGCGGCACGAGCCTGGCGGCCGAGGCCCTGGCGTCGCAGCTGCGCGACGTGGTGGGCCCGTGGTCGGTCATCCTCGCCGTCGTGATCGTGGTGGGCGTGCTCGCCCTGGCGATCCACATCGACTACCGCGCGTTGATCGAGGACCGGAAGTTCCGGCTTCATCGCGGACGCCGCTAGAGTCCCCCGCCGTGTCCCGACCCACCCGCATCGCCATCGCCGCCCTCGCCGCCGCGTCCCTCTCCATCGTCGCCCTCGCCGGGTGCGGCGGCTCGTCGCTCCCCAGCGGCGTCGTGGCCCAGGTCGACGGCCAGGACATCACGCAGGCCGAGCTCGACCAGGCGATCAACCAGCAGAAGCAGGCCACCGAGCAGCAGGGGCAGACCTTCCCCGAGGCCGGCAGCGAGGAGTACACGGCGCTGCAGCGCCAGGCGCTCGACGGCATGGTGTTCCAGCGCATCGTGCTGCTCGAGGCGAAGGAGTGCGGCAAGCCCTGCCTGGCCACGCCCGCGCAGCTCTC
>JAURGT010000065.1 GCA_030833665.1 Miltoncostaeales bacterium
GAGCGGCTCAGCGCTTCACGGCGGGCGAGCACCAGGTCGCGGCTGGGGTTGGCCACGGGCTTGGCCGTGCTGCGGCGGGCCCCGCCGGAGGAGGAGCCGCTGGGGGAGGCGGCCAGGGTGCGGGCGGGGCGACGGCCAGCCGTTGGTGCGCTGGCCGCGGGCGTGCTGGCCGCTGGCCTGCTCGGTGGCGGCGCGCTCACGGCCGGGGCCGCTCCGGCCTCGGTGCGGGTGGGGCGGGCATCGGTGGCCGCGCGCACCCGGGCCCCGGGGGCGCCCGGCCAGCCGCCCGCCGGAAGCACCAGCGCATCGCCCTCCTGCAGCAGCGCGATGGTGCGCGTGCGGCCGGCCTCGGCATCCACGACCACCGCCAGCCGCCCCGCCGCCACGAAGCCGACGGGACCCTGCATTCCGGCACCGGGCGCCTCGTCGCCCGCGAGCACCGGAACGGGGGTGCAGATGACTGCCAGGCGCTCGTTGACGTCATCAGTGAAGCCGATGTCGTTCACCTTCCCTCCACCAGCATCGCCGCGCGCTCCTCCCACTCGGCCATCGCGTACGAGAGATCCTCCTGCAACTGGCGATGCCGCTCGCCCAAGGCCGTGACGCGGTCCATGTCGCCAGATGCCTGGGCCTCCCCCACCTCGGCCTCGACGGCCGCGATGTCACCCTCGAGGACGGCAACGCGCGACTCCAGCTTGCTCACCTCACGGGCGAGCCTGCCGTTGGAGCGCCTGGGGGCGGCATCGGCGGGGGCCTTCTGCGCCCTGCCACCCTTCCCCGGCCGTGCCGAGAGGGCCTCTGCCGGGGCCGACGCCTCGTCGGCCGTGCGCAGGGCCAGAAGGTCGGCGTAGCCGCCCGATCGCATGACAGCCGTGCCGTCCTCGAGGGAGAGCGTGTGGGTGGCCACCACGTCGATCAGGGCGCGATCGTGCGACACGAGGATGACCGTGCCGTCGTAGGCCAGCAGGGCGTCCTCCAGGGCCTCCCGGCTCTCGATGTCGAGGTGGTTGGTCGGCTCGTCGAGCACCAGCAGGTTCCCGCCCTCGGCAACGAGGGCCACAAGGCTGAGGCGGCGGCGCTCTCCCCCGGAGAGCCCCTCCACCGTGCGATCGGCGAGTTCCCCCGTGAAGAGGAAGCGCCCCAGCAGGGTCCGTGCCTCGGTCTCGGTGAGCGCCGTGCCCGCCTTCACCGTCTCGGCGAGCGTGCGCCGCTCGTCGAACTCGCGGGCGTGCTGGCTGAAGTACGACGGCAGCACCTTGTGCCCCATGCTCACCCGGCCAGCGGCCGATTCCCTCTTCCCCAGCAGCGTCTCGACGGTCGTGGTCTTGCCCGCGCCGTTCGGGCCCACCACGGCGACCCTCTGCCCGCGCTCGATCGTGAACCCGGCGCCGTCCACCAGCACGCGGTCCGCGATGTCCACGCGCAGGCCGTCGGCCTCGAGCACCACGCGCCCGGGGCGCTCGGTCTTCGGGAACCCGAACGACAACGACCGCTCGCGCGAGGGGGCCTCCACGGGGTCGAGCCGCTCCAGCTGGCGTGCGCGCGACTTGGCCTGGCGCGCGCGCGTTCCGGCCCTCCAGCGGGTGACGAAGCGCTCGAGGCGCTCCATCTCCTCACGTCGCTTCTCGGCCATCGCCGCCTGCTGGGCCTCGTCCTCGGCGCGTGCCCGCCGGAATGCCGAGTAACCCATGGGCCAGTACTTGGCACGCCCGTTGGTGATGTCGAGCACCGCGGTGGCCGTCGACTCGAGGAACCAGCGATCATGCGACACGATCACCACAGCGGCGTCGAGATCGCGCACGATGCCCTCAAGCCACTCCATGGCCTGCATGTCGAGATGATTCGTGGGCTCATCCAGGAGCAGCACCTGGGGTCGGCCGGCCAGCGCGCGAGCGAGCGACGCACGCGTGAGCTCGCCGCCCGAGAGGCTGCCCAGCGGGCGATCCAGGTGGTCCTCGGTCAGCCCCAGCCCGCGGGTGACCCGTTCGACCCACGCGCGCCAGTGGTAGCCACCCGCGGCCTCCAGATCGCCCTGGGCGCGGTCATAGGCGGCCATGGTCTCGGGTCCATGATCGCCGGATGCCATGCGCGCCTCCAGGTCGGCCATGCGCTCCTCGGCATCGCGGGCATGCGCCAGCCCCTGCTCCACGTATTCGCGCACGGTCCCGGCAGACCGGGCGTCGGGGCGCTGGTCGTGAAGGGCCACGCGCTCGCCGCGCGGGATCGACACCGATCCCGCGTCCGCGTCCTCGAGCCCGGCGAGGATCCTCAGCAGCGTCGTCTTGCCCGCGCCGTTCCTTCCCGCCACCGCCAGGCGGTCACCGGGACCGAGCCTGAACGACACGTTCGAGAACAGCGTGCGCGGTCCGAACGCCTTAGTCAGCCCCGATACCTGCATGCCGCCTAATGTTAGGCGCCGTGAGCGAGCACGCCAGCATCCTGAACACACCGGAACAGGTCTCCGCGCTTGCCGAGCGCATCCGCGAGGAGGGCCGCATGGCCCTTGACGTGGAGTTCCTCTGGGAGCGCACGTACGCGCCGATCCCCTGCCTCGCGCAGGTTGCGACGTCGGATGAGATCGCCCTCATCGACCCGATCGAGGGCGGGCCGCTCGACGACATCGCCGCCCTGCTGGCAGACCCCTCCATCGAGGTGGTCATGCACGCGCCCAGCGCCGACCTGACCCTGTTCGCCCTGGCCTTCGATGTGCGCCCCTCGAACCTGCTCGACTCACAGCTGATCGCCGGGTTCGTGGGCCTGGGGTCGGGGCAGA
>JAURGT010000066.1 GCA_030833665.1 Miltoncostaeales bacterium
CGGCAGGATGGCCTGGAACGACGACTGCCGGGCGCGCACGGCCGAACCGCCGGCGGAGTCACCCTCCACCAGGAAGATCTCGGTGTTCTCGGGGTCGCGGTCGGAGCAGTCGGCCAGCTTGCCCGGAAGGCTCGTGGAATCCATCACGCCCTTGCGGCGGGCCAGGTCGCGCGCCTTGCGCGCCGCCAGGCGCGCCTGTGCGGCGTGGGACGCCTTGGTGCAGATGGCCTTGGCCGTCTGCGGGTTCTCCTCGAGGAACTCGGCCAGCTTCTGGTTGACCACCGTGGCCACGAAGCCCGCGAACTCGCTGTTGCCGAGCTTCGTCTTGGTCTGGCCTTCGAACTGCGGCTCGCGCAGCTTCACCGACACGATGGCCGTGAGCCCCTCGCGGGTGTCGTTGCCCTCGAGGTTGTCGTCCTTCTCCTTCCGCAGGCCCTTGGCGCGCGCGTAGTCGTTGATGCAGCGCGTGAGGGCGGTGCGGAAGCCGGTGAGGTGCGTGCCACCCTCGTGTGTGTTGATGTTGTTCGCGAACGTGAACACCGACTCCGTGAAGCCGTTGGTCCACTGCATCGCGATGTCCACCTGGCCCTCCTGCCCCTCGGCGGAGATGGCGATGACGTCGCCGTGGAGGGGGTCCTTCGTGGCGTTGAGATGCTTGACGAAGTCGACGAGGCCGCCCTCGAAGTGGAAGGAGTCCTCGCGCCGCTCGCCCCGCTCGTCGGTGATCGTGATGCGCAGGCCGGGCGTGAGGAAGGCCGTCTCGCGGAACCTCGTGGCCAGCGTGTCGTAGTCGAAGTCGGTTTCCTCGAAGATCTCCGGGTCGGGCGTGAACCGGATGCACGTGCCCGTGCCCTCGGCCGCGCCGGCGTCGGTGATGGGCCCGTCCGGTGCGCCGCGCTGGTAGCCCTGCACCCACAGGTGGCCGTCGCGGCGCACCTCGGCCGTGAGGACCTCCGACAGGGCGTTCACCACCGACACGCCCACGCCGTGCAGGCCGCCCGACACCTTGTAGCCCTCGCCACCGAACTTGCCGCCTGCATGCAGCACGGTGAGCACGACCTCGAGGGCGCTCTTGCCGTCCTGGTCCGCCATCGCGGCCACGGGGATTCCCCGGCCGTCGTCGGTGACCGAGCACGAGCCATCCGGGCGCAGCACCACGTCGACACGCGTGCAGTGGCCGGCCATGGCCTCGTCGACGGAGTTGTCGACCACCTCGTACACCAGGTGGTGCAGGCCGCGCGGACCGGTGGACCCGATGTACATGCCGGGTCGCTTGCGGACGGCCTCCAGGCCCTCCAGAACGGTGATGGCGCCGGCGTCATACGTGGCGGCATCGGTGGTGGCGTCGAATCCCGGTTCGGTCACCTGTCTCCTCTATCTCAGCCCCCCATGACGCCCCTCCTCAGGGGTTGTTCCGGGTAGGCGTGGACACCTCGTTCGTGCAGGCAAAACCTACCAGCGGGTCCCACGGAAACCGGCGGGCCGGGGCCCGTCAGGACCTCTTGTCACGCTCCATTGACCGCGCTGCGGCACGTGTCACCAGCGCGCGCAGGTCGGGGTCGTCGATGGCGCTGGTCGCCTGCTCGGCGCGCGCGACAGCGTCGGGGTCCGGCGGGGGCGGCACCACGCGGGGCCGGGGGCCCGGGTCGGGGCCGGGAATGGCATGGTCGGCCACCACGAACCTGAGGCCCGCCACCGCATCGGGGTCGTCCAGCAGCGCGGCAAGGCGGCCGGCGATCTCATCGCGCCGCATGTCCATCTCCTGTGCCCACACGGCATCGGAGCAGGCCACCGTCACCACACCCGCGCGGCTGCGGCGGATGGGATACGCATGGTTCACGGTGCCGGGTCCGGTGGCCTCGGGCCAGGCGGCGCGCACGGACGTGAGCACCGAGTCGCCCGCCCTCGTGAACGCCTTGGTGGCCCTGCCCAGCAGGTCGCCCACGCCCACCGGATCGCGCCTGCGCCTACGCCGCAAGGAGGCCCTCCCTCACGGCCATCACCCGCGCACCGCGCTCGGCTGCAGCATGCGCGGCCGCCGGGTCCGCCGTGGTGAGGATGCACTGGCCGTGCCCCACGGCGGCGTCCAGCAACAGGGCGCGGCGAGATGGATCGAGCTCGGACAGCACGTCGTCGAGCACCAGGATGGGCAGGCCCGACCTCGCGCCCAGATGCTGGCGGTGGGACATGAGAAGCGCGAGCACGGCCGTGCGCTGCTCTCCCTGGCTCCCCATGCGCCGCAGGTCGACCAGGTCGTCTCCCCGGCGCTGTGCCACCAGCACGTCGTCGCGGTGCGGACCCGCCAGCGTCATGGCAGCGGCGACCTCGCGCGGGCGGGCGTCATCCATTCGGGCGCGGAGGACGTGCTCCACCTCCGGGTCTGCGACCTCCGCCAGACCGGCCGGCGAGGGCTCCAGGGCCAACTCGCCGCCCTCGCCGCCCCCGAGGTCGTGCATCCACAGCGCGAAGGGTTCCTGCAGGTCACGCATCGCGGCGCGGCGGGCTACCACGATGCGCGCGCCGTGGGTGGCGAGGGGTTCCTCCCAGGGCAGCACGGCGTCCATCGCGGTGCGCCCGGCGCGCACGTGGCGAAGCGCGGCGTTGCGTTGCGACAACGCCGCGGAGTAAGCGGTGAGGTCGTCTGCGTACCCCGGCTCGGATGCCTCGAGCAGGCGGTCGAGATGCCGGCGGCGCGCTGCCGGCGGGCCCGGCGCGGCGGCGGCTCTCGCGCCGCGTGCGCGCGGCGGGCGTGTCG
>JAURGT010000067.1 GCA_030833665.1 Miltoncostaeales bacterium
AGCGAGGTGCGCGCCACGACACGGCGCGAGTGGGCGACGCAGGCTTTCGCACTCACCGCGCGGTACGACGCGGCAGTCGCGGAGTGGATGGCAAACGGTGCGTCTCCGGCAGCCGGCGATGCGGATGGTGCACCGAGCGACGAATTGCCCGCATCAATGACGCTCCGGCTCGAGCGTGCCGATGTGCTGCGCTACGGCGAGAACCCGCACCAGCGGGGCGCCTACTACCGCCAGATCGGCGCTCCCCAGCATCTTCTGGGCGGCGTGGAGGTGCGCCACGGCAAGCCGCTCTCCTACAACAACCTGCTGGATGTAGACGCCGCCCGCGGCCTGGCCGCGGAGTTCGCCGACCCGGCCGTGGTGATCATCAAGCACAACAACCCCTGCGGTGTGGCGCTGGGAGACGACCTCGCCAGTGCCTACCTGCGCGCCAAGGCGTGCGATCCGGTGTCGGCGTTCGGCGGGGTGTACGCGGTGAACCGCACGGTGGACCTTGCGCTGGCCGAGCACCTGGCCGAGATGTTCGTCGAGGTTCTGTGGGCGCCGGGCTACGACGAGGACGCCTTCGAGGTGCTCACCCGCAAGCCCAACGTGCGCCTGCTCGACACCGGCGGAGAGCTGGTGCGGCCGGGCAACGCGGGCGAGCCGGTGTACCGCCGGGTGCTCGGCGGCGTGCTGGTGCAGGACCCCGACGACGTGCGCGAAGACCGCGACACGATGAGCGTGGTCACCAAGCGCGCGCCGAGTGACCAGG
The DNA here is from genome assembly GCA_030833665.1 of Miltoncostaeales bacterium. GTDB lineage: Bacteria > Actinomycetota > Thermoleophilia > Miltoncostaeales > Miltoncostaeaceae > SYFI01. The sequence continues at coordinate 755 of JAURGT010000067.1, forward strand.
AGTGGACCGACCTGGTGTTCGCGTGGAAGGTGGCCAAGCACGTGAAGAGCAACGCGATCGTGTTCGCGAAGGACGGCGCCACGGTGGGCATCGGCGCCGGCCAGATGAGCCGGGTCGACAGCGTGCGCATCGCCACTCAGAAGGCCGCCGACTACGACCTGCCCATCCAGGGCAGCTCCATGGCCAGCGACGCCTTCTTCCCGTTCCCCGACGCCCCGGTGCAGGCCATCGAGGGTGGGGCGGCAGCAATCGCCCACCCGGGCGGGTCGATCCGCGACGACGAGGTGATCGAGGCCGTGGACGCCCTGGGGGCCGCGATGGTCACCACCGGGCACCGGCACTTCCGCCACTGACCTGGGCGGTGGTCATCGGGGCGCTGGCCCTGGCGTGCTGGGCGGGGGTGCTGCTGCACCCCGCCCGGCCGTGGGACCTGCGCCCGGTGGACGACGACGACCCGCCGCCGCCCAACCGCCCCGCGTGGCCAGCGGTGGGCGTGGTGATTCCCGCGCGCAACGAGGCGGATGGCATCGCGGCCACACTCGCGGGGCTCGACGCCCAGGACTACCCCGGTGAGATGAGCGTGGTGGTGGTGGACGAGCGCTCGTCCGATGCCACGGGTGAGGTGGCTCGGCGCGCGGCCTCCGGCATGGCCCGCCCATGCGAGGTGATCACCGGAGAGCCACTGCCCGATGGCTGGGCCGGGAAGGTGTGGGGCATGGACCAGGGCGTGCGCCGCCACGACGCCACCGGAAACCCCGAGTGGCTGCTGCTCACCGATGCCGACATCCGCCACGCGCCCGACTCGGTGCGGCGCCTGGTGGGCGACGCCCAGGACCGCGGCGTGGCCCTCGACAGCCGCATGGCGCGCCTGCGGTGCGAGTCGTTCGCCGAGCGGCTGCTCATTCCACCGTTCGTGCTCTTCTTCTTCCTGCTCTACCCCCTACGCTGGGCCAACCGGGTGGGAAGCCGTACCGCCTCGGCCGCCGGCGGATGCATCCTGGTGACGGCCGAGGCGCTGTCGGAGGCCGGCGGGCTGCAGTCCATCCGCGGCGCGCTGATCGATGACCTCTCGCTGGTGCGCCGGGTGAAGTACGTGGCGGGCCACCCCACCCGCCTCGCGCTCAGCCGCACGCGGGTGGTGAGCACGCGGCCGTACGACGGCGTCGGCGATGTGTGGACCATGGTGCGCCGCAGTGCCTTCACGCAACTGCGCCGCAACTGGCTGCTGCTGGCAGGAGTGCTCGCCGTACTGCTGCTGATGTTCGCAGGGCCGCTCGTGGCGATCGTGGCCGGGGCCGTGGGCGCGGCCACAGGCGCGGGCGTCCTCGCATGGTGGGCCCTGGGCCTCGGAATCTCCGCATGGCTGGCCATGGCGATCGCCGATGGCCCCACCGCCCAAGAGTTCGGCCTGGGCGTGGGCTGGCAGCTGGCCCTGCCGATCAGCGGCCTGCTCTACGGAGCGATGACCCTCGACTCCGCACTGCGAGGCCCACGAGGCGGCGGCTGGCGTTAAGCGGCCCTCGGTGACAGTCACCGATGAGGTCCGGTGACTCTCAGCGTTGCTCAGCCGTGACGGTCACCCTGCGGCGGGGGCGCGATTCGGGTCTAGCCTCCGATCCGTGACGCTCCGCTCTGTGTTCGCTGCGCTCCTGGTCGCGCTCGCCGCCACACCGGCGGCGGTGGCGGATATTCCATCGGGGGTGCCAGACCCGCTGGCGGCCGATCCGCTCAACCGCGCGGCGCTCATCGCCATGCCGGCGGTGTGGCGGGTGGAGGTGACCACCAGCATGACCGGGCTTCGCACGAAAGACGGCACGCTCATCGACCTGCCGCCGCGCGCGCGCAACGTGAGTCGCGCGGGCACGG
>JAURGT010000068.1 GCA_030833665.1 Miltoncostaeales bacterium
GGGTGCCTATCTCCTCTCGGTGCAGCGCGTTGCCGACGCCATGAAGGTGCGGGGTATCTACCCGTAAACCCCCTGCGCGCTAGGATGCGCACATGGCTGGCCTAGACCACGAAGAGCGCTTTCTCTTTCGCGAGGAGATCCTCGCGCTCTTCGAGAGCTATCCGAACCTCGAGACCGTGCAGTGGGTGCAGGAGGAGCCGCGCAACATGGGGGCCTGGTCATTCGTGACGCGCCGCATCGAGCGCCTGCTGCCCATCGAGTCGTTCGAGTACATCGGCCGGCCGGCCCGCGCGTCGGTGAGCGAGGGCTACCCGCAGACCCACCAGCTCGAGCAGGCGCGCGTGCTCGAAGATGCCCTCGCGGGCAGGGAGATGACCTTCGGATGAGCGAAAGCCCGCGAGTGGTGGTGCTGGGCGGGGGGCCCGGCGGTGACGTCGCGGCGCTCCGCGCAGCACAGATGGGTGCGCAGGTGGTGCTGGTGGAGCGCGCCGAGCTCGGCGGTACCTGCCTCAACTGGGGCTGCATCCCCACCAAGGCGCTGCTTGCGGCGAGCGACCTGCTGAGGAAGATCCGCGAGGCCAAGGAGTTCGGGATCCTCGTGGGCGAGGTGGGTTACGACTTCGCCGCGATGATGGCCCGCAAGGACGACATCGTCTTGCGCATGCGCGGGGGCGTGGAGGGCGCCTGCGAGCGCAAGGGCGTCACCGTGGTGCGCGGCCAGGGCGTGGTGGACGGCGACGCCGTGGTGGTGGAGGGAACCCGCTACGCATACGACCACCTCATCGTGGCCGTGGGCACCGAGCCCGCCGGCCTCCCCGGCATCGACATGGACCACCCGGCGGTGCTCACCTCCAACGATGTGCTGGTGATGCCCGAGGTGCCCGAGAGCATGATCGTGCTGGGTGCCGGGGTGATCGGCTGTGAGTTCGCCAGCCTCTTCCAGCCGCTCGGCGTGAAGATCACCATGGTCGAGATGCTCGACCGCATCCTGCTGGGCGTCGACTCCCGCACGGCCAAGCAGTTCCAGAAGACGCTCGAGAAGGACGGTGCCGAGATCCATCTGGGCCGCCGCCTGGAGGAGGTCCTCTCCTACTCCGACGATGGAATCACGATCCGGCTCGATGACGGCACCGAGCTCTCGGCCGAGAAGCTGCTTGTGTCGATCGGCCGCCAGAGCCAGACCCGCGGCATCGGGCTCGAGGATGCCGGCATCGAGGTGACCGAGCGCGGGCACGTGGTGGTGGATGAATTCCTGCGCACGGCCAACCCGAGGGCCTGGGCCGTGGGCGACTGCATCGGGGGCCTGCAACTGGCGCACCTGGCGTCGGCCGAGGGCGCCCGCGCCGCCGAGAACATCCTCGGCCCGCACATGGTGCCGATGGATCGCACGGTCGTCCCCGCCTGCATCTACACCCACCCCGAGATCGCCACGGTGGGCCTCAACCGCGACACCGCCGCCGAGGAGGGCATCGAGGTGAAGATCGGCCAGGCGCGCTTCGCCGGATCCGGCAAGGCACTGGGCGAGGGGGAGCCCGACGGCTTCGCGCAGCTCGTGGCCGACGCCGACACCGACCTGCTGCTCGGCGCCACGATCATGGGCGCGCACGCCGTCGAGATGATCCATGAGGTGGGCGTCGCCATCAGCGACGGCTACACCATGCGCGACCTCGGCGAGATCATCCACGCGCATCCCACCATCAGCGAGATGGTGATGGACGCCGCCCAGCAGGGCGAGGGCGTGGCGCCCTACCTCTCGTAGCAGTGCCCGCGCCGCCCGCGGCATGGCGGGTGGAGCGACCGGACCCGCAGCCGGTACCCGATGCGCTGGCGCTGTCGGAGGGCCTGCTGGCCGGCGCCTCCGCCGTGGGGCCCGTGCTGGTGGTGCACCGCGTCGCGCCGGGCGCCATCACGGTGGGCCGAGCCCAGCGTGCCGACGTCGACCCCGGGTCGGCGGCCGGCGAGGGGCTCGCGGTGGTGCTGCGCCCGTCCGGCGGTGGGCCCGTGCTGTGGGACGACGACCTCATCGCGATCGACGTCATCCTCCCCACGGGCCACCCGCTGCTGCCGGTAGACGTGGTGGAGGCCTACCGCTGGGTGGGCGAGGCAGTGGCCACGTCGCTTGCGGGCCTGGGCATCCCCGATGTGCGCGCCCTGAGACCAGACGAGGCGCGTGCGTGGTCACGTGGCGCTGCAGGCGCGATGTGCTTCGGCGGCCTGTCGCCATGGGAGGCCGTCGCGGGTGATCGCAAGGTGCTGGGGCTCTCGCAGGTGCGGCGTACCGCCGGCGCGATCATCCAGGTGGGCGTGCCAATGCGCCTCGACGCCGCGCGGCTTGCCCGAGCAGCGGGCGCGCCCGCAGGCGCAGCCGACGACCTGGCAGCGCGCACGGCCGGGGTGGCCGAGCTGGCGCCGGGCGTCA
>JAURGT010000069.1 GCA_030833665.1 Miltoncostaeales bacterium
CGTTTTGCATCAAGTACAGCAAGGAATCCAGGGCTGACTGAATTGGCGAACCGACACACCATTTTTTGATCGCGGTTCTCATCACCTCGTATCGCGTACCCAGTGCTTCTGTCGCCAAGGCCGGGCGGGCATGTTACGCCACTCGGGGGGCTAGGCTCGCCCGCGGTGGATACCGCGCAAGACTCCGTGCGCGAGGCGGTCGACTGGACCGTCCTCGTCATCGAATCGCTCGGCGCGCTGATCATCGCGATCGGCGTGGTGATCGCGCTCGTGCTTCTGGTGCGCGCGCTCATGCGCCCCACCGACCCCGGGTCGTTCACCCGCGTGCGGCTCGTGCTGGGCTCATACCTCGTGCTCGGCCTGGAGTTCCAGCTGGCCGCCGACGTGCTGAAGACCGCGGTGGCACCGACCTTCACCGAGATCGGCCAGCTCGCCGCCATCGCCGCGATACGGACCCTGCTCAACTACTTCCTCACGAAGGAAATCCAGTCCGAGAAGGCCGAGCTCGCGGAGCGCGGCGAGGACATGCCTCCCCTCCCCACCCCCCGGCACTAGCGCATGCCCGGCTGGTTCGGCGACGCCGTCATCTACGGGGCCGTGCCGGTGCTCGTGGCGCTGGGAGTGCTGGCGGCGGCGCTGTGCGCGATGCGCGGGCGGTGGCGGGACGGCGCAGCGCTCGGGCTCGACATCTGGCTGGCGGCAGGGCTCCTCACCCTGGCAGTGGCAACCAGCTGGAGCACCATCGCCACGGTGGCCGCGATCATGGCCCTGCGGCACCTGGCCACATGGTCGCTCGATCGCTCCGTTGGTGACAGTCGCCGGAAGGGAGCAATCGCCTCGAAGTGACCGTCCCTGCGCAGGAACCGCCCCCGGAAACACGAGGGGCGGACCCGAAGGCCCGCCCCCCTGAAGCGGAACTGCTGAGCCTTGTGGCTCGGCTTACATCATCCCGCCCATGGAGCCCATGCCGCCCATGTTCTGCGGCGGGGCGCCCATCGGGCCCATGTCGTCGGGCTTGTTCACCACGACGCACTCGGTGGTGATGATGTTCTTCGCGATCGACGCAGCGTTCTGCAGCGCCGAGCGCGTCACCATCGCCGGGTCGATGATGCCGGCGTCGACGAGGTCGATGTACTCGCCCGTGTCGACGTTCAGCCCCTGGCCGGCGGGCAGCTCGCGCACCTTGCCGACCACGATCGAGCCCTCGAGCCCGGCGTTGTTGGCCAGCTGGCGGAGCGGCTCCTCGAGCGCGCGACGCACGATCTGGATGCCCGTGGCCTCGTCACCCTTGGCCTTGAGCTTCGCGAGAGCGGGCTCGGCGTTGACGAGCGCCACGCCACCGCCCGGCACGATGCCCTCCTCGAGGGCGGCACGGGTGGCCTGCAGGGCGTCCTCGACGCGGTGCTTCTTCTCCTTCATCTCGGTCTCGGTGGCGGCGCCGACCTTCACGACCGCCACGCCACCGGCCATCTTGGCGAGGCGCTCCTGGAGCTTCTCGCGGTCGAAGTCCGAGTCGCTGTTCTCGATCTCGACGCGGATCTGCTTGATCCGGCCCTTGATCTCCTCGGGGTCACCGGCACCGTCGATGATGGTGGTGGTGTCCTTGCCGACCACGACCTTGCGGGCGCGACCCAGCTGGCTGAGCTCGGTGTTCTCGAGCTTCAGGCCCATCTCCTCGGAGATCTGCTCGCCACCGGTGAGGATGGCGATGTCCTCCAGCATGCGCTTGCGGCGGTCACCGAAGCCCGGCGCCTTGACGGCGATGCCGGTGAAGGTGCCGCGCAGCTTGTTGACGATGAGGGTGGCCAGGGCCTCGCCCTCGACGTCCTCGGCCAGGATCAGAAGCGGCTTGCCGGTCTGGATGACCTTCTCGAGCAGCGGAAGGATGTCCTTGACGTTCTGGATCTTGCCGCCGTGCGCGAGCACGTAGCAGTCCTCCAGCACGGCCTCCATGCGCTCCTGGTCGGTGACCATGTAGGGCGACATGTAACCGCGGTCGAACTGCATGCCCTCGGTGAACTCGAGCTCCATCCCGAAGGTCTGGCCCTCCTCGACGTTCACCACGCCGTCCTTGCCGACCTTCTCGATGGCGTCGGCGATGACGTCGCCGATCTCACGATCACGGGCGGAAATGGTGGCGACGCGGGCGATCTCCTCCTTGCTGGAGATCTCGCGGCTCTGCTTGTGGATCTCGCCGACGACGGTCTCGACGGCGCTCTCGATGCCGCGCTTCAGACCCATTGGGTTCGCGCCGGCAGCCACGTTCTTGAGGCCCTCGCGCACGATGGCCTGGGCAAGAAGGGTGGCGGTGGTGGTGCCAT
>JAURGT010000006.1 GCA_030833665.1 Miltoncostaeales bacterium
CTGGCCACCAGCGCCAAGAAGACCTCGAACGGCTACGTGCTCAATGGCCGCAAGAACTTCATCACCAACGGCACCATCTGCGACTTCTGCCTCGTCGCTGCGTACACCGACAAGGACAAGCGCGGCGAGGGCATCTCGGTGTTCATCGTCGACAGCAAGACCCCGGGCTTCGAGGTCACCCGCAAGCTTGAGAAGATGGGCCACCGCTCCTCCGACACCGCCGAGCTGGTGTTCGAGGACTGCGAGGTCGGCGAGGAGACCCTCCTCGGCGGCAAGGAGGGTGCCTTCGGCGCCCTGATGGAGGCCCTCATCACCGGCCGCGTCTCGCACGGCGTCAAGAGCGCCGCCATCGCCGAGGCCGCCCTGGAGCAGGCGATCAAGTACGCCCACGAGCGCGAGGCCTTCGGTCGCTCGCTCAGCAAGTTCCAGGCGCTGCGCTTCAAGCTGGCGACCATGGCCACCAAGGTGGAGGCCGCCAAGGCCCTCGCGTACAAGGCCGCTTGGCTCTACGAGACCGGCCAGCCGTGCGTGAAGGAGGCCTCGATGGCCAAGTACTTCTCGGCTGAGGTCGCCGACGAGGTCACCCGCGACGCCGTGCAGATCCACGGCGGCTACGGCTACATCACCGAGTACCCGGTGGAGCGCATGTACCGCGACGCCAAGCTGGCCTCGATCACCGAGGGCACCTCGGAGATCCAGCAGCTGATCATCAGCAAGGAGCTCGGCCTGTAGCACCCGGCCGACACCGCTCAGGCACACGAAGGGCCCCGGGAAACCGGGGCCCTTCTGCGTTCAGCCCGGAAGGGCTAGCGGTGCGCCTGGCGCATGCCCCGGCGCGTGGCCAGGTGCGAGAGTCCCGCGAGCACCATGTCGCCGGCGCGTGAGCTCACCGGCTTGCGCAGGCGGGCCATCTCCACGCGTGCGGAGGCAAGGGCTGTGCGCATCTGGTCGCGCTCAGCGCGGAGCGCCGCGAGTTCATCCGACAGCCGGTCGACCTCGGCCTGCAGGGCGGCGGCGTCCTCTCCGCCGCGACCCGACTGGATCGCCTCCACGCCCGAGGCGTCGATGAGGGTGCGCTGCTGTCCGACGGGTCCGATGGTCTCGCCGTGCAGGCGGCCGGAGCGCAGGTAGCGCCACACGGTGCGCTCGGACACGCCGAGCACCTCGGCGGCCTCGGCGACGGTCAGGGAACGAGAGGTGGTAGCCATGCCGTCAGTTTCGACGCCGCCCCGTGCCACCCCTGCCAGAAACGTCAGGGGCGCCCCGAAGGGCGCCCCTGAGTCACTTCATCGCGTGGGCCGCGCGTTTAGCGGAGTCCCCACGCACTCCCCTCCCGGGTGCTCAGCCCTTGCGCTGGATCAGCATGTTCCAGACGCCGCGCTGCACGACCTTGTCCTCCTGGTTGAGGACCTCGATCTCGTACTTGCACCAGCCGGCCTTCGGGTTCTTCTCGTTCTCCGCCTTCTCGCCGATGGTGCGCTTCACGCGGATGGTGTCGCCGATGAACACCGGGGCGCGGAACTGCCACGAGTCGAGGCCGACGAAGGCGGCCGTGGCGATCTTGGGCTCCATCTTCTCCACCTGGAGGCCGGTGGCGATGGAGGTCACCAGCATGCCGTGCGCGACGCGCTGGCCGAACACGGAGTCCTTGGCGCCGACGTCATCGATGTGGAACCAGTTGAAGTCGCCCGACACGCCACAGAAGTTGACGACGTCGGCCTCGGTGACGGTACGACGCAGCGACTCGGCGGTGTCGCCGGCCTCCAGCTCCTCCCAGAAAAGACGCTCAGCCACAGGAACTCCTCGGAAATCGTTTGCGGCGCTCCACGGACGGGCGCCAATGCGGCGAAGAGCATAACCGGGCAGGGGGCCCGTCTGCGCGGACTTCAGCGGCCTCCCGGAATCGGCGCGTTCCCGCGGGCCGCCCAGCCGTCGGCCGTCATGGGGCCGCCGACGTCCCCGACTGCATCGTCAAGAGCAGCAGCCACCGCCAGGATGTCCGCCGGGGCAAGGCCTGCCGCCCGCGCCAGGATGCCACGGGCGGCCACCTCGATTGCCGCGGACGTGGCCTCCTCGCGCTCACGACCGGCATCGGTGAGCACCACTTCGCGGCGGCGGCGGTCGGTGGGGTGCGGGCGTCGCTCGACCAGCCCGGCCTGCTCGAGCCTGTCAAGCACCATCGTCACCTGCGCGGATCCGGTGCCGGTGGCCGTTGCGATCTGGCGGGGCTCGAGCGTGGATGGCTCGGCCCGCGCCAGGGCACCAAGCACGTTGTACTGCGAGAGGCAGACCCCGCCCGCGCGCCGCGCGGCATCCTCGAGGGCACGCGACAACGCTGCGCCCGCGTGCACCACGGCCTGCAGCGCCATCGCGTCGTCTGCCGTGGGCTTGCGCGTCGCCATGGCCATCAGGTTACACTCACTACTGACTTACTAAACCATTAGTGAATGAGGAGAGGCCGCATGCGCGCCACCACCTTCCATGGCGCGGGCGACATCCGCGTCGAGGATGTCCCCGACTCCAAGATCCTCGCCCCCACCGACGCCATCGTGCGAGTGACCAAGGCCGGCATCTGCGGATCCGACCTCCACTTCCTGCACTACGGCGAGGCCCTGGGCATGACCCCCGGCCTGCGCCTCGGCCACGAGTTCGTGGGCGTGGTGGAGGAAGTGGGCCCCGAGGTCACGGGCATCGCCGTGGGCGACCGGGTGGTGGCCCCGTTTGCCTTCTCCGACAACTCGTGCCCGTGCTGCTCCCTGGGCGTGCAGACCTCCTGCACGTCGGGTGGCATCTTCGGCAGCCCGTTCTGGGGCGAGTCTGCCGGGGGCATCGTCGAGGGCGGGCAGGCCGAGGCGCTGCGCGTGCCCCAGGCCGGCGGCACGCTCGTGGTCATCCCCGAGTCGCTCGCCGCCGCCGAGCACGACACCAAGGTGCTTCCGCTGGGCGACGTGCTCTCCACCGGCTACCACGCGGCCGTGAACGCCGGCGTGGGCGCCGGCACCACGGCAGTGGTGATCGGCGACGGCGCAGTGGGCCTCTCGGGCGTCATCTCGGCAAAGCTCCTCGGCGCCGAGCGCATCATCCACGTCGGCCACCACGCCGACCGCCTCGAGCTCGGCCGGGCCGCGGGCGCCACGCACTCGATCAACGGCAAGGACGAGGACGTCGTCGCCACCGTTCTGGAGCTCACCGACGGCCTGGGCGCCGACGGAGCCGTGGAGACGATCTCGTCCAACGGCACCATCGAGCAGGCGATCACCGTCACCCGCCCCGGCGGGAACGTCGGCATCGTCGGCATGTCGCACTTCTTCGAGGAGGCCTCCGGCCAGCCGTACGCCATGGCCTTCATGAAGAACGTCTCGCTGCACCCTGGCGTGTGCCCGTCGCGCGATTACATCCCGGGCCTCCTCGCCGACCTCGAGGCCGGCAAGATGGACCCGTCGATCGTCTTCACCCACGACCTCGCCCTCGACGACGCTCCCGAGGGCTACCGGATCATGGACGAGCGCGTCGACGGCAGCATCAAGGTGGCACTCACCCCGGGCGCCTAGGAGAGCAGGTCGCCGACAACGGGGCGCGGTAAGAGCCCGGTGTGATCCTGCGGTTGCGGCCCCCGCAACCGCCGATCACGGGCCGGGCGTTACCGCGCCCCGTTGTCGGCGACCTGCTCGACGGGCCCCGGAATGAGGGGCCGGAAACGACGAAGGCCCCGGCAGGAGCCGGGGCCTTCGCATGCTGCGGTACTACGCGTGACTCGGGACTACAACGCCTCGACAGCCTTGGCGATGCGGTCCATGCCCTCCTCGAGGATCTCGTCGGGGGCCGCGTAGGTGAAGCGGATGTGGCCCTCGCCGCGGTCGCCGAAGGCGTTACCCGCGACGACGCCCACGCCGTGCTCCTCGACGAGGTAGTCGGCGAACTGCTGGGCGGTCATGCCCGTGCCGCGGATGTCGGGGAAGACGTAGAACGAGCCATCGGGCGTGAGGCACTCGATGCCGTCGATCTTGTTGAAGGCCTCGACGACGAAGTCGCGCTTGGCCTTCAGGCGCGCGGTCTGCTGCAGCACGTGCTCCTGCGGACCGGTCATGGCGGCCAGGCCGGCGAGCTGCACGAAGGCCGGCACGTTGGTGACCGAGTTCTGCTGGAAGATGTCCATCGCCGTGATGAGCTCGGCGTTGGCCACGCACCAGCCGATGCGGAAGCCGGTCATGATGTAGGTCTTCGAGAAGGTGTCGACCACGATCGACTGGTCCTTGAAGTCCTTCACGTACGAGATCGACTCGTGCACCTGGGGCTCGTAGACCATGTGCGAGAAGATCTCGTCGGTGAGCACGATGATGCCGTGCTCCTTGCAGATCTCCGCGATCTCATCCAGCTGGCGCACGATCATGCCGTTCGGGCGCTGCGGCGTGTTGATGATGAGCATCTTGGTCTTCGGCGTGATGAGCGAACGCAGCGAGTCGAGGTCGAACGCGAAGTCCGGCTCGACCAGCGGGGCGTACACCACCTTGCCGCCGGCGTAGGTGATCCAGAACTCGTCGGGCGGGTAGCCGGGGTTCGGGAAGATGACCTCGTCGCCCTGGTCCACGATGGTGAGGAGCGACTGCGTGAGCGCGTGCTTGGCGCCCATGGTCACGAGCACCTCCTCGCGCTTGGTGGGACGACCGCGCGAGGTCATCTCCTCGGCGATGGCGTCACGGAGCTCGGGAAGACCCGGGCCCGGCACGTAGCGCACGTGGCCGTCGTGCACGGCCTTGGCCGCGGCCTCGTAGATGTGCGGCGCCGGGTAGAACTCGTCGCCCTGGAAGTCGCCCTTCTCGAAGTGGAGGATGCGCTGCCCGGTCTCCTTCTCAAGAGCCTCGGCCTTGCGCATCGACGCCCACTGCTTGGGAAGGACGAAGTGCTGAGTGCGGCTTGAAAGCGCGTCGCGGATGTCCTTCATCACGTCGCTGCTCATTCGGGTACTGCTCCTTTCAGGTAACGAACGCGCCCGGTCATCGGGACGCGCGAAGAGCGGCGCTCGGCCGCGGGGTGGATTCGGCGGTGGCCCGCACGCGGCGTGCTGCACGCGTGTAGGCACCGGACTGCGATGCGCCGAGGCGACGTGAGAGTCCGTCTGCGGCGTTGATGACGAGGCGCGCGAGTTCATCCACGCGCTCAGGGGTGACCCGGGTCACGGGCCCGCCGATGCCGAGTGCGGCGACGACGCGGCCGGTGTGATCGCGGATCGGGGCCCCGACGCAGCGGAGGCCCTCGTCGTACTCCTCGTCGTCCACCGCGAAGCCCTGCTCGCGAATGTCCGCGAGTTCGGACAGCAGGTGGTCGACGTCGGTGGTCGTCGTACGGGTGTACGACGCCATCCCGTGCGCGTCAATGATCGCGCGCACCTCATCCTCGCCGAGATCGGAGAGGAGGACCTTGCCGAGGCTCGTCGCATGCGCCGGGTATCCGCGGCCCATGGCCGACGGGATACGCAGGGCGCGACGCGCCTCGACCTTCTCGATGTAGATGGCCTCGCCGCGCTCGAGCACCGCGAGGTGCCCGGTCTCGCCCGACTCGGTGACGAGCCCCTCGAGATATGGCAGTGCCTCGTCCCACAGGCTCATCTGCTCGAGCACGATGCCGCCCATCTCGAACATGCGCAGGCCAAGGCGGTAGCGCTGGCTGCGGGAGTCGCGCTCCAGCAGCCCGACTGCCTCGAGGTTCACGAGGAACCGGTGGGCGGTGCTCTTGTGCAGCCCCGTGCGCTCCGCGATCTCTGTGACCCCGAGCTCCGGCTCCTCGGTGGTGAACACCTCGAGGATCGCGCCCACGCGCTCGACGGCCTGGATGCGATACCGGCCGGGCGACGTTGACGTGTCGGTCTGCTCTGTGGTTGCCATGTCTCGTTCTGCGAAACACCGTCTTGTGACGGTTGCGACGAAGGGGGCATGTGTATCAGCGCACCTCGTGGGCGGCAAGGCGATCGCGCGTGGCCGGGGGGTTCGTATCGCATTGCGAGACACGGTTGCGAATCCATTGGCGGGTTCGCGCGCCCGGGCTCCCCGCCCCCGGTACGCTTCATGGACCGTCAGACGAGAAGGGGTTCGAGGCGTGGCCTACGAGGACATCATCTACGAGACCGGCGACGGCCGGGCGACTGTCATGATCAACCGACCGGAGCGCCTCAATGCCTTCCGGATGAAGACGATCATCGAGATGGGTGACGCCCTCGAGCGCGCCGCGGATGACGAGTCGGTGGGCGTGGTGATCCTCACGGGCGCCGGCGAGCGGGCCTTCTGCGTGGGCGGCGACGTCGCCGACCCCACGCGCACCGCCGCCGAGAAGCGCCACCTCCATACCCTCTCCCACCGCGTGGCCAACGCCATCCGCAACAACGGCAAGCCGGTCATCGCCAAGGTGCGCGGCTACTGCATCGGTGGCGGCAACGAGCTCAACGTCATGTGCGACCTCACGCTCTCGGGCGAGTCGGGTCGCTTCGGCCAGGCCGGCCCCAAGATCGGCTCGGCCCCGCTCTGGTGGGGCTGCCAGATGATGCCGGCCGTGGTGGGCGAGAAGAAGGCCCGGGAGATCCTCTTCCTCGTGCGCCAGTACGACGCCTACGAGGCCATGGAGATGGGCCTCGTCAACAAGGTGGTGCCCGATGACCAGCTCGACGACCTCGTGGACGAGTGGTGCGACGAGATCCTCCGGAAGAGCCCGCAGGGCCTGCGCCTCGCGAAGATCGCCATGAACACCGCCACCGACGCGCTCTACTCGTCGGTGCAGCACGGCCTCGAGCTCGTGGCGCTCAACCACGTATACGGCCCGGAGCCCAAGGAGGGCATCGCGTCATTCCAGGAGAAGCGGCCCGCAGACTGGCGCAAGTTCCGCGAGGGCGAGGGACCCGACCCGGCCACGCCGTCGATCGCCCAGGCAAAGAAGGAGGCCGCGAAGAAGCCGGCGGCCAGGAAGCCTGCCGCCAAGAAGGCCGCGCCGAAGACCGCGGCCAAGGCGACCGCGGCCAAGGCGACCGCGGCGAAGAAGGCGGCGGCGAAGAAGCCCGCGGCGAAGAAGGCGGCGCCCCGCATGACCTCCGCCACCAAGGGGTCGACTGGCGGCCCCAAGGCCACCACCCGCAGGACCGCCCGGTGAACGAGGCCCTCCTCACAGGCCTCGCGCCCGCACGGCGCGCGGCCGTCGAGAAGGCCCTCTCCGGCGATCGGCTCACGCGCGCCGACTCGCTGGCGCTCGTCGGCGCCCGTGGTGCGGAGCACCCCGCGCTCTGGGCGGCGGCAGCGCACATGCGCGACCTCACCCGCCCGCCCATCGTCACCTACTCGCGCAAGGTGTTCATCCCGCTCACCAACCTGTGCCGGGACGTCTGCTCGTACTGCACGTTCGCGGTGGACGAGGACAGCCCGCGCGCGAAGACGCTCTCGCCCGACGAGGTACGCGGCATGGCCGAGCAGGCCCGCGACCTCGGATGCAAGGAGGCCCTCTTCTGCATCGGCGACCGGCCCGAGGTGCGCTGGCCGAAATACCGGGACATCCTGCGCGGGTTCGGCCACGAAAGCACGCAGTCGTACCTCGTGGCGATGTGCCGCATGGTGCTGGAGGAGTACGACCTGCTCCCCCACCCCAACGCCGGCATCATGAGCGAGCGCGAACTACGCGAGCTGCGCGAGGTCTCGCCGAGCCAGGGCATCATGCTCGAGAGCACCAGCGAGAGGCTCTGCGCGCCGGGCGGGCCGCATGAGCACGCCCCCGACAAGAAGCCGCGCACGCGCTTGGCGATGATCCGCCGGGCCGGGAAGCTGCGCATCCCGTTCACCACCGGCATCCTCATCGGCCTCGGCGAGACCGAGGACGAGCGGGTGGACGCGCTCCTGGCCATCCGCGACCTCCACGACGAGTACGGGCACATCCAGGAGGTCATCGTCCAGAACTTCCGGGCCAAGCCCGAGACCCCCATGGCCGATGCGGGCGAGCCTGGCCTCATCGACCTCATGACCACCTGCGCCATCTCGCGTCTGGTGCTCGGCCCCGACATGAACATCCAGGCGCCGCCCAACCTCTCGGCCGACTACGGACCGCTGCTGCTCACAGGCATCAACGACTGGGGCGGCGTGTCGCCGGTCACGCCCGACTTCATCAACCCCGAGCGCCCGTGGCCCGATCTCGCGCTGATGGCCAGCATGTGCGACGAGTCCGGCTACCCGCTGCGCGAGCGCCTTACCGTGTACCCCGAGTATGCGCTCGACCCGGAGTGGGTCGACCCCGGCGTGCTGCCCTACGTGCGCGCGCTCTCCGACGCCGCCGGCTACCCGCGCGAGGACGTCCTGCAGGAGGCCGCGGCCTGATGGATCGCGTCACGCTTCTTCGCCTGGGGCACGACCGGTCCGACGGCGGCACCGCCCGCGAGTCGTCGGCGTGGGATGAGGCCGCGATCGGGGAGGCCATCTCGTCCCGGATCCTCCCGGTGTCGCTGGGCGAGCCCGAGCGGGGCTGCGCTGCGTTCGTCACCACGTGGGACAACGCAATCGCGCTGCGCGACGACGGAGTGGACGGCATCCGCATCACCGTGACGCACGTCGGCGCGCGCGCCGACGTGCTCGATGGCGTGGTGCGATCAGGTGCGGCATTCCTGCGCACCACGCCCGACCGGGTCGCCGAGGCCGTGGATATCGCGGGCCTGCCCGCCTGCGACGTGCGCGTGTCGGTGGTGGCCCACGACGTCGACCAGGCCGTGGCGGCTGTGCGGGCCGGCGCCCGCGACGTGGTCGTGGACGGCTGGGACGACGACCACGTGGCCGCGCTCCGCGACGCCATCCTCCCCGAGGTGCTCGTGGAGCGCACCGCCCTTCCGCTCGGCACCCCCATCGAGGCCATGCGCGACCGCGTGGCCATGCCGCTGTTCACGTGCTGGCTGCAGCAGGTGGACTGCCGCGGCGCGGCGCGTCCGCGTCACCCATGGGCGCCCGGCCGCGACATGCACCCGCCGGTGCCCGCGCGCCGCATGAGCTCCGAGTGGCCCGATGCGGGCTGGATGGACGCCGGCCAGGCCATCGACCTCGACCAGGTGGCGCCCGACCTCGCGGGAATCCTCGAGCGCTCGCTCGCGGGCACCCCGCCCACGGTCGCCGAGATGGTGCGCATGTTCGAGGCGCGCGGTGCCGAGGTGGACGTCATCGCCCACGTTGCCGATCAGCTCCGCGAGCGCGCGAGCGGCGAGCAGGTCACCTACGTCGTCAACCGGAACATCAACTACACGAACCAGTGCTACTTCCGGTGCGGCTTCTGCGGGTTCTCACGGGGCCCGAAGAGCTACAACGCGCGCGAGACCCCCTACCGGATGGACCTCGACGAGGTGGTCACCCGGTCGCAGGAGGCCTGGGACCGCGGCGCCACCGAGGTGTGCCTGGTAGGCGGCATCCACCCGGACTTCACCGGCGACTTCTACGCGTCGGTGCTCGAGAGCATCAAGGGCGCGCTGCCCGAGATGCACGTGCACGCCTTTACCCCGCTCGAGGTGTGGCAGGGCGCCCACACCCTCGGCGTTCCGGTGCGCGAGTACCTCGAGCGCCTCAAGGCGTCGGGCCTGGGGTCGCTTCCCGGCACCGCCGCGGAGATCCTTGACGACGACGTACGCGAGCACCTCTGCCCCGACAAGATCCGCACGGCCGAGTGGGCCGAGGTGATGATCAGCGCGCACGAGAGCGGCATCCGCGCCACCAGCACCATCATGTGCGGGCATATCGACGGGCCTGTCTCATGGGCAAATCACTACGAGGTGCTGCGGCAGATCCAGCGACGCACCGGCGGCTTCACGGAGTTCATCCCCCTCCCCTTCGTGCACATGGCCTCACCGATCTTCCTGCAGGGGCGATCGCGGCCGGGCCCCACGTGGGACGAGGTGGTGCTCATCCACGCCGTGGCGCGCATCGCGTTCGACGGGCTCATCCCGAATATCCAGGCCTCCTGGGTGAAGCTGGGGCTCGACGGCGGCGCCAACCTCCTGCACGCCGGCTGCAACGACATGGGGGGCACCCTCATGAACGAGAGCATCAGCCGCTCGTCGGGGGCATCCCACGGCGAGGAGGTGACGGCCGACGAGCTCGAGGCCGCCATCCGCGCACACGGCCGCATGCCCGCCCGGCGCAACACCCTCTACGACATCATCGAGGCGCCGGTCTGACAGACCCCGGTGTCAGGCACTTAACCGAGAGCTTTCGGTTAAGTGCCTGACACCGGGGTTAACCCCCGGCCTTGTCGCGGTCGCGCAGGGTGCGCAGCATGTTCTCCACGCGCGCGAACTTGAGGCGCGGGCGGCCCAGCTCCTCGCCCTTCGCCACCTCGCGGGCGTCGATGTACTTCCAGTCGTCGAACGACACCACCTCGCCCTGCCGCTCGGCGAGGAAGCGCTCGAACACCGACGCGGGGAGCACGTCGCGTCGCAGGCGCTGATCGCGGACGTCCTCGAGCAGCATCTCCACGGTCTCCTGGGCATCCGGCTTGTTGGTGCCGATGATCCCGTTGGGGCCCCGCTTGATCCACCCCGCGGCGTACTCCCCTGAGCGCGGCTGGCCCGTGAGCGGCTCGATCACCCGACCGCGGTCGTTGGGGATCGTGGCGCTGATCGGGTCGAACGGCACGCCGGGAAGGCCCACGCCCTGGTACCCGATGGCCCGGAACACCACATCGGCGGGGATCACCTCGCGCTCGTCGGTGGAGCGGGCGCGCAGTTCGCCGTTGTTGCCGCGGTAGAGCTCGTTGCGCACCACCTCGACGCCGGTGACGCGCTCCTTGCCCTCGATCTCCACGGGCGACACCAGAAACCGGAAGACAATGCGCCGATCGGTGTCGCGCGCGGGGCGCTCCGACAGCTCGCGCAGGAGCTCGAGAACCTGGTCGCGACCGCGGTCGGGGGCCTGCTCGGTGTCGTGCAGCGAGTGCGGGTCCAGCTGCATGTCCGCGGGCGCCACCACCACGTCGATGTCGTCGCGATCGGCCAGTTCCTTGAGCTCGCGGTAGGTGAAGGCCGCCTGCGCCGGTCCGCGGCGGCCGAGGATCGTCACCTGGCGCACCTTGTTCTCGGACAGCGCGCGCAGGGCATGGCCGCCGATATCGGTGGCGGCGAGCTCCTCGGGCGGCAGCATGAGCACCCGTGCGACGTCCATGGCCACGTTGCCGTTGCCCACCACGACCACGTTGTCGCCCGAGAAGTCGAAGGTGAGGTTGCGCTGGTCGGGGCTGGCGTTGTACCAGCCCACGAAGTCGCTGGCGCCGTGGCTTCCCGGCAGGTACTCCCGTGGGATGCCCAGGCGGCGATCGGACCGGGCGCCGACGCAGTAGATGACCGCGTGGAAGTACTCGAGCAGGTCCTCGTGCTCGAGGTCGGTGCCGAACTCCACGTTGCCGCGGAAGCGGAAATCGGGGTGCTGGGCGATCTTGTCGTACACCCGGGTGACCGACTTGATCTTGGGGTGGTCCGGGGCCACGCCCGCCCGCACGAGACCGAACGGCGTGGGCAGTCGGTCGAACATGTCCACCTGCACGTTGATGTCGTCCTGGCCGAGGATGTGCTCGGCGGCGTAGAAGCCCGACGGCCCCGATCCGATGATCGCCACCCTCAGCGGATTGCGCGTGCTGCCCACGGGCACCTAGATCACCACCCCGTCGTCGTCCACGCGGGCCCGGAACACGTCCTGGTCCTCGCGGCGCACGAGGTCGCGAAGGGTGCCGGGCGCAGGCGCGGTCACCAGGCCACGCACCAGCGCGGCCGGCCGGCCGGAGGACTTCCCGATGAGCATCCCCGCGGCGGCGGCGATCTCGTCGCCCAGCGCCTGATCTGTCGCCACCAGCATCCGCCCCTCTCTGTCGCGTCCACCACGATGATCCACCACCGGATCGAATCCGGCCACCCCCACGGCCACGTTCACGAGCCCTCGGCGGAAGGCGCGACCGTGCGTATCGGTGATCACCACTCCCACGCGCCCGCCCGCGGCCTGCGAGAGCACGTGCTGGATGCCCCGCGCCGAGGCATCGGGGTCGAGCGGCAGCAGCACCACCGTGCCGTCAGGCGTGTTCGAGGCGTCCACCCCGGCGTTCGCGCAGATGAATCCATGATGGGTCTCGCATACCACGAGCGATCGGCGGCGGCGCACCACCTTGCGGCTCTCACCGAGGATCACCTCGCAAAGCGCCGGGTCCTTGCCCGTCTCGTCCGCCAGGCGTCGGGCGGCGGCGCCGGGCACCACATCGCCCAGGCGCACCACGCGCCCCTCCGCCTTGCTCACCACCTTGTGCGCGACGGCCAGCACGTCGCCCGGCGCCAGGCCGGCATCCACCGCGGCGGCGCTGAGCATCCCCGGCAGGTCGTCTCCGGGCACGATCTCCGGCAAGGCGCGCAGAACCACGATGTGCACTTCGTCACCGGGCGCGGCCCCGAGGACCCCGCGTGCGCTCACCCTGCGGCTCCGGCCGCGCCGCGCGCGAGCCCGAGGCGGGCCAGCGCGCGGCCCGTAGCGCCCTCCGGCTCGCGGCGTACGAGCTCGGCCAGGTCGTCAGGGGTGTCGACATCCAGCGCGATGCCCGGGTGGTGCACCACCTCCACCGGAATCCCGAGCGCGCCCGCCTGGGCCATGTGGTGCCCGAGGGAGTCCGGGCCGAGCCGCGGCGCGAGCGCGTCAGGCGGCGTGATGAGCATGGCGTTGGTGCCCGTGCCGTCCTCGGATCGCGCGAGCACCACGGCATCACCGTCCGGAGCGGCACCGATGAGGTGATCGACGTCGGCAGACGTGATCAGCGGAAGGTCGCTGACCACCACGAGGGCGCTATGGGCATCGAGGGCGTCGATGCCCAGCGACACGGCGGCGTTGATGCCCTGCGGCGGATCGTGGTCGGCCACGGTGCGGGCGCCCACGCTCTCGGCCACCGCGCGTGCGCGGGAGTCGGACGTGACCACCACGATCTCCCCGAGCCGGGCGCTGCCGGAGAGCGCGGCGAGCACGTCGCCGAGCATGGCCGACTGCAGCACGCGGCGCTCCGGGCGATCGAGCGTCCCTGCGAGGCGGCCGAGGGCGTAGCCGAGGCGCTTGACGGGCACAACGGCGCCCACGTCGTGCACAGCCATCAGCCCGCCGCCTCGATCACCACGCGGGCAAGGCGCTCGCGCGCCGCGTGATCAGGCATGAGGACGTCCGTGAGCACGGGGCGTACGCCGAGGTCCTCGATCGCCGCGGCCTCAGCCTCGTCGGACACGTCGATCACGAAGGTGGCGCACACGTCCGCGTAGATCTCGGCCATCTGGCGTGCCGAGCACTCCCCGTAGCCTGCACCGCGGAGGAACTTCTGCGCCGGGCCCTCCACAGGCGCCCCACCCACGATCGGGCTCACGCCGATCACCCGATCGCGCCGAGCCGCCACGGCCTCGCGCACGCCGGGCACGCCGAGGATCGTCCCGATCGACACGATGGGGCTCGAGGGCGCGATGACGATGAGGTCAGCCGCGGCGATGGCCTCGAGCACGCCCGGAGCCGGGGCGGCCTCGGCGAGCCCGTCCACCCTGATGGCGTCGATCTCCTCGCGCGCACCATCGCGCACCAGGTACTCCTGGAACCTCAGCTCGCCGGTGGGCGTGGTGATGATCGTGCGCACCGGGTCGTCGGTCATGGGCATCACCCGCGCCTCCACCCCGAGCTTCTCGCGGAGGTCGTCCACCACGTCGGACAGCCGCGCGCCGTCGCGCATCATGAGGCTGCGGTGCACGTGCGTGGCGAGGTCACGATCGCCGAGGCCGAACCAGGCCTCGCGCCCGTACGTGGAGAGACCCTCGAGGCAGTGGAAGGTGTCGTCGGCGTAACCCCACCCGCGGTCGGCCACCACGCCGGCGAGGCAGTAGAGGTTGATGTCGAGGTCCGGGCACACGAGCAGCCCGAAGAACTCGCCGTCATCCCCCGTGTTCACGATCGCGGAGAGGTCGCGCTGGCCGTTGGCCAGCGCGAGCCCGTGGACCATCTTCGATCCGCCGGTGCCCCCGGCCAGCGCCACGATCACGGCGCGAGGCTATCAGCGCCGCGACGGCGCGAGCACCATCCAGAGCCCCACGCATACGAGCACGAGGCCGGCCCAGAGGCGCGGGCCCGGCACCTCGCCGAGAAGTGGCCAGGCCGAAAGCACGCCCACCACGGGAACGAGGAAGAACCACGCAGACACCTTGCCGGCAGCCCCGCGCCCCAGCGCCACGTAGAACAGCGCGAACGGGATGGCGTTCCCCACCAGCGCCACGAGCAGGATAAGGCCGATCTCGCGGCCCCCGGTGGTGCTGGGCGCGCCCCCGAGCAGGGCACCGAGGGCCGCCAGCATCGCGCCGCCGATGAGCATCTGCCATCCCGCGATTGCCACGGGCCGCGCGCCGGCCCGGATGCGCCCTGTCACCGCCACGGTGCCAACCGCCCAGCCAAGCGCACCGAGCACGACGAGCAGGGAGATCCACGAGATACTTGGAGGCCAGAGCGGCCCCTGCCACACCACCGCGGCCGCGCCAACGAGCCCGACCACGAGCCCCGCCCACTGGCGCGGCCCCAGGCGCTCGCCCAGGAAGACCGCAGCCAGGGCGGCCACGAAGAGGGGGTCCGTGTTGGCGAGCACCGCCGCCGTGCCGGCCCCCTCCTCTGCGATGCCGATGAACGTGGCGCCGTAGAAGATGACCGACTGGGTGAGGGCCAGAACGAGGACCACGCCCCACTCGGCGCCGGGCATCACCGGCCGCCCGAGCAGCCTCAGCACCGCGAGCAGGATCAGCCCGCCGATGCCGATGCGCGCCGCCGCGGCCAGCAGGGGCGGCCAGCTCTCCACGAGCCAGGCAGACGGCACGTAGGCCGAGCCCCAGGCCGCCATGGCGACGATGGCCAGCAGCGATGCCGATACCGGGCCGCGCGAGCCCCCGGGGGGATTCATGAACGGGGCCTCGGGGCGCGGGTGCGCATCCGCCCGGGATTCGCCGCGGGACACCCCGCTCCTGCTGATCCGGGGCGGCGAGGAGCAGGTTTACTGACCTTTCCCCTTACGCTGTAACCTTACATCGTAGGCGTTTTCCCTCACACTTTGTAAACATTGTCACGAGCGATTTTCCACCCACGAATCGCCCATGGCCACTGGCATTTCGGCTGTGTAACTTGCGCCGGAAACCGCCTCCGAGGGCCTTGTCCCTGACCTCGCTCGTGACATATGCTGCCCACATATCTGGACCTCCCAACTCAATCCCGGGAACCGGGGGCGGGCGAAGGGTCCAGGCTCAATCAATGCAACACCCTATTTTCTCAAGGGGGGACGCCACTAATGGCTGACCAGTTTGCTGTTACCTACGTCCCCGGTATGGACTCCGGGGAGATTCCGCCGTCGCCCGTCGACCGTGACGAGAAGACGGCTTTCATCTACAGCCTCGTTGACCCTGTCTGGGACATCGATGTTCTGCCGCTGACGTACACCAACTCGCGTTGGTCTGCGTTCTTCTACCGCGCTGACGAGAAGCGCCTCCGCCGTGTGGTTCCTGACTGCATGGACGTCGAGGACGATGTCGTCGAGCACTGGTACGTCGACCACCGCAACACGATGCTCGGCCCGTACGGCGAGTGGGGCCTCACCGTGGCTGTCAGCCACAAGGCCGGTGACGGCAAGACGTACTACGCGGGTTACTACCCCTACATGTACCTGACGCAGGACTCCGCAATTGACGCGGGTCGCGTGCTCGGCTTCCCCAAGAAGGAAGCCTTCATCCGCACCCTCGAGCACTTCGGTAACCCTGACGACGGTTACGGCGTGTACGACGGCAAGGACTGGAAGTTCAACCAGTTCTCGTTCCTCATGATCCGTAACGGTTACGTGATCCACAGCGCCATCGGTAAGTACAACGACGCTGAGCTCTCGGCCAAGCCGGCTTTCTACGGCAACACCGAGTACGGCCGCATGAACATGAAGGTCGTCACCGCTCCGGACCTTTCGAAGTCCGAGTGGCAGCTCGTGTACCTGCCTTCCCTCGTGGACAAGGGCCTGGCGACCGCCATGGGCCGTCCCGAGACCGAGGGCAGCCACCGCTTCCAGGTGAAGCCGGAGTCCATCCGTACCGCTTCGCCGGAGAACATCGAGTGGTTCCAGCAGGCGACTCCGTTCGACAACATGGGTGCGGAGCTCCCGGTGGGCGAGATGATCGGTCTCATGACCTTCTCGTTCGACCTCATTATCCCGGCCGGCCAGACGCTCTGGACCGAGACCTACACCCGCGACGCCACGTGGGCGGGCGCGGCCAAGCCTTACCGCTATGGCCTCCGTCACCGCTTCCCGAAGCCTGTCGGCCTCGGCGCGTAAGCCAGCGTTCTAAGAGAGGAAATTCACAATGGGACAGATTGTTGACGTTACGTCGACCCCGTGGATCGACTCGGGCGATGCGCCGCCGCTGGCGCTCGACCGCGACAAGCGCGACATCATCAGCCAGGGTGTCGCCGACCCGCTCGTCGACTACGACATCGTGCCGCTCACGTACACGAACTCGCGCTGGAGCGCGTTCTTCTACCGTGCGTCTGAGGCCGACCTGAAGCACGTGCTTCCGAAGTGCCTGGACCTCGAGGACGACGTCATCGAGTTCTGGTACGTCGACCACCTCCACACCGGTCTCGGCCCGTACGGCGAGTTCGGCCTGACGGTGGCCGCTTCCCACAAGGCTGGCGACGGCAAGACGTACTACGGCGGGTACTACCCGTACATGTACCTCACGCAGGATGCCGCTGTGTTCGCCGGCCGTGAGCCCTTCGGTTTCCCGAAGAAGATCGCCTACATCGTCACCCAGGAGCACGGTGGCAAGGAGGACGACGGCTACGGTGGGTTCGGTAACGACTACTTCAACTTCACCATGGAGCGTCGCGGTTACCTGATTCACACCGCGACCGGCCGCTACGACGACGCAGAGCTTCCGGCCAAGCCGGCGTTCTACGGCGACCCGAGCTACGGCCGCATGAACCTCCGTCTCATCACGGACCCGTCGCTCAAGACGACGAAGTGGGACCTGACGTACCTCCCCAGCGAGGTTACGAAGGCGACCGCCGCCGCCATGGGCCGTCCGGAGACTGAGGGTCAGCACCGCTTCCAGCTGAAGCCCGAGAGCATCCGCACCGCTTCGGCGGGCGCGATCCGCTCCTGGGCGCTGCAGGGCACCCCGTTCGACAACATGGGTGCCATGCTGCCGGTGAAGGAGATGATCGGTCTGATGACGTTCAGCTTCGACCTCATCATTCCGGGTGCCGACACCATCTGGACCCAGACGATCGAGCGCACCGACGAGGACATCGCGGACCTGCTGTTCGCGACCCCGTACGTGTACACCGGCCGTCAGCGCTTCCCGAAGCCCCCGGGCGTCTGAGTCCAACTCAGATACGGAAGCAGCACCCTTGGGGGTGGGCCTTCGGGCCCACCCCCTTGTTTTTTCCCACATCCCAGCCGGCGCTCCAGCGCGCCCAGCGCGCGCGCCGGCAGGCCCGCGACGGCGCACACTGCATGCCGCGCAGCCACCGGGGCGCAGGCCCACTACCGGGCCAAGGTCACCGCCCTCCGGCGGTAGGCCTCAGTACATGTGGACGGGCGTGCCGTACGAGGCGAACTCGTACAGGTACGGCGCGAACGGCGCGGCGATCCTTACGCACCCGTGCGATGCCGGGTAGCCCGGCACGTCGGGGTACTCGTGGAACGCGAAGCCACCCGTGAAGTACGACGCATAGGGCATCCATGAGCGGAACGGGATCGACCAGCTCATGAGCTCCTTGCGGTAGATCGAGTAGGTGCCGCGCGGAGTGTTGCCCGCGGAGCCGCTCGAGAAGTGGAGGGCGCGCACCACCCGGCCGCCGCGCACGAGCAGCACGACCTGGCGGTCGATGTAGCCCTCGAGCCACTTGCCGCCGCCCGACTTCCTCGCCCGGGGGCGTCCGGCAACCGCGAGGCGCTGCTGCGTGCCGGCATCGGCTGTCCCCGTACGCTCGAGGCCGTTCCAGCCCTGAAAGCCCATGATCGCCTGCGACAGGGCGTAGTTCGACGTGTTGCCGGGCGTGGCGTTCGCCGGCAGGTACCCGAGCTCCGCAAGGCGGCTCACCTGGCCCCGCGCGATGTCCATGTCCAGGGTGTGGAACATAAGACCACGGATGGCCGGGGTGATGCGCCGCGGGGCCGCCAGAGCCGGCGACCCGTTGGCGGCGTTCGGCACCGTGATGAGCCGGATGTAGTCGTTGGTCCAGCCCGCAGCGGCGAGGCGGTTGCGCAGCTGCATGGTCAGCTTCGGCGGCACGGTCGCGTCCATTGATCCGCGGATGAGCGTGATGTGCTGGCGGTTCCTCTGGGCGCGGATCTTCGAGTTACCCCCGAGGGTGACCGGGATGAGGTCCTGCTGGGTGGCCGGGTCGAGCGTGACCACGCGCGTGGGATCGAACGCCGACACGCCGAGCGCCCCATCGATGCGGCTGGGCAGGCTGAGGGTCATGCTCACGGCGAACGACGCACCGCTCGACTCGCCGAGTGCCACGAGCCGCGTGCTGTTCATGTCGGTGCGCCGGTCGAGCCGGTTCAGCAACTCGTCGACTGCGGTGGCGTCCGCTGCGCGCCGATCGGCCTGCATCGGGTACCAGCACTGCTGGTTGGCGAGAGACGCGCACGGAAGCGCGTCGAGCGCCACGGCCACTGCGCCCGCGCGGTGGATCGAGTAGCCGAAGCGGTCGAGGGCATCCTGCGCGGTTGTGCCCTCGCGGGGGAACACGAGCACGACCGGCGGCCGCACGCCGGGCCTCACCGACTCCGGAGCGCTGATGATGGCGTGGCGCACCACGCCGGCGGCCGAGAACGAGATGTCCTCGTTGGAGCCGACGGCAAGGCCGGGGACTGCCAGCAGGGCGAGCGCGCCTGCCGCGACGGCGGAGATACGTGCGGACATGCCACGCATATTCTGCGCGACCGCAGGCCGCCCCTCCCCCTGTATGTTCCGCGCCATGACCGACCAGACCGCCGATATCCGCATCCCGCTCGATCACCTGCCCGCTGATGGGCGCTTTGGCAGCGGGCCGTCCAAGGTGCGCGTAGAGGCCCTGCGCGCGCTCGCCGAGACCGGCTCCGCGTACATGGGCACCTCGCACCGGCAGAAGACCGTGAAGGACATGGTGGGCCGCGCGCGCTCGGGGCTGTCGCAGCTCCTGGGGCTGCCCGACGGCTATGAGGTGCTGCTCGGCAACGGCGGAGCCACTGCGTTCTGGGACGTCGCGGGCTTCAGGCTGGTGCGCGAGCACAGCCACCACGCGGTGTTCGGGGAGTTCTCGTCCAAGTTCGCCCAGGCCATGGCCGAGGCGCCTCACGTGGCCATGGCCACCACGGTGGAGGCCGATCCCGGCAGCCACCCGCACGTGGTCGCCGTGGATGGTGCCGATGCCTACGCGCTCACGCAGAACGAAACCTCGACCGGCGTATGCATGCCGGTGGCGCGCCCGGCCGGTGCCGACCCGAATGCCCTGGTGCTGGTAGACGCCACCTCGGCAGCGGGTGGCATGGCCGTGGACCCGGTGGAGTTCGACGTCTACTACCTCTCGCCGCAGAAGGCGCTGGCCAGCGACGGCGGCCTGTGGCTGGCTGCCTGCTCCCCCCGCGCGCTGCAGCGCATCGACGACCTCGCCGGCCGCTGGGCGCCGGCATCGCTCGACCTGCTCATCGCCCGCGACAACTCGGTGAAGGACCAGACCTACAACACGCCGGCCCTCGCCACGATCTTCCTGCTGGTGCAGCAGGTGGAGTGGATCCTGGACCAGGGCGGCCTCGCCTGGGCCGAGTCGCGCTGCCGCGAGGCGTCGGGCGTGCTGTACGACTGGGCCGAGGCGCACGAACTGGCCACGCCCTTCGTGGCCGACCCCGCTATGCGCAGCCCTGTGGTGGTGACCATCGACCTCGACGACCGCGTGGACGCCACCCAGGTGTGCTCCGTGCTGCGCGCCAACGGCGTGGTGGACACCGACTCCTACCGCAAGCTGGGGCGCAACCAGATCAGGGTGGCCACCTTCCCGGCTATCAGCCCCGATGACACCCGCCAGCTCGCCTCCTGCCTCGACTACGTGGTGGGGCTGCTGGCCGGGTAGGGTCGTCGCATGGCGCACAAGGCGAGCAAGGGCGATCGCGCCCCTGAGCTGACCACCGAGGGCATCGAGCGCTTCGAGGTGGACCAGGAGGTCAGGAGTGCGCGCGGTGAGCTGGTGAACGCGGTGCGCGACGTGCTGCAGGGCGCGCACCCCGGCGACGTGCAGGCCGTGGCCGACTGGCTGACCGCCGTGGCGGACGGGACGTCCACGGATGACCTGCAGGCGCTGGGCAACGCCCTGGCCGAGCACGACGAGCTGGTATTCGGCACCCCGCCCGTACATGGCGATGACGAGCTGGTAGACGACTGGCGCACGGCGCCGTACCCGTATCGCAACCTCATGCGCCGCAAGGCGTACGAGAAGCAGAAGTACCGGCTGCAGGTGGAGCTGCTCAAGCTGCAGGCCTGGGTGAGGGAAACCGGCCAGCGCGTGGTGATCGTGTTCGAGGGGCGGGATGCCGCGGGCAAGGGAGGCACGATCAAGCGCTTCATGGAGCACCTGAACCCCCGCGGGGCGCGCGTGGTGGCACTGGAGAAGCCCACTGACATCGAGCGCGGGCAGTGGTACTTCCAGCGCTACATCGAGCACCTGCCCACGCGTGGCGAGATCGTGCTGTTCGACCGGTCCTGGTACAACCGCGCCGGCGTCGAGCACGTGATGGGCTTCTGCACCCCCGAGGAGTACGCGGAGTTCATGCGCCAGGCACCCGAGTTCGAGAGCCAGCTGGTCAACAGCGGCATACACCTCGTGAAGTTCTGGTTCTCGGTGAGCCGGGCGGAGCAGCAGCGCCGCTTCGCCGAGCGCGAGCATCACCCCCTCAAGCAGTGGAAGCTGTCGCCCATCGACCTCGCATCGCTCGACAAGTGGGACGACTACACGGCCGCGAAGGAGTCGACGTTCCTGCATACCGATACCGAGCAGGCGCCGTGGATCGTCATCAAGTCGGACTGCAAGAAGCGCGCGCGGCTCAACGCCATGCGCTACGTGCTGCACCGGCTCCCGTATACGGGCAAGGACGTCGAGCGCATCGGCGCCCTCGACCCGCTCATCGTGGGGCGCCCGCACGCGGTGCTCGAGGAGGAGAGGGCGCCCCGCTAGCCAGGCGCCCCCGCTACGGGGACTGGTTGGCCAGCTGGGCCACCATGAGGGCGATCAGCACCAAGGCGGCCACGAGCGTCCATCTCCGGCGGGCCTGGCTCCCCTGGCCAAGCCACTCGGCCATGGGCCACGCGAGCGGATACGCAAGCAGGCCGAGCCTCGCGAGCGACGTGACCGACCCGCTCGACAGCGGCACCACCAGCACGAGGAACGCGTAGAGCACCCACGGCGAGCGCAAACCACCCTCGCTGCGCCAGAGGCGCGCGAGCAGGAAGACGTAGATGACGCCGAACAGCACGTCGCGCACCACGGCCGACCAGTCGCCCACCGAGAGACCGGTGAGCTCGGAAATCGTTTCCTTGCCGAGCAGGTCGCGCGACCCGATGAGGTCGCCCCCGAACAGACCTCCGAGCGCCTGGCCCACGTCTGCGGGCAGGAGCGACAGCAGGCCCACACCGAGCTGGCCGCGGCCCCAGGCCGCCTGGGCTTCGAGAGGCAGGTTCCACCCGCCCTGGCGGAACTGCATGTACGCGAGGAACACCAACCCCACCACGCCGGCGGGAAGCAGCGCCTTGACCATCCTCAGGCGGCGGCCCTCCGAGCCCATGGCCCAGGCGAGCATGACCACCGGCACCACGGCGAGCACGCCCGTTGGGCGCGTGAGCAGGGCGATGGCCGCAACGCTGCCGGCCCAGCCGATGTTCCCCTTCCACGCGAGGTACCCCGCGAGCACCGCCAGGCCCAGGGCGGCGCCCTCGGTGTAGGCCATCGAGGCCGCCACTGCGGGGGGCGCGAGCGCCAGCACCCAGGTGGCGCGCACGGCCATGTCCGGTCCGAAGCGCCCCTTGGTGAGGTTGAAGAGCGCGACGAGGGCAACGAGGAACATCGCATTGCTCACGATGATCGAGACCCAGAACGGGTTGAGGCCAACCGCGAGCGCGGCCCACATGATCATGGGCATGAGCGGGAAGAACGCGACATTTGTGAACACCTCGCCCACCTGGCCCACGTCGAAGGCGTACCCGCGTCGCGCGATGTCGAGGTACCACGTGGTGTCCCAGGAGCCGAAGAGGTTGAGGGCCTTCGGCACCGCCTGGTCGAGGCCGATCTCCGCGCGGCCGAACGACAGGCTGGCGATCACCCCAAGGACCGTGACGAACAGGCGCGAAGCCAGCCAGGCAAGCAGCGGCACGCCGAGCCAGGCCCACCACGGAAGATCGGTGAGTCGGTTGATCCATGCTGGCCGCGACGGGCCCGGCCCCGCGGACGCGGAGGAGGGCGCCGGCGGCGGCGGCGCCGGCTGGCCGTTCATCAGCCGGTGACGATAGGCGACCGCCGGTCGGATCGCCGAACGGAGCCCGTGACCAGTGACAGCATCCACCGGGGCGTGCTGCCGCGCGCCTCGGCGACGGCGGCATCCACCAGCGCGCCGGCATCGTCGCGGTGCACCGGATGGCCATGGCCCATGAGCACGTGCCGGGCAGCGAAGCCCTCGAGCATGCGCGGGGGGCGCAGGCGCATGAACGGATGCGGGCCGATCACCTGATCGGGCCGCGACCGGAAGTAGGGCGGCGTGCCCACGGCCTCGGCCACCACCAGCGCCTGGCGCTCCGACCACCAGAGAGCCGACTCATGCCAGCCGCGGCCATCGCGCACCACCAGCACCTCAAAGGGGGCATCCCCGATCGCCTCGCGGGGCGTGACCACCAGTGGCACCCGGAGGTCGATCGCCATCGAGGCGCAGTCGCGCCCATGGCGATCGAGCAGCTGCAGCACGCCGGCCACCGGCGGCATCCGCGCGAGGCGAGGGCGCAGATCGGGATGATCCACGGGGTCGACGAGCCAGGTGCGGCCGTCAGCCACGAGTGCATGGGACGCGCGTTGCATGAAGCCCGGGTCCGAGGCGATCCAGCTGACCATGTCGTCGGGACCGTCGGTGAAGTGGATGTCCATGCCCCAATGGTGCCGCATGCGCCGCTGCATCTGGGATAGTGGCGGCCGTGAACCCCGCCCGCTCCATCGAGGACCACGCCCTCATCGGCGACAAGCGCACCTGTGCGCTGGTGGCCCGCGACGGGGCCATCGACTGGTTCTGCACGCCGCGGTTCGACGGACCTGCGGTGTTCTGCTCGCTTCTCGGCGGCGAGGACAACGGCGAGTGGCGTGTGGCCCCGCGGTCGGGGGTGCGGTCGTCGTCGCGACGCTACGTGGGCGAGACGCTGGTGCTCGAGACCACCCTTACGGCCGTCGAGGGCACCGTGACGGTGACCGACTTCATGGCACCCGAGCCCACGGGTCCGTGCATCGTGCGCATCGTCGAGGGCGTCGATGGCGCCGTGCCAATGGAGTCCACGGTATCCGCGCGGTTCGAGTACGGCCGCACGCGCCCCTGGGTGCGCCACCTGCCCGAGGGCGCGGACCTCATCTGCGGACCCGAGGCCATGCGCCTGGTATCGCCCGTGCACCACAGGCGCGTGGAGGGCGACATGGTGGCGCGCTTCACGGTGAAGCCCGGCCAGCGGGTGGGCATGACCCTCAACCACCACGCCTCCCACCTTCCGGCGCCAGCAGGGCCGGATCCGGAGCACGCCCTCGCCGAGGCGCTGTCGTGGTGGGAGGGCTGGAGCTCCCGATGCCCCTTCGAGGGAGAGTGGCGCGAGCCGGTGGTGCGGTCGCTCATCACGCTGAAGGCGCTGTCGTACGCCCCCACGGGCGCGATCATCGCGGCGGCCACCACCTCCCTGCCCGAGCACCTCGGCGGCGTTCGCAACTGGGACTACCGGTACGGCTGGCTGCGCGACGCCTCGTTCACCCTCTACGCCCTCATGCTGGGCGGCTACACGCGCGAGGCAGTGGCGTGGCGCGACTGGCTGCTGCGCGCGGTGGCCGGCGATCCCGAGGACCTCCAGATCATGTACGGCGCGGCTGGCGAGCGGCGGCTGGAGGAGTGGGAGGTCCCATGGCTGACTGGCTACGCGGGCTCGCGCCCCGTGCGCGTTGGCAATGCCGCGGTCGATCAGTTCCAGCTCGACGTCTATGGCGAGGTAATGGACTCGCTGCACGTGGCCCGGCGTATCGGCGTGGAACCCGACCCCGATGCGTGGGCGCTCGAGACCGCGCTCATGAACGCCCTGGAGTCGCGCTGGCGGGAGCCCGACGAGGGCATCTGGGAGGTCCGCGGGCCGCGGCGTCACTTCACCCACTCGAAGATCATGGCGTGGGTGGCGTTCGACAGGGCGATCCGGGCGGTGGAGAAATCGGGCCTCGAGGGCCCCACCGACCGGTGGAAGGCGATCCGCCAGGAGATCCATGGCGAGGTGTGCCGCGAGGGCTTCGACACCGCCCTTGGATCGTTCGTGCAGGCCTACGACGTGCCGCGGCTCGATGCCAGCCTGCTGATGATCCCGCTCGTGGGTTTCCTGCCGGCGGATGACCCGCGCGTGATCGGCACCATCGACGCCATCCAGCGTGACCTCACGCGTGACGGGCTGGTGATGCGCTACGCGGATGTCGGCAGCGAGGGCGTGGACGGCCTGCCCGCGGGCGAGGGGGCCTTCCTGCTGTGCACCTACTGGCTCGTGGACAACCTCGCCATGGCGGGGCGCCAGGACGAGGCGCGGGCTCTCTTCGAGCGCCTGCTCACCCTGCGCAATGACGTGGGCCTCATGGCCGAGCAGTGGGACCCGGCGTCCGGACGCATGCGGGGGAACTTCCCGCAGGCGTTCTCGCACGTGGGGCTCGTCAACTCGGCGTGGAACCTCGGCAACAAGGGCGGCGCTGCCGCCCGGTGGGCGCCCGCGGGCAGCCCGGTCGTCGCGGGGGCGTAGGCGCCGCTAGCGCCGCGCGCCCTCGCAGGCGATGCCGTCACCGTCGCTGTCGAAGCGGTGGACATCCGTGCCCACTACCCGGAACCTGCGCGCGGTGATGTCGGAGCAGTCGATGTCCGGCGGGGGCGATGGAATGCACGCGCCCGCGTAGTTGGGATCGCAGCGGCCCGATGCCGATCCCGTGGCACCCCCGGCTCCCGCCCCCGATGATGATCCGCCGCCGTACTGGGGCTTGGTGGTGTCCCCGTTGCACGGCGGGCCCCAGACCCCGAGGCGGCCCTTCTTCGCCCTCACCTCGGCGGCGAGGAACTGCCCTGCGTACCGGAACGGGATCCGCCCATAGACATAGGTCTTCGCGAAGCCCGTGCGCACGAGGCGGTAGTTCACCGATCCGCGCGCGCCGCCGGCCCTGCCCACGTAGACGTAGCCCAGGAACCGGTTGTACTTGTCGCGGGCATCCTGCGTGGGGTCGCTCTCGACCCGAATGCGCGTGCCCGCGGGCAGCAGACGGGCGGCCTCGGCCGATGCCGCCGGTCCCCCGCACTGCACCGGATAGCCCGGGCGCTTGGTCTCGGGCGTATCGATGCCGATGAGGCGCATTGTGCTCTCGAACCCGCGCGACTGGAACTTGATGGTGTCGCCATCCACGACCCTGGTGACCGTGCCGCGGAGCACGGTCGTCGACGACCGCTCGCGGGTGCCCGCCGCAGGGGCTGATGGCGCCACGGCCAAAATCGATGCCGCGAGGCACGCTGCGGCACAGGCGATTGATGGCATTTGTCGGCGCATTGTCACATAGGTGTATCAACCGAACGGGATAGCCTGCTTACGTGCCACCGGACCCCGAGGACCGCCTGATACCGAGTTGGTCGAGATCGCCGCGCGCGTCCGCGCGCCTGGTCGCCGGCCCGATCCGGTCATTCATGGCATGGGAAGCCGCAGGAGGCGCGGCCCTCCTGCTGGCGACCGTCGTCGCGCTCGTGTGGGCCAATGTCGACACAGCCGGCTATGAGGCATTCTGGTCGACCCCCATCACCCTCGGCGTCGACGGGAGCGTGCTCGACACCGACCTCGCGAAGGTCGTCAATGACGGGCTCATGGCGCTGTTCTTCCTCCTGATCGGTCTCGAGGTGAAGCGTGAACTCGCCGTGGGCGAGCTGTCGTCGCCCAAGGCCGCCACGGTGCCCATCGCCGCCGCCCTCGGCGGGATGCTCGTGCCCGCAGCCATCTTCCTGGCATTCAATGCGGGCGGCCCGGCGCAAGCCGGGTGGGGCATCCCCATGGCGACCGACGTCGCATTCGCCCTCGCCGTGCTGGCGGCCCTGCGCTCACGGGTGCCGCCCTCGCTCTGGGCGTTCCTGCTCGGCGTTGCCGTCATCGACGACATCGGGGCGATCATCGTCATCGCCGTGGCGTACTCCGGCGGCATCAGCGGAGCCTGGCTCGCAGCCGCCTTCGCGGCGCTGGCGGCGTTCTGGTTGCTCACGCGTCTGCACGTTCAGGCGCGCGTCCCCTACGTCGCGCTGGGCATCCTCGCGTGGGCCTTCACCGCCGCTTCGGGCGTGCACGCCACCATTGCGGGCGTCGCGGTTGGGCTCCTCACGCCCGCAGTGCCACTGCAGCGACCCGCCGCGGTGTCCGCGGAGGCGCACCGCGTGGCCGATGAGACATCTGACGCGCCCGCCAGCCCGGATGCCGAGAGCGCGTCGTGGATGCACCTCGCCGAGCTCTCGCGGCAGGCGGTTTCGCCCCTCACCCGCGCCGTGCATGCCCTGCACCCATGGACGTCGTTCGTGATCCTCCCCATCTTCGCGTTGGCGAACGCCGGGATCGTGTTCGGCGCAGGTGCCCTTTCAGCGGCGGGCGCCACCGGGGCCGCGCTCGGGGTGGGCCTCGGACTGCTGCTGGGCAAGGCAATCGGAGTCCCGCTCGGTGCCTGGCTCGTCGTGCGCGCCGGCCTCGGAAGCGTGCCGCGGGGCGTGCGCTGGTCGCAGATGCTCGGCATCGGACTGGTTGCCGGCATCGGATTCACGGTGTCGCTCTTCATCACCGACCTCGCGTTCGACGACCCTGCACTGCAGGACGCAGCCCGCATCGGGGTGCTTGCGGGATCCATGGTCGCGGCCATCGCCGGGGCCACCGTGCTCTGGGTGGCGGCGCGCCGACGCTCGAAGCGCGGTCACGAGCCGGCATGAGCGCGGCCCCGCGTGGTGCGGCCGAACCCCCCGCCGGGGGAATCACCCGCAGCGCGGCGAAAATGCGGGCCATGGGCATCACCATCGCCTCGACGCGCCTTGGCGTGACCGCGCTCGGCATCGCAGCAATCACGGTGGTCGTGCCCACGGCGAGCGCCGGCTACACGTCGAGCATCTCCGCGATCTCCCCGGCGCAGCGCAAGGCCATGACCCCGTCGGTGTGGCGCAAGGGCTGCCCGGTCGAACTCGCCGCGCTGCGCGCCGTGCGCGTGAACCACCGCACGTTCAGGGGCGGCGAGGCCACGGGCACCATCGTGGTGCACCAGGACGTCGCGCCGGCCGTGGCACGGATCTTCCGCAGCCTGTACCGCGACGGAGTTCCGGTACGGAGGATCCAGCCCATCGAGAAGTACAAGGGCAGCGACTTCGCCTCGATCGAGGCCGACAACACCTCTGCCTTCAACTGCCGCAAGGCCACCGGCAGCGGGCGCTGGAGCAACCACGCCTATGGCAAGGCCATCGACATCAACCCCATCGAGAACCCGTGGGTGGAGCCGGGGGGCGTGGTGTACCACACGGCCAGCCGGCCGTTCGTGAAGCGCACGCCCCGCCGGGGCATGGCCGTGGAGGGCGGCGCGCTCGTGCGCGCGTTCGACCGCGAGGGCTGGAAGTGGGGCGGCCGCTGGTCGGGGACCAAGGACTACCAGCACTTTTCCAGCGACGGGCGCTGACCTCCGAACTGCGCGCACCGTGCGCGGGTGCATAGGCCAACCTGATGATCGGGTTGCAATACTGCTTATCCTGGTAAGCACAGGCGCCACGCCGAGGAGGCAGACCGATGCCGGTTGAGTTCGATCAGGATCCCAAGATCCAGGCCTATGCGCACCCCGAGCGCCTGGTCACCACCGAGTGGCTCGAGGCCCACCTCGGTGAGCCCGGACTCGTGGTGGCCGAGAGCGATGAGGACGTGCTCCTGTACGAGACCGGGCACATCCCCGGCGCGGTGAAGATCGACTGGCATCTCGACCTGAACGACCCGCTCACGCGCGACTACGTGGACGCCCGGGGCTTTGCCGCCCTCATGAGCGCCAAGGGAATCGCGCCCGACACCACGATCGTCTTCTACGGCGACCAGAACAACTGGTGGGCGGCATACGCCCTGTGGGTCACCTCGCTCTTCGGCCACGCCGACGTGCGCCTGCTCGACGGCGGCCGCAAGAAGTGGGTGGACGAGGGGCGCCCCATGACCACCGACGTCCCCTCCCCCGCGCCGGCCGACTACCCCGTGGCCGAGCGCGATGACAGCGTCATCCGCGCCTACCGCGAGCAGGTGCTGGCACACATCGGCAACGGCAAGCTGGTGGACGTGCGCTCGCCCGGCGAGTACTCCGGCGAGCTGTTGCACATGCCCGAGTACCCGCAGGAGGGCGCCCTTCGCGGCGGCCACATCCCCACGGCTGCGAACGTGCCGTGGCGCCGCGCCGCCAACGAGGACGATGGGACGTTCCTTCCCGTCGATGACCTGCGCAGCATCTACGAGGGCGAGATCGGCCTCGACAAGGCCGACGACGTCATCGCCTACTGCCGCATCGGCGAGCGCTCGAGCCACACGTGGTTCGTGCTCACCCACCTGCTGGGCTTCGACCAGGTGCGCAACTACGACGGCTCGTGGGTGGAGTGGGGCAACGCCGTCCGGGTGCCGATCGAGAAGTGAGGGACAAGCTCCACGAGATCGTCGAGGAGTTCGCGGACACGCCGAAGGAGCTCCGGCTGCCGCTTCTCCTCGACTTCGCCAACTCCCTGCCGCCGCTGCCCGAGCGACTGGTCGAGGATCGTGACTCCATGGAGCCGGTCGAGGAGTGCCAGGCGCCGCTGTTCCTCGCGGTCGATGTGGCGCCCGGGGAGGTGCGCCTTTACTTCGATGCCCCGCCCGAGGCGCCGACCTCCCGCGGGTTCGCAGCGGTACTGCATGAGGGCCTCGACGGCGCCACCCCCGAGGAGGTGCTCGCCACGCCCAACGACTTCTACCTCTCGATGGGCCTGGAGGAGCTGGTCACCCCCCTGCGCATGCGCGGCATGGCGGGCATGCTCGCCCGCGTGAAGCGCCGCGTGGCCGCGGGCATCGAGGCCTGACCGCCCCCGGCGGAGCAGGGGCCGCTAGGGCGCGAGCAGCAGCCTGCCGCCCCGTACCACCTGCACGGTGGCCGGGTACGCCGCCTCGCGCACGCCGGGCGTGAACCGCATCGTGCCCAGCACCGATGGCACGGCGCGCACCTTCCGCAGGCCGGCCAGCACCCGCTCCGGCGCGCCGCCATGCCCGGCCGAGGCAGCGGCTGCCAGCAGCTGCACCCCCGCGAAGCCCTGTGCGGCGAAGGCGTCGGGGA
The DNA here is from genome assembly GCA_030833665.1 of Miltoncostaeales bacterium. GTDB lineage: Bacteria > Actinomycetota > Thermoleophilia > Miltoncostaeales > Miltoncostaeaceae > SYFI01. Next base: position 29,640 of record JAURGT010000006.1, read on the forward strand.
TGGAGCGGTGCTTCGCCCGGTAGTCGCGAACGAAGGCGCGGCTCGCGGCGTCCCGCTTGTTGGGGTTCCACGAGGCGCTGACGATGAAGCCGTCTGTGGCGGAGCCCGCCGACTGCAGCACGTCGGGAGTGTTGTAGCCGTTGCCCCCCACCTTCATGAGCGACGATCCCGCCGCGGCCACCGCGAGGTTCACGGCATCGGCACTGCGCGCCGCGAAGAAGATGGCCTGAGGCCCGGGGGCCACGGCCTGGGCGATGACCTCGTCGGCTCGGCCGCTACCCGCTGGCATGCTGACGTCGGCAAGGAGACGGATGCCCTCGTCGGCCGCAGCCAATCGGAATGCCCGGGCCGCACCCTCCGAGTAGCCATCGCCGGTCACCGACACCAGCGAGGCCATGGTGATGCCGCGCTTGTCGTTGGCGTAGGCCACCGACGCCGGGATCAGCCGGTTCTCCGACAGGCTCACCCGCCAGAAGGTGGGCCCTGCGGCGGACATGTCGAGGGTCGTGTTGGTGACGCCCAGCACGGGAATTCCCGCCGCGCCGGCGATGGGGTTGGCGGCGGCGGCCACGCCCGAGACCGTCGGACCCAGCACGGCCGACACCCGCGCGCCCACGAACCCGGTCATCTGGTAGATCGCCATCTGGTTGGCCGACTGGTCATCCGCCAGGCGCAGCCGCACGCGCACGGGCGTGCCGCGCGTCTCAGCGGCGGCCAGCGATGCCCCGCGCGCCTGCGACACCCCGTAGGCACTCGCCGACCCGGTCATCGATGCGAGCGAGCCCCCCACGGCTTCGATTGGCCGGTGCGCCGCCGTCGCGGCTCCCGTCAGCGTGAGCCCGCAGGCAGGGGCAGCGATGAGGGCGGCGAGGATCGTTCGGTGGTGCATGCGACGTAGCTCCGGGGCGTTGCGTCAGGGAAGGGCGCCGCGCGGACATGCGGCTGGTGGCCGGGGCGCGGCGGCGCGATGGTACGCGACGCGGCGTTAGGCTGACCCCGTGAGCCCCCGTGCCGCAGCACTCGTCGCCATCGCCACCGGAGGAGCCATCGGCGCACTCGCGCGCGCGGGGCTGGCCGAGGGGCTTCCCGGCGAGCGCTGGCCAATCGGCACGCTTCTGGTGAATATCGTGGGGACTGTGCTCTTGGCCGTCGTCGCGGCGCTCATCGCGTGGCGCCCCGCCCTCCCCCACTGGTTCCACCCGTTGGCTGCCCTGGGGTTCTGCGGTTCGCTCACGACCTTCGCGGGCATCCAGATCGAGGCGCTCGGACTGATGCGCCGGGGGCTGTCGGGGCCGGCCGTGCTCTACGTAGCCGCCACCGTGGTGCTTGGCCTGATCGCGATCGTGGCCACCCGTCGCATCATGGCGCGGGTGATCCGATGAGCGCGCTGGCGTGGGTGCTGGCGGCGCCCGCGGGCGCGCTCGGGGCCCTCGCGAGGTTCGGCACCGGGCGCCTCATGTCGCGGGCGTTTCGCCTCCATGCCCCGTGGGGCGTATTGACGGTGAACATGCTCGGTACGTTCCTGCTCGGCCTGCTCGTCGGGATGGACCCCGCGGACGGGCTGGTGCTCGTGCTGGGCGCCGGATTCCTCGGCAGCTACACGACATTCTCCACGTGGATGGCAGAGACCGACGGGCTCGCCGAGGGGCGGCGCTGGAATGCCGCCCTGCTCAACCTCGTGGGGCCTGCGGTCGGCGGGCTCGTGCTCGGTGCCGCGGGCTTCGCCCTGGGGCTGGCGCTCGCCTGAGCGCCGCGGCGGCTGGAGTGGGGGCGCCGGCCTAGCCGGCGGCGTTGAAGACGACGATCAGCACGATGACGGCGATGACCACGCACACCGTTGCGGTGATGAACGCAGTCATGAACTTCGGCATCGGCGGGATGGGCGGCAGCTCGGCCATCAGCTCTCTCTCAGCGGGTTTCAGGAACCGGCAGCTATTTCACCAGACCCCCGCGGCGCCATTTGTCCCGAAGACCCGGTTACGAGTGCTTCCCGGACGGTCGTCACGCCCATGCCGGGACGTAGCGCGACCGTACCCCCTTACCAGCGCGGGGGATGGGCCTACCTTTGGACGAAATACCGCATCCGTGCGAAAGGACGAGAGATGTCGATCCGCACACGCGTAGTCGCAGTCGGGGCCGCCACGGCCGCCGCGCTGGCGCTCACCGCCGCGCCCGCGCTGGCCCAGAAGGCCACGACAATCACTGTGACCACCCCGAAGAGCAGCCCGTTCGCCTTGAAGGGGATGCCCAAGACGCTCAAGGCCGGCACGTACACGTTCAAGTACGTGAACAAGTCGGGCATAGGGCACAACCTCAAGGTTGGTTCCGCTGCCACGCCGGTCTTCTCCACTGGCTCGAAGACCATCAAGGTGAAGCTGAAGAAGGGCGCGACCGTGGCCTACGAGTGCACGCCCCACAAGACGGTGATGAAGGGGACCATCAAGGTCACGTAGTACCCCCAGCGGGATTCGAACCCGCGCTACCGCCGTGAAAGGGCGGCGTCCTGGACCGCTAGACGATGGGGGCCAGGAGGTGTGAGGCTACCTGGCCCCGCAAGGGGTCAGGCGGCCTGCACCCCGGGTTCCCCGTCAAGGGCGTCCGCCGGCGGGCGGCACACCGGACAGGGCGACCAGTGGGCGGCCAGGTACTTCCACGGACCGTGGATGGTGTCGCGTACCCCGGGATCTCCGCGATGGGGAGCCTCGGAGCAGTCAAGGCGGTGGTACTGGCCGAACCCGCCCCTGCTGTAGTGAGCCACCACTCCCTCGGTGGCCAGGCGATCGCGCTCCGCGCGCATCGTGTTCATGTGCGTCCCTCCTCGTGAGGAACCGGGCATCCCATGCCCGTATGGTTCGTTCGTGTCAAGTGCGAAGGTATCACCGCCACCGCTTTCGCCGCCAGGGAACGAGTTCCCCCGTGTCATGTCCCGGCGGGCACGGCATGGCGCGTAACGGGTGGCGTGCGCACCGGGCGCCCACCGGTAGCGTTGCGCACGTGCATGGCGCACCAGACCTCCCCCGCCGCTTCGTGGCGGAGTTCATCGGCACGTACATCCTCGTTGCCGGGGGGTGCGCGGCGGCCGCTGCGAACTACCGCTTCGACGGCCTGCTCGGTGGGCACATCGGCGTCGCTGTGGCATGGGGCCTCGTGGTGGCCATGGTCATCTTCGCAATCGGGCACCTCTCCGGGGCGCACATCAACCCGGCGGTCACGCTTGCCTTCGCCACCGGGCGGCACTTCCCATGGCGCGAGGTGGCGCCCTACTGGGTCGCGCAGGTCACCGGCGCGATGGCCGGTGCGCTCACGGTGGCCGGCATGTTCGGCACCGAGAGCGGTCTCTCCGTGACTCAGCCATTTGACGTGAGCGACCTCGGGGCCGTGGGCATCGAGATCGTGATCACGGCAATCCTCATGCTGGTGGTGATGGCCGTGGCGACGGACACCCGCGCCCAGGGGGCGCTCGCCGCGGTGGCCATCGGAGTGACAGTCACGGTCATCGGGCTGGTGATGGGCCTGATGGATGGCGCATCGATGAACCCGGCGCGCTCCATCGGACCGGCCGTGGCCACCGGGGAGTTCACGGCGCTGTGGGCGTACCTCATCGGGCCCATCATCGGCGCCCTCATCGGGGTGGCCATCTATGTGTACATGCGGGGCCGCCCGCATCCGGAGGGCAGCCACCCGGATGCGGAGGCCGGGGAGGACTTGGCCTAGCCAGCCACCGCGCATCGATCCGTTCACCCGTGGCGCGCCGATCATGCCGACCTATCGTTCAGGCATGGACATGAACGGAGCACGGGCAGTGGTGCTGGGCGCGACCGGTGGCTTCGGCGCCGAGATCGCGCGGTCGCTGGTGGCGCAGGGCGCAGTGCTGGCCGTGCACGGGCGCAACACCGGCCGCCTACAGGCGATCTCGGCCGAGGTGGGTGGGCATCCCGTGGCGGGCGACCTCACCGAGCCCGGCGTGCCCGACGCCGTGATGGACGAGGCCGCGCAGGCACTCGGTGGCCTCGACGTGGTCGTGATGTCGGCAGGCGCCGTGGCCTTCGGTCCGGTGGCAGAGCTCGAGGAGGCCGTGCTGCGCCAGGTCATTGAGCTCGATCTCGTCGCACCGATCCTCGTGGCGCGCGCGGCTACCCGCCACGTGGGCAAGGACGGCGTGATCGCCCAGGTGTCCGCGGTGGTGGCCGACCAGCCCATGGCGGGCCTCGCGGCCTACTCGGCCGCCAAGGCGGGGCTCACGGCGTTCGACACTGCCTTCCGCCGGGAGATGCGCCGGGCAGGGGTCCGCGTGCTCGACGCCCGCCCCCCGCACATGGAGACCGGACTCGCGACGCGGCCGCTCGCAGGCGAGCGCCCGGGCCTCGGCCAGGGCCGGGATCCGCGCGAGGTGGCCGACGAGCTCGTGGCCGTTATCGGCGGATCCGCTGAGCTCCCCGACTGGATCGACTGACTGCTACTGTCCCCCGGCCCGTTGGGGCGGTTAGCTCAGTTGGTAGAGCACCTGCCTTACAAGCAGGGGGCCGGCGGTTCAAGTCCGTCACCGCCCATCGCTCACCGCTGGTGCCAGGGGGTGTAGCTCAGCTGGTTAGAGCGCAGGACTGTCAATCCTGAGGCCGCGGGTTCAAGTCCCGTCACTCCCGCTTCACGAAAGCCCCGCGATCGCGGGGCTTTCGGCCTTCCGGTACCGACGCGCGCTGGCGACCGGGGTGGGAGACGTGGGGAAACCCCCACCCGAGAAGGGCCGCGGCTGGACCTAGCCCCCGCCATCTGGCTTTTTCATTGGGAAGCGCCCGCCACCCGCCGCTCACCCGCCCCTGAAAGAGACCATCCCGTGCGCATCGTTCCCGCCGCAGCAGGAGCCGCCCTCATGCTGATGCCCGTGGGCACAGCCCAGGGCGCAAGGCCAGCCCAGCACCTGTTTGCCACCGATGGCGAATATCTGGGCGCGGGCTCCCCGACCGTCCAAGCGTCCGGCCATGCGAGGGCTCGCCAGGTCCTGGCGCGTCTCCTGAGGAAAAGTAATGCCTGATCGGGAACTCGTCAGCCGTCCTGCACCATCCCCCACCGCCAGTCGCGCGCCAGCGTCTGCGTGGAGCCCGCGTGCCGCCCTGTGGCAGGCAGTGCTCCTGATCGGTGCCGCCCTGGTGCTTCTCGGTGCCGCCGCGTCGACCGCATCCGCGCACATGGCGCTCGAAACGAGCCAGCCCCAGAGCGGACAGGTGCTCACACGCGCGCCGGCGACGGTCACCCTCACGTTCGGCGAGCGCGGCACGCCTGTCGGGACGGGAATCAAGCTGCTCGACGGGTCCGGTGCCACGGTCCCGGCAGTAGTCACCCCGGCCTCGGGCACGACATTCACCGTGACGCCCTCGTCTGTGCTCACGGCGGGGGAGTACGCGGTGTCATTCCGGGTGCGCAGTGACGATGGGCACACGGAGGTGGGATCCGTGACGTTCCGTGTCGCCTCCTCCTCCGGAGGGTCGAGCGAGACCACGGCGGGGCCGGTACGCCTCGTGTCGAGTACGCCCACCGCTCGGGCGACCGGCATCGCGCCGCCCGCGCGCGTGGCGCTGAGGTTCAGCGCGCCGGTCGAACTGACCGGCAGCGGGCTGCGCCTGCTCAACGCCGACGGCGGTGAGATCGCCGCCTCGGTGTCGCAGGACGGGCAGGTATTCACGCTGACGCCGGAGGCACCGCTGTCGGGTGGCCACCACGGCGTTACCTGGCGGCTTGTCGACGCTGAGGGCGAAGAGGTGTTCGGGTCGACGTGGTTCCATGTGGGCGCGGGTCATTCCGAGGGCATGGTTGCGCCCGGCGGGGATGGCATGGAGGGCGGGTCCGACGGCATGGGCATGGGTTCCGAGTCCGATCTCATGGAGTTGCCGGACGCCCTCGCGAGCGCTCTGGAGCCGCCCGACGACACCGCTGCACTCATCGTGCGCGACATCGGTATGGCGGCGCTCTACCTGGGGCTCATCCTCGGCCTCGGCACCCTCATATTCACGCGGTACGCCATGGTCGGCAGCGCAGCCGAGGTGCGCACGCAGTTCCGGATCGTGCGCATCGGGGGCGTGGCGATCGCCATCGGGGCACTGGTGGCCGCACTCGGAAGCCTGTGGGAGCAGGCGGGGGAATGGTCGAGCACATTCACAACGGCCACTCTCGATTCGTACCTGACCTCGCAGGCGGGTCTCGCGATGCTCCTGGCGTTCGCCGGCGGAGTACTGGTCGCTGCCGGCGCTGTAGGGCGGGACGCACCGGTGGATCCGATCCCCGGCGTCACGGTGGCACCGCCGGACGGAGCACCCGTACGCGGCGCCCTTGGGGCTGCGTGGATCGCCCTCGTCGGGATCGCCGTGGCCATCGCCGGCCTCGCGATAGACGGCCACTCCGGGGAGGTCACGCCGCAGTGGCTCATGCTCCTCACGGACGTCCTGCATATCATCGTCGTGGCCGCATGGGCGGCCGCCGTCGTCCTCATCGCCATGCTTGCACTCCGCCGCAGCGCAGCGGGGCAGCCCGCCGGCACGGGGGCCATGGTGATCCGCTTCGCCAATATGGCGACGGTGCTCATCGCCCTGATGGTCGTGACCGGGGTCGTCCTGGCCGTCCTCATCCTCCCCAGCGCCTCGGCGCTCGTAACCACAGCGTGGGGTCTCGTGCTGATCGCGAAGGTGGCCCTGGTCCTCTGCGCCCTCGCCATCGGCGCCCACGCGCACTACAAGGTCGTGCCCCAGCTACGGGCATCGGTGGCCGACGGTGTCTCCGGGCCAGACCCCGCCCTCGTGCGCGCACTGGGCAGGGCCACCGCTGTCGAGGGAGTCCTGCTCATCGCCGTGATCGCCCTCGCGGCGGTGCTGGTGGGGCTGTCGCCGATGTCGTAGGCGGGAGCAGTCTGCGAAACGTGCAAGTCGCCCCAGGGCTTGCATCAGCGCTCGCGCGGTCGCGCGGGGAAACCGGAATCGTCCCCGAGCCCGGGCCGAGCCCGGCACACGTCGTCGTCAGACGGTCGGGGTCGGCCGTATCGAACGGCAACCTGTGCGCGCGGGGGACTCCCCACCCCCGACCCCGACACCGCCGATGAGGGCGACTAGTCTCATGCTCTCGCCGTGAAATCGCGACTCCCCTATCTGCGTCTTTTCGCTGCCGCTGCCACGACCGCCGCGGCGGCCACGCTGTTCCTGGCCGTCCCTGCCCCGAAGGCCGCGGCAGGGACGGCAGCGGTGGCAGGTGCGGGAGGGGCGGCAACGACGGAGGCCCCGGCATGGCAGGGCCGCCTGCGCCTGCGGACAACCATCACGGGGCAGATCTCGCCGAAGTCCGTGGCCGCATCGGGCAACGGGCTGGTGACCGCACAGAACATGATGTACACCCACACCGTCACGGTGTACGACGCCCGAACCATGAAGCTCAAGGCGACGATTCCCGACTCCGTGAACCTCGCTCGCTTCGGCATCAAGGGGCACCCGGGTGTGTCCCGGGGAGCGCCGGTCGAGGCCGCGTTCTCCCCCGGTGGCCTGTACGGCTACGTGAGCAACTACGCCATGTACGGCCGCGGATTCGGACCTGAGGGCAAGGACACCTGCACGCCCTCGTCGGGGACCGACCGCTCCTTCGCCTACCGCATCAACCTCGAGAGCATGGCGATCGACAAGGTGTACCCCGTCGGCGCCGTGCCGAAGGTCGTCGCCGTGACGCCCGATGGTGGGCGGGTGCTGGTGACCAACTGGTGTTCGTGGGACATGACCGTGATCGATGCGGCCACGGGGAAGATCCTGCGCACGGTGCCGATGGGTGCGTACCCGCGCGGCATCGCGGTGTCGAAGGACGGCCGGTTCGCCCTGGTGGCGATCATGGGCAGCAACCACCTGCTCCGCGTCGACCTGCGTAACTACCGCACGCGGCAGATCGCTGTGGGGTCCGGCCCACGCGCAGTCGCGCTCTCGAATGACGGGCGGACGGCGTACGTCACCCTCAACGCGGAGGGCCGGGTCGCCAGCGTCAACCTCCGCACCGGTGCGGTGGCCCGGGTGTCGACCGGCAATGCGCCGCGCAGCCTGGCACGCTCGGCAGATGGGTCAGCGCTTTACGTTGTCAACTACGAGAGCGGCTCGATATCGAAGCTGCGGGCACGCAACATGCGTGTGATCCAGACCATCAACGCGTGCCAGCACCCTATCGGCATCACCTACGAGCCGGTGACGCGGCGTGTATGGGTGGCCTGCTACGGCGGCGCGATCCTGGTCTTCGACGACCAGTAGGACTGTCAATCCCCCCGGGGGGGTTCACGTCCCGTCACTCCCGTCAGAAGAGAGGCCCGCTCCGGCGGGCCTTTCGCGTTTTCGGCAGCCATGTGCGACGACCGGGGTGAGGGAGGTGCGGATTACCTGATGCCAGAGGTGCCAGGACTGGATTCAGAACCGGTCCCCTTTCTTCATGACGTCGTGGTGCGTGGTTGCCGACGGTCGCTCGCTCCCGAGGGGAGACGTTCCATGCGTATGTTCCTCGCCGCTGCGGCTCAGCACTGCTGCTGGCATCCGTGGCCATGGCCCAGGCCGGGACGATGTCGCTCAGGGACCTCGCCACGGGCTGTCGAGCAGATCACTCGACCATCGCCGTTGGGCAGTACGACATCCCGAGGAACGCCGGGGTCGTCAACATCAACCTTCCGGCAAACCCGAGCCGGTACGACGTCTTCCAATGCGGTCAGGACCCGGGCACCCTCGTCGCCCGGAACGATGGCACCCCCTTCGCCGCCTCGATGCTGGGGTGCGGGGACACATCCCGGAGCGGCCTGGAGGTGTATAAGTGGGGCATCTTGTTCACACGCGTCTCCGCCGCCGCCAGCACGGGCTCCGGGAGACACTGCGTTGTGTCGGTCACGTTCAGCACCGGGTAAGCGCTCACGTCCCGGCTCAACACGCAACACGGGCACGGGCCACCGGATCTTCCTTCTGTCGCCTGCCCGAGGAGAATTCCCGAATGCGAATCACCATCGCGTCGCTCTGGTTGGCGGCCCTGTGCGCCACCGCGGCGGCCGGCACGGCTACCGCGGAAAGCCTCGACGCATCAACGCGTGATCGCCTCGACCGCGCGGTGTCCTCGGTCTTCGTGCAATACGACTCGCCGGGGTACGCCCTGGGCGTGTGGATGCCCGACGGCCGCGAGTACCTGCGGGCCTACGGGGTCGCCAACCGGCTGACGGGCGCGCCCACCAGCGTCGATGACCACTGGCGCATTGGCAGCGTCACCAAGACCATGACCGCAGTTGCGGTGCTTCGCCTGGTCGATCGCGGGGTGATCTCGCTCGACGACAGGCTCCAGCGATTCGTGCCCGGCATCGCCTTCGGCGGGCGCGTCACGGTGCGCCAGCTCCTCGGCATGCGCTCCGGCGTGTTCGAGGTCATTCCCAAGATCCTCGCCGACCCCTTCCGCTGGTCGGTGGCGAGATCCATCGCGGCGATTCGCCGGGGCGCGCCGCAGTTTCGTCCAGGGACCCGCGGCGTGTACGACAACTCCAACTACATCCTGCTGGGCCGGGTACTCGAGGCCGCCACGGGCCGTGCCGCGGAGGATGTGATCCGCGACGAGGTGCTGGTGCCTGCCGGGCTGGCGCAGACCACACTCCCCACGACGATGGGGATGCCGGGCCCATTCCGTCGCGGGTACTGGTCGCCCGCACCGGGTGCCCCCTTGCAGGATGGCACCCGCTCCAATCCCGCCGGCGCATGGACCGCGGGCAACGGCATCTCCACGCTCCGCGACCTGGCCAGATGGGCCACCGTTCTGTCCGATGGATCCCTCCTCAGCCCCGGCCTTCACGCTGCGCAGATGAGGTGGACCCGCATCACGGTGGACGGCGACCCGGGGTGGCGATACGGCCTCGGAGTGTTCGTGTACCCGGGCGGCTGGCGCGGTCACACCGGCTATATCCCCGGCTACAGCACCGCGATGGCCCACGATCCCTCGTCAGGGGCGACCGTGGTGGTGACGGGTGCCGGCCCGATGGGTGCAGTCGCGCGCACTGCCATGTTCAAGGTCATCCGGGTCATCTCCGATCCCGCTGCGGGGGGTTGACCCCCGATCAGCCGGGCGTCGGCAGCACCGACCCCCCGGTGCTGGTATGGCACCTGACCGTTCGTGCTGGTCTTCAGCGCCGAGGCCACCTCGGCGCGCATCGGCGTCCAGTAGGCCGGCATCCTGACCGCGTACCCGGGGTTGAGGACGTGCACGAGGGCGGGGACGCCACCTCGGCGATCCTGAGCGCCCAAGTGCGCGGCATCACACGGGGACCCCAAGGCGCACGGCCACGGTGATGGATGCACCCCGACCGCCTGGCCCGGGAGTGAGCGACCAGGCATCCGGGGCCACGAAGTCCAGCCACGCCGATCCCATGCCGGGATGCACATCGGCAAGCCCCGTGCCATCGTCCGTGACGCAGATTTGCAGCATGGAGTCGCCAACGCGTTCGGCCACCACCGACACCGATTGGGCGTCACCGTGCTTGTGCGCGTTGCTGAGCGCCTCCTCCACCACGCGACCCGCATCCGCAACGACGGCCGGGGGGATCGAACCCACCGACGGCGCGACCTCGATTTCCACCTCCATGAACCCGCTCCACAGCGACGCACGTCGCTCCATCTCCCCGGCGAGGCTCGTGGGCATCGTGGGGGCGGCCACATCTGACTCGAACGCGCTCCTCGCGCGCTGCAGGACGCCCGCCGGCCCACCCCGAATCAGGTCGGCGTTCTCGAGCGCATAGGCAGTGGCGAGCAGGTGCGACTGCAGGGTGCCGTGCACGTACTGGGCGAGCAGGCGGCTCACGCGAACGAGTTCGCGATCCATCGCCAGGGCATCCACGGTACGGGCGTCCACCTCCTGCTCGAGCGCATCTGCAACGTCACGCTCTCCGTCGACGACCGACCCGACCGCGGCGCATCCGAGAATCACGACGGCGGCGCAGAACGCCATGCCCACCGTGCGCGTGATGGGAGAACCGCCAAACACGACCTGGAGGAACAGCGCTGCTGTTGCTGTTGCGGCGATGCCGAGGAGCAGGGACAGTGCCAGGGTGTGTCGCCTGAGCGCAGGGCGGATTGCCACGACCATCGTGACCACTGCCATGGCCGCGCCCACCGCGCCGCCCGCGAGGGCGGCGGACGCGATGGCCTCGGCCGCACCGCCCGAGCGCTCGTAGACGATCAGGGCCACCAACAACGCGAACACGCCTGCTGCAATGGCGGGGTACGGGCGGTGCCCTCGGAGCTCTTCCCGCAGTGCCGCGAGCATGGACACCTCGGGAACCGGCCGGTCGCGTGCCGAATACAACCGATGGCTGAGCGGTCGCAGGGATGTCACCACCGTGTGGCGGATCTGCTCTGCCAGCAGGCGGCGCTCGGTCGGGTCGAGATCCCCATGCTCATGGCTGAGGTGGCCACGCGCCTGGCTCGAGGCGGACAGCACCTCCGCATACAGCGAGTCGGTCATCGCATCAGCGAGCCCCCCACGTGCCACATCGGCTGCCCGGAGCGCCACCAGTCCCTCGGCGAACTGGCGGTGGCGGCGGCGATGACGATCGATGCCGAAGGCGACCGCTGCGGCGGCCGGCGCGAGCAGACCACCAACGAGCACCGAGGCGAGCACGCGGGCGCCCACCGCCCCGCCGACCTCCAGCCCCTGCGCCGACGCGACCCAGAGCAGGGCGGCTGCGCGTGCCAGCCCGGCGATCGCGCCCATTGCCACCACCGACCACACCGGGACCGGGGCGACGGCGCGGCGGCGGAATGCCGTGACATCCGCGAGCAGCACCACGGCGCACATCGCGATGCTGCCCGCCGCTCCCGCCACGATCCATCGCAACGCCTGCCCGCCCGATGCGGATGCATCCGCATCGATAACTGGCTGCAGGAACGCCAGCGCCACCGCCACCGGGATCAGGACCGGCCACGCGATGGCCCATCGCCCGCCCAGGCGCTCGCGCAGGCGGGGCCCGGTGCTCATCGACCGCCGGTCTCGTCGATGTATGCGCGCGCCAGGAGGACCCTCCGATTGGTGCGCGAGTCGGCGTCGATCCCGAGGTGCTGGGCAATCCGCGCCACGGTGCGCTCCACCGCCGACTCGCCGATTCCCCGCTCGCGCGCGATCTCGGCATTGCTGAGGCCTGCCGCCACCATGCCGAGCAGGTCCATCTGGTTGTCGGTGAGCCCTGCCAGGCGCGAAGACTCGATCGCCACCCCGGGATCCTCGCCTGAGGCCACCGCCAATCGCACCGAGCGCGCCAGCGCGATCACCAGCGCTTCGGCGTCCCCCAGTTCGCCCTTGGTCAGGTAGCTGGTGCCCCGGGGGAATGCTGATGCGTCCACCCCCGCCGCTCGCGGGTCGGTGAACGACGTGAGGATGACGATGCCAATGGATGCGAACTGACGACGGAGGGCGACCGCGAGATCCGCGCCCGTGGGCCCATCACCCAGATCGAGGTCGATGAGCGCCGCGTCCGGTGCGGCGTCGCGGGCAAGCGACAGGGCCTCGCGCGCGGAACCGGCGTCGTGAACCACATCCACGCCGGCCGCGGCCAGCGTCCCCGCCAGCGTCATGCGCGTGAAGGGATTGTCCTCGACGACCATCACACGGAGGGCACGCGGTGTCACTGGCGCAGTCAAGCAGCCACCCCATCGTTTGTCCTGTCCACCTAGTAGTCATACGCCTGTGGCGTGCGGGCCTGCCTGCGTGGCGAGAGCCGGGTGTGGCTTCCCCCACGCGCCGCGCCTGGGCCTGCGCCTGCGCCTGCTACGCGAGCATTCCGCTCGAGCACCCTCGCGGCGAGCAGCGTCGCGCTCGTGATGATCCAAGCGCTCTACGACAACGGCAAGGCGGCGAGTCAGATGAGGCACATGGGGAAACCCCCACCCCCGCGAGCGCAGCAGCAGGGTGACGGGCACTGCCCCTGCAAGCATCGCGTCGTGCACACCGTGAGTGCACCCGCTGGCTACGGGCGCCACACCCGCCTCCGCAGGGTCTCGCCGGCGCTAGCGGGGCTTCGTTCCAACCACGCAGCGCGCGAGGCCGGGCACGCGCACCACGCCGTCCTCCTCGAACGCTGCCACCCCGGCGATTGCCACGTCGCGCACTCGCTGCCGCGCAGGCGCGTTGAGACCCCGGAGTGCGACCACCGCAGGGGATACGTCCTCCCCCATCACCTCCCAGTACTGGTCGGGATCCGCGGTGACGAGCGCGACCGGCACGTCCCACTCGACCACATCTGTCAGGCCGGCATCAGCCAGGAGCGCGCTCGCCATGCCGGGGGCTGGGAACCGGAAGATGCCCGGCGCATCGGGGTCGGGCGGCGCCGGTGGCATCTCGTCCGCGACGGCGTCCATGACGATGCTGATCCACGGATTCGCCTCGGCCTCGGCCCACACCGCAGCCCCCAGCCGACCGCCCGGCACCAGCACGCGTGCGATCTCCCGGTTCGCCGCCGCCGGATCGGGGAAGAACATGTGCCCGAACCGCACCGAGGCGGTGTCGAACGAGGCATCGTCGAACGGCAGGTCGTCGGCGGTAGACACGCGCACCTCGACGTTCCCGACGCCAGCTGCACGAGCACGCTCTTCGGCGATGGCGAGCATCTGCGCGGAGAGGTCGGTGAGCACTACGCACCCGCCCGGCGCGCGCCGCGCGATCGTCAGGCCCGGCTCGCCCGTTCCCGAGGCGACATCGAGATGCCGTCCGTCGTCGCGGATGGCGAGCCGCTCGATCAGCGCATCGCCCACCGGTCCGAGCTCGGCCTGGATGATGGCGTCCCACGTGGCCCAGCCAGGGGCCAGTTCGTCCCATGTCGCGCGCTGGGCGTCGCGGATGTCATCACCAGTCGTCATCGCACGCCACGCTAGGCCAATCGGGCCCGTCCGTACCTGTCCGCACGCACGGTATCCAGTGGGGGCGGGTGTGGCTGAGGTAGCAGGCCGTGCGCCTGAGGATGCAACCTGGGCCCGGATCACGCGAGGGCAGCGGCCACCGCGGCCTCGGCCGCCTCGAGCGCGCCCTCCATGTAGCCGCCGTGCGTGCGGGCCGACTCTGTGCCGCCGAGCAGCAGGCGTTCGGCCCACTCCCCCGGGGGCGGCGCCTCGCCGCCGTACGACGGATGTGCACGCAGCGGCTGCATGTCGTCATCGGTGGCCACGAGCGGGTCGGCGACCCAGTCCTTGAGCAAGCAGGCCACGGGGTGGGCGGCATCGTCGCCGAACAACCTCGCCAGTTGAGCGACGGCGGCATCGCGCAACTGCTGGTCCGCCCCCGATCGCGCGTGCGCGGGCGTACCGACGAACGCCGTGAGCGCGGCCCGCCCATGGGGGTCGGATGCATCGTGGATCTCCACCAGCGGGCCAACGCGGCTTCGACCCTCTCCTGACAGGCCGGCGTCCCGCCAGAACGGCCGCTCGTATACGGCCACGAACTTCGCCGTGCCCGCCATCCATGTAGGAACGCCGATCCAGTCCGCCCGAACCGACTCAGGGAGCGGCGGGTCGAAGCCAACGGAGCGGGCCAGCAGGCGCGGTGGCAGCGTGCAGATGGCCACGCGCGCGTCGAGTGTGGTGGTGGCGCCGTCCGCGCACGCCACCTCCATAGACACCCCGCCGGGCGTGCACCGGAGGTCGGTGATGCGGTGCCCGGTCATCACGCGCTCAGGGGGCACATCGGCCAGCAGCGCCTCGACCAGCGCTGCGGCTCCGCCATCGATGCGCATCGACCCATCATCAGGTGCCCCCCGCTCGAACACGGTGCACTCCGCGGGCGTCTCCTCCCACACGAGCGCGCCGGCGCCTGCCTGCGGAAACGCCCTGATGCCCAGCTCGCGCACCAACTCGGGCATGCGGGGCTGGAAGGCAGGCCAGTACCACGAGGGGCCCATGTCGAACGGACCACGGCCACCGTCCGGACCCAGCGAGAGGATGCGCCCACCGATGCGCGGGGAGGCCTCCTGCACCACGAAGTCCGCTCCCGCCCGGTGCAGCAACCGTGCCGCATGAACGCCACTCAGCCCGGCCCCGACGACCACGATGTCATGACGCACTCCGCTCGCCCTACCCGCCGAAGCGCTGGGCGATCGCCACGATCACGTATGCGAGCCCGGCGAGGCCGAGAACGCGGCGGAACAGGTTGACCCCCGCCGTGAGCTCGAGGTAGGCCCAGGCGCCGATGAACACGTATCCGATGGCGCCAAGGACGTCGGCCCAGGCGCCCACGGCGAGATAGCGCAGCCCGAGGGCCACGAGGCCAATGATGAGCGGTGGGTTGGGGAACTGCGCGATGGGGTAGTCGCGCGGCCATGACCAGCCGCGAAGGCGCTTCCATGCGGTGATGAGGGGCTGCATCACGGGCCGGCAACGCGGCTCATGACCACGTACGGCCACCATCGTCGGACGTGCGGATGCGCCCCTCGTGATCGGCCGCAACGAGGTCGCTTGCCGAGGTCGCCAGCAGGGCGGCGGGTGGGGCGTCGATGGAACCGCGCGCGGACCACGATGCCCCGCCATCACCACTCATCGAGACGCCGCCAGTGGCATCCACCATGAACAGCGCCGCGGGGCTGGCCCACGACACGAGCCCGATGCGATCACTGGCCGCAGCCCAGGTGCGGCCGCCATCACCTGAGCGTCGCATCCCCGACTGCGTGGTCGCGACCACGCTCGTGCCGCGCGTCGGATGTGCCGCCAGGTCGATGAGGCCTTCCGGAGCCTGGCCGACCTTCACGAGCGCGGTGGGCGCCGCGCCGGCGTAGGTTGCCCCGTCGCTGCCCACCGCGTACACGCGGCCGCCGCCGGCCTCGATCACGTGGTAGTCATCGCGCGGCACGGAGTCGATGCGCGTCCATGTGGCGCCCCCGTCATCTGAACGGCGCAGGCCGAGGGGGTTCGGCTCGTCGCTCTCCGGGCCAGGGTGCCCGGACGACAGCAGTGCAGCCGGTGGCAGGGCGGCAAGTCCCATGTAGTCGGCGGGATCCCCCACGCGCGCCAGCGCGCCATCGGAACCGGCGGCGTAGAGGCCGCCATGCGTGCCGACGACGATTCCGCCTGCCGGCCTGGGGGCGATGCCGTGCACATGGCCCGCCTCGGGCGGCAGGGCGAACGGCCCGTTGGTGGTGTCGACCGACGAACTGGATGACGACCCGCAGCCGACCAGGCCGATCGCAAGGACAGCTGAGGAGGCCCCAGCGATGAGAGCGCGGTGCGACACGGCGGGGATTCTATTGAAGCGAGCCCAACGCGCCGAATCGCGAACCGCGCGGCGAACCGGTCGTGCCCGGCGCAGGCTCTTGGCAGATGCAGTACACGGCATCGTGCCTCGAGACGAAGGACTGGACGATCGCCCTGTCACCGAGCGACCGCGTAAGCGATGTGAGCGTGAGGCACGCCGACGCCGGGTTCCTGCTGCCCAACCCGATGTACTTCATCCCGCCGTCCGAGCCCCGGGGTCGAGGCCAGCCGCACCCCCGGGGCCAGGCCGGGGGGTCAGCCGGGCAGGGTCTCGTCGAGCCAGTCGAACATCCGCTGCGCGCGGATGCGCGGGGCCATCGGCTCGCAGTGCCAGTTGGCGCCGTCCTCGGATGTGAAGCGTGCGAGGACCTTGTCCTCGACGCCGGTGAGGAGGTCGAACAGGCGCTGCGACTGGCCCGGCCAGAACTGCTCGTCGTCGGGCGAGGAGATCCATGCGGGTGCGGTGACCCTTCCGGCGACATCCGTGAGATCCCATTTGCGGAGCTCGATGAGCACCTCGGCCAGGGAGTCGGTGCGGTAGGGCTCGAGGCGCTTGGCGGCCTCGAGCCCGATCCCGGGATCCGCCTTCATGCCCTCGGCCATGTAGGCGTCGAACTCCTCCATCTGCCCGGCGTCGAGCATCTGCAGCATCGGCGGCGGCAGGTGACGGGTCCACGACTCACCCACGCTCACGACTCCGGGGTCGACCATGATCGCGCGCAGGCGGGGCTCGAAGGCCGCGGCGCGCGGCACCCAGTAGCCCGCCTGGCTCCATCCGCAAAGGGCGATGCGCTCGGAGTCGACGTCCGCCCGCGGTGATGCCCAGTCGACGATGGGCGTGACCACCTTCTCCCAGTCGTACCGGAAAGGCAGGCCGTCCTCGTAGAGCGCGGCGCCCTGCCCCGGGCCGTCATAGATGAGCACGTGGTATCCGCGCTCCACGGCGTCGAGCACGCCGGCGCAGAGCATGTCCGCCATGGTCCCGTCACTGCCGTTCGTGGCGATCAGGAGCGGACGCGAGCCCTCCCCTCCCGAGAACAGGTACCCCTGCATGGGCGTGTCCTCATACGGGATCTCCACGGCCTCCACGGGGGTGGGCCAGAGGGCCATTGCGCGCGCGAACGCATCGCGATGGCGCCGCCATGCCGCGATCTCCCGCGACGGGTCTCGGGTGGCGAGCACGTAGAAGAAGCCGGTGCCCATGTAGAACGACGCCCGCAGGTACAGCCAGCGAGCGCTCACAACATGGCCCGCCGCCTCGCACTCCCCGGCCTGGTCCATGCACCGCTCGCCGGTGGCGCTCCACTGGTCGAACCACTCATCGGCGTCGCCGTCGGCGATGCGCGCGGCAGTGGAGAGGACCTCCCCGACCTCGGACAGCCCGTACGGCGCGGCCCCGAGGGCGATGAGGGTGGCGAACTCGAAGCCGGTGTCCTCAAAGAATCGGTGCGCGCTCATTGCGGAATCGTATTGGGTCGCGCGCTCGTCGGCGAGGTCAGGTAGGTCCGCTCAGGTGCGCTGCGGGCGGGCCCCCAGCACGTCAACGAGCGCGCCGCTCGCCTAGTCTCAGCACGTGAACGACCTCGAACTCCTGCGCCGCTTCGAGCCAATTCTCCGCTTCAACCGGGTCGAGCTCTTCCTGCCCTCCGACACGGGCGCCTTCGTGGGCGCATGCTCCCTGTGGAATCGCCTGCCGGATGGCACCGACGAGAAGATCGCCGAGCCCGGCGAGCTCGACCTCGACAGCCTCGCGGCGATCTCGCGTGAGCATGCGGCCGACACGCTGCACCTGCTCTACGTGCAGGAGCCGCTCACGCGCAAGCAGTTCCGCCAATGGCGTCGCGAGGGCCATGGCGAGGCCATGCCCGGGGCCAGCAGGTTCTCGCAGGTGGGCATCGCGGGGCGCATCATCGACGCCCTCTTCCGGCTCACCCTGCTCTTCCGCGGCCGCGTGCCCCGGGGATCGGTGGCGGCCGGCGAGATCACCTACCGGGAGAGCATCGCCGTTGCCGGCACCCCCTATTACGGCCGGGTGTCGCGGGAGGCGGGCTGGACGATCCTTCAGTACTGGTTCTTCTACCCCATGAACGACTGGCGATCGTCGTTCCACGGCATCAACGATCACGAAGCCGACTGGGAGAACCTGATCGTCTATGCCGCCCCCGACGAGCACGGCGTGCTGCAGGCGAGGTGGGTGGCGTTCTCGTCGCATGACGCCGAGGGTGACGGCCTCCGGCGCCGGGTGGACGACCCCGACCTCGAATGGGAGGGCGACCACGTGGTGGCCTACCCCGGCGCCGGCTCGCACTCGCACACGCCCAATGCCACGGATGAGCTCGTGCGTGTGGATCCGCCGGTGATGCGTGGGTTCGTGCGGTGGTTCCGACGCCTCCTGCGCGCGCTCACGCCATGGGGTGACCATACGTCGGTGGACGACGGGTTCGGAATTCCCTTCGTCGACTACCACCGCGGCGATGGCGTTTCGGTGGGTCCGGGCGGCGACCGCGAATGGACCCCGGTGGTCATCGGCAACGACACGCCGTGGGTGCGCGACTTCAGCGGACGATGGGGCCGTGACTCACGCGACAGGTTCGGCGGCGAGTCGGCGCCCACCGGACCCAAGCACGAGCGCGATGGCATCGACCGTGTCCGGTGGGAGGATCCCCTCGGCTGGGCCGGCATGCAGAAGGTGGACCCCGATCCGCATGCTCCCGCGCGCGCCGTGGCCGAGCGACTGGCCAGCGTGAACGCGCGCATACGCGCGATCGATGACGAGGTGGGCCTCCTGCGCACCGCGTCGCGGCGCGAGAACTCGGAGCTTCGCGCCCTCGATGCGGACGTGGTGACTCAGGCGCTGGCGAAGGCTCGGCGCGAGGAACTGCGCCAGCGCGATGAGGTAATGCTGGCGCTGCGTGACGAGCGGCGTCACCTCAGCGCCGAGCGGGACGCCCTGGAAGCAGCCGAGTGCCGCGGCCTGCCGCTCGAGGCTCCGCGCGCGCACCTGGGAGTCGAATCGGTGCCCGACCAGGCACATGACGAGCCGGCCAACGTACGCAGCCGCCTGCTGCGCATCTGGGCCGCCGTCAGCACGCCGCTCCTCATGATCATCATCGTGTGGCTGCTCGTGGGCGTGGGATCCGGCTACTACCTGGTCGGGGCAGTCATTGGCGTGTTGCTGGTGATGGGGTTCGAGGCGTTGGCGCGCCGGCGCCTGATCTCGTTCATCGTGTGGGTGGTGGCCATCGCCATCGGCACCAGCATCGTGATCGGCCTGCTCGAGCGCTGGCAGTGGACCCTCGCGGTGCTCCTGATCTTTGGCGCGATCGTCCTGCTGTTGCAGAACCTGAAGGAGCTGCGGGCAAGTCGGTAGCGCGCGTTTCATCTCCATGAGGGGGATGTGCAGGTGCTGTTGCGAATGAGTGCGACATGTTCTGGCGGAACCGCCACGTCGCGACACCGGGTCTCGCCTCGGTGCCCGCATGAACCGACCTCGTCGCATATCCCGGCGCCACGCACTCGTGGCTGCCACGGTGGCGGCTCCGCTCGCGGCGATCGGCACGCTCACGGCCGTGGCGCTGGCGCAGCCACCGCCCGAGCGACGCGTGGCCCAGGCGTTCGCGTTCGGCCGGGACGCCGCGCGGGAGCTCAAGAGGGCGCGTGCCTGGGCGGGGCCGGTGAAGGCGATCGAGCTGCAGCGCGACGCCACCCGACGTGAGCTCATCGCGCTGATGACTCCCGTGCTCGGGCTGCCCGCCGGCCCCATCGGCGCGGCGTGGCGCGACATCGCGGCCGACGATCCCCAGGGGGCTGCGGCCAAGGCTGCCTTCGCGAAGCGCTGGCTCACACCCGTCGGTGACGCCATGGCGCTCGATGCACCCGTGACCGGTCACCACGCCAACCGCGCCTGGGCCCTCGGCCTCGGCATGGGCAGGGCGGTGGCCCGCCTCGGGCGGTTCACCGATGGCTCCGGGCGTGCCTTCACACTGCCCGAGGGCTTCGGAACGTCCATCACCGCCCGCGAGGCGGGGCTGCGGCGCAACTACCCGTCGAGCGACGACCAGTATGAGCGCCACGACTCGCAGCCGCTTCGCCTCGCCGACCTTCTCCTCATGGCCTCGCGCGCCCGGTACATCCGCCGCACCGGGATCCCCCGCTCGGCACGAGCCCTTGAGACCTTCAGGATCCCGGCCATCGACCCGCTCTTCGTGCCCACCGTGCAGCGCGCCCTCTCGCTCGTCGGCAATCCCTACGTATGGGGCGGCGAGTGGGTCGACCAGAACTCACCGCTCGACCCCCAGGCCGCGGGCGGCTTCGACTGCTCAGGGTTCGTGTGGTACGTCTGGCACACGGGCGACCGCGCGGCCGAGGCGCAGATCAACATGCCCAGCGGACGCACCACGTACACCATGAACGTGGGCACGCGGGGCAAGCGCATCCCGTGGCAGAGGGCGCAGGCCGGCGACCTCGTGTTCTTCGGGTCCGGCGGCCGGCGAACGCCGCTTCACCGGGCATCGCACATGGCGCTGAGCCTGGGCAACAAATGGATCATCCATTCCTCGGGCGGGCGCGGCGCGATCAGCATCACGTATCTGCCCACGTACTGGCCCCGCGGCCTCATGAACGCCCGCAGCTTCCGCGTGGATCCCACCACGGCGGCGGCGCCCGACCAGCCCACCACAGCGCCGCCCGTTGGCACCACGCCCGAGCCCGTCACACCGGCCCCCATCACCACGCCGGAACCCGACACCCCGCAGGCACCCGCACCCACGCCGCAGCCTCCGACCGCGCCCGGCGCCCCGCAGGCACCCGCCCCCAGCTAGGCCGGCAGCGGGGCGAACAGGTAGTGCGACACCATGAACTCGTCGCCCCCCCGGTAGCCCCACAGCCCCGCGCAGGCCAGGAAGAAGAGCCGCCAGCGGCGGAACCACCTCTCGCCCTCGCCCGGGTGGTCGCGCTCCATGATGGCCACCACGCGGTCGCGGTTGGCCACGAGGTTGTCGTCCCAGTGCAACGCGGTGCGCTCGTAATGGCGCCCCGAGACGCGCCAGTGGTCCTGTACGGCGAAGCGTCCCGACGCCGCGTGCAGCAGCAGGTCGTCCGACGGCATCGTGCCGCCCGTGAAGAAGTGGCGGCCGATCCAGTCGCTCTGGTCGTCCTCGCTGAACTCGAAGGCGATGTCGCGGTGCGTGAACACGTGCACGAAGAACAGCCCGCCAGGACGCAGCCAGCGCTGGATGCGCGCGAACAGCGCCTGGTGGTTCTTGACGTGCTCGAGCATCTCCACGCTCACCACGCGGTCGAAAGAGGCATCGGGCAGCTCGAGCGTGGAGACGTCATGCGTGATTATCGTGATGTTCCCCAGCCCCCTCTCGCGCGCCTGGCGCTCGATGTGCTCGCGCTGGCCGGCCGAGTTGCTCACCGCGGTGATGCGGCTTGCCGGATAGCGCTCGGCGATCCAGAGCGTGAGCGATCCCCAGCCGCACCCGAGCTCGAGCACGTCCTGGCCGTCCTCCAGCCGGGCGCGGGCGCAAGTGAGGGCGAGCATGGCGTCCTCGGCCAGCGCCAGGTCGTCCACGCCCGGGGGGTAGAGGCATGAGGAGTACTTGAGGCGCGGACCGAGGCAGGCCTCGAAGAAGTCGGCCGGCACCTCGTAGTGCTGCTCGTTGGCCGCCTCCGCCCGCACCGCAACCGGCGCGTCGGCCAGGCGACGGCGCAGGGCGCGGGCGCGCTCGCTCTCGGCATCCGTGCCGCCACGCCGTTCGCGCCGCAGCCGCATCGCCACGCGCGCGCGGATGGCGGCCAGCAGCACCGGGCGCGGCACGTCGTGATCTTCTGCCAACCGTATGTACCAAGGCTCCACACTCCGAGCGTAACGACCCGCGTCGTGCGAATCTCCCCCCATCGGATACGGCGCGATCATGCTCACCTCGGCCATCGTCATCCTGGCGATCGTCGTCATCACCTGGGTCATCAGCCTGGCGCTGCGCGATGCCAGCGTGATCGACCCCGTGTGGCCGCTCGGCTTCGTAGCGGTGGCCATCACCGCGTTCGTGGCCGGCAGCGGCGATGAGGGGCGGCGCCTGCTCATCCTGGTGCTGGTGGCGGTCTGGGGCCTGCGGCTCTCGGCGTACCTCACCTGGCGCAACCGCGGCAAGGGCGAGGACTTCCGCTACGCCGCCATGCGCGAGAAGCGCGGGCCGTCGTTCTGGATCCTCAGCCTGGTCACCGTATTCATCCTGCAGGGCGTCCTGATGTGGATCGTTTCGCTGCCCGTGCAGCTCGCGGCGGTGCCCGACCGCGGCCTCGGCCTCCTTGCCGTAGCGGGCGTGGCCGCGTGGGTGATCGGGTTCGGGTTCGAGGCCATCGGCGACTGGCAGCTCGCACGCTTCAAGGCCGACCCCGGCAACAGGGGCACCGTGCTCGACACCGGCCTCTGGCGCTACACGCGCCACCCGAACTACTTCGGCGACTTCATGGTGTGGTGGGGAATCTTCCTGGTCGCCGCCGAGAGCGGCGCCGGCGCATGGGGCTTCATCGGGCCGATCCTCATGACCGTGCTGCTCGTGAAGGTCTCCGGCGCGGGGCTGCTCGAAAAGGACATCGCCCAGCGCCGCCCGGGCTACGCGGAGTACGTGCGCCGCACGAGCGGGTTCTTCCCCCGCCCGCCGAAGCGCTAGGCACCCCTACTCGCCGGCGACTGCGGTGCCCGGCGGCAGCAGGATCACCGGGCACGAGGCATGGCGCGCGAGATGGCCGCTGAATGATCCGACGAACTTCGCGATCCTCGCGAGCGGGTCGCCGTGCGACGCAGCAACGATGGCATCCACATCGTTGTCGTCGGCCCAGCGCACCACGGCGTCCGGCGCCGAGTCTGCATCGTGCGGGTCGAGCAGCACGGGCTCCGCACCCGGGATGTCCTCGCACACCACCTCGAGCAGCCCCTGGGCGATCTCCCGGTGCGCCCCGGCGTTGTCGCCGAGCGGCGATCCGCCGAACGCGGTGCCGATCGCGGCGAGGAACGACTCGCTGAAGGGCGGGCCGCCCATCACGTGCACCACCGAGATCCTGCCGCCATCCGCACGCACCTGCAGGGCCAGGCGCACGACGGCCTCGGTGGCCGGCGACTCGTCGACGCACGCCACCACGTGGCTGAATGGTCCGGTGCTCACGCCGCCAGAGTAACCAGACAGATGCCCCGTGGCCCCGCGGCTGCCGAGTCGCGAGGTAGCATGGCGCCGATGGGTCTGAGAAAGCGCTTCCTTGTCGTGGTCGTGGGGGTTCCCGGTAGTCCGGCCGAGGCCCAGCGCAGTGAGGTGGGCCGCTTTCGAAGCATGGGCGCCGCGCAGCAAGCCGGTCAGGACGAGTGGAGGCGCATCCTCTTCGTCCACGCGCCGCACATCGACCGCTACCGCATCGTCATCGAGGATGACGGCGTCGAGGTGGGCGACGTGCCCATGCCCGAGCTCCCGGCCGACGCGGGCCCGGGCATCCTCGACGAGACGGTCACCCCTCTCGGCACCAGCGTTGGCGCGCTTGGCGAGCCCCTCGAGGAGGCGCCGGTCGAGGATTCCGAGGTGGCAGAGGCCGCAGTCGAGGTCGGGGACGACGCACCGGAAGACATCCAGCCCGCGCCGGATGTTGCCGTCGAGGCCGCGGCCGTCGCGGGGGTTGTCGCGGAGCAACCCGAGCCGGCAGGCGAGGCCGTAGTGGAGGCCGAGGCCATCGAGGCAACGGGTGAGCTCGAGGTTATCCCGCAGGAGGACGATCTCGCGGCCACGGGCGAGCACAAGGGCCTCGCCGACGAGGTGGCCATGGATGACGTCTCGGCCACCGGGGAGGTGCCGGTCATAACGCCCGAGGGCGATGGCGAGCCCGCCGCCCCCGCACCGCGTCCCTACATCGAGATCGAGGACCCGCCCGACGGGCCCGTGCCTGACGACGTGATCGCGCGCTTTGCCGCGATGGTGGAGGCTGACAAGGAGCGCGAGGCCCGGCGCGCCGAGCGGGAGCGTGGCGACGCGGGCTGAGCCCGCGGCGGAGGATTGCGGGCTGGCGCGCGTGTGACGGCTGGTCGCGGGCGGCGCGCCCCGAGACGCCGCAGGCGTGTCGGTTGAGCCCATGCCGGAAGTGCCCGAAGGGACCGAGATCACCAAGTTCCGCGTGGTGCACGAAGCGCTCACGAATATCCAGCGCCACGCGCAGGCGCGTCATGCGAGCGTGATGGTGCGGGGGCTGCCCGGCCGTGTGAGGGTGATCATCGAGGACGCCAGGGTGGGCTTCGAGCCGGGCACCGAGACCGATCGCCTTGGCCTGGCGGGCATCCAAGAGCGCGTGGCATCGCTGGAGGGCATCGCCGCGCGGGAGTCGCACCCCGTCGAGGGCACGACCCTGCTGGTGGGGATCCCCGCCTAGACGGCCGCTGCCGCGTCGGCGCGATCACGCAGGGTCATCATCCGCTCCCACGCCTTCTCCTCGGCCGCGGCATGCGCCTCGACGTCGGCGTAGAGGTGAGATCCGCGCGAGATGGCCAGGTAATCGGCCATGGCCCGCTCGAGCTCCTCGTGCGCGTTGCGGAACTGATAGGCGACTTCTGCGGTCATCTCGGCAGTGCTCCCGCGTAGGGGTTCCGTGAGATCAAGTTAACGCCCGCCCCGGACGTCACGCAGCAGCACGCGCTCCACCTTCATGCCGCGCGGACCGACCTCAACGATGCCCACCGCCGATGCGCGTTCATCGTCAGTCATCCCGGCGCGAAACCGCATGTATGCACGGCCTTTGATGCCTGTGCGCTCGCTCGCATCACGCTCCTCGGGGATGTACACGGCGCCCGGCGAGAACACCCGGATGCCCCCCACCTCGGTGTCCACGGGCATGTGCAGGTGACCGTGCACCAGGAGGTCCACGGGGCCCACGCGGCGGATCATGCGGCGGTGCAGGCCGAGCAGCACCGCGCGGCGCCTCATGAGGCTCAGGCCCGCCGCCGGCATCTCGATGGCACGGCTGCGCCGCCCGTGCACCAGGCCGATGCGCCGTCCGCGCACGCGCACCACGCGCTCGCGCGGCAGGTCGATGCCGGCGAGGCGATCGTGATCGCCCTGCACTGCCACCACCGGCGCGATGCGCCCGAGCTCGTCGAGCACGCTCGTGCACGTCAGGTCGCCGGCATGCAGGATGAGATGACAGCCGTCGAGCGCGGCGGGCACCTCAGGCGGCAACGCGGGCAGCACCTCCCCCACGTGCGTGTCGGCGACCACGCCGATGCGGATTGTGTCGCTCAGATGGCCATCGCGTGGTAGCCGGCGTCCACGTGCAGGGTCTCGCCGGTCACCGCCCGCGCCAGGTCCGAGCACAGGAACAGTGCCGCGTCGGCCACCTCATCGGCATCGATCGCCCGGCGCAGCGGCGAGCGCTCGATGGCGTTGTCCACCATGTCGCCGAATCCCGGGATGCCCCTCGCCGCGAGCGTGCGCACCGGTCCGGCTGACAGCGCGTTCACGCGCACGTTGTCGGGGCCCATGTCCCAGGCGAGGTAGCGCACGATGCTCTCGAGTGCCGACTTCGCGATGCCCATCACGTTGTAGCCCGGCACCGCGCGCTCGGCGGCCACGTAGCTCATCGTCACGATGGCGCCGCCGCCGGCCTCGCGCATGTGCGGCTCCACTCGCTCGGCGAGCCGCTTCAGCGACCACGACGAGATGTCGAGCGCCAGCTGGAAGCCGTCGTCCGACACGTCCATGAAGCGCCCGCCGAGGTCCTCCACCTTCCCGAAGGCCACGGCGTGCACGAGGATGTCGATGCCGCCAAGCGCCTCGGCGGTGCCGGCCACCGCGGCGTCGAGCTCGGCCTCGTCGGTCACGTCGAGGGGCAGCACCGGCACGGGGCCATTGGACAGCTCATCGGCCAGCTTGCGCACGTCCTTCTCCACCCGCTCGCCCTGGAAGGTGAGCGCCACGCGCGCCCCTTCCTCATCGAGCCGCCGCGCGATGGCCCACGCGATGCTGCGCTTGTTGGCCACCCCCACGACGAGCGCCCGCTTGCCCTCGACGATCCCGCTCACGTGACATCCCCCGCGTTCTCCGGCTGACCGCAGCAGGCTAGCCTGCGAGGCCGTGCGATTCCCCGCCACGCCACTGACGAGGGCCCTCACGATGCTGGCGCTTGCCCTGCTCGCTGCGCTGGCATTCGCGCCCGGCGCCATGGCGCACGCCCTCGTCGAGCAGATCTCCCCCGCCGACCGCGCGCGGCTCGATTCGGGCCCCGGCCGCGTGGAGGTGCGCTTCACCGAGCCGGTGCAGCTGCTGCAGCAGTCCGACCTGACGGTGGTCGATGCCCGGGGCGAGACCGTGAGCAGCGGCCCGGGCACCGTGCAGCAGGCCGATGCCGCGGTGATCGAGGTGCCCGTGCGCCCGCGCCTCGCGCCGGGGTCGTACACCGTGCGCTGGCGGGTGGTGTCGTCCGACGGCCACATCATCCCGGGCGCCTCGGTGTTCGCGGTGGGCGACGTGCCCCTTGCCGCCCCGTACCTCGGTGGCGCCGGCGGTGGAACCGGCCCCACCGAGACATCCGCGTGGTCGGTCACCGCCCGTTGGGTGGAGCTCGTGGGAATCGGGGGGCTGCTGGCGCTGCTGCTGTTCCGGGTGCTCGTGTGGCGATCCGCCTGGCGGCCCCCGCCCCGCATGCCCGACGGCGAGCGTGACGCCGCGCTCTCGTGGGCGCGCGACGCCTGGTGGATCGGCTTCGGGGCCCTCGCGCTGGTGGCGCTGGTGGGCGAAGCCCTCGTGCTGGTGGTCAAGACCGCGGCGTCGATGGGCACGAGTGTGTGGGGTGCGCTCGCCGACCCGGCGGGCATCGTGCGCGTGCTCGCCGACACGCGCTTCGGCGACCTGCTTCAGGTGCGCACCCTCGCGCTGTTCGTGCTGTTCGCGCTGGGGGTGTGGAGGTTCCTCGTGGAATACCGCAGCGACGACGCCCCCGAGCCACGCGATGCCGACGGCGGCCTCTGGCCGATGCTCGTCATGATGGTGCCCGCGCTCGTGGCCATCGGATCGCTGTCGGCCCAGGGGCACGCATCCACCACCGGCACCCCCGCGGTGCAGGTGCCGGCTGACGCCCTGCACGCTGCCATGGCAAGCGCGTGGATCGGATGCCTCGCCATCGTGGCCGTGTACCTGCTGCGCCTCCCCCGGGTGGCAGGCACCGGGGGACGCCTTGTGGGGGGCCTCGCCCTCGCGCGATTCTCCGCGCTCGCGGTGATCGCGGTGGCCCTCCTCGTGGCCAGCGGCGTCGTGCGCGCGTTCGGGCAGATGAACTCGCCCGCCGACCTCTGGGCCACCTCCTACGGCTGGACGATCCTGGTGAAGATCGGCCTGCTCGCCGTGGCGATCGTGCTCGCGCTGCGCGCACGGCGCGTGGTGAGCGCGCTGCGCCGCATGCCCGGGCCACCGAACACGGCCGCACTGGCGCTGGTGCGCCGCAACGCATGGGTGGAGGTGGGGATCACCCTTGTGATCGTCGCGTTCTCGGCCCTGCTCGTGGGGCAGGTTCCCCCCATCTCATGACGACCCTCGTGCTCATGCGCCACGGCGTGGCCGAGGAAGACCACCCGGAGGGCGACACCGCGCGTCGCCTCACCCCCGAGGGCCTCGAGCGCGCGGGCCTCGCGGCGCAGGGACTGGTGGCGCTGGGCATGCGCCCCGACCTGGTGCTGACGAGCCCGCTCGTGCGCTGCCGGCAGACCGCCGAGCTGGTGGCGGGCGCCGCGGGCTGCCCGGTGGAGGACGACCCGCGCCTCGCCCCCGGCACAAGCGCGTCGGACCTGCTCGACCTCGTGCTCGAACACCCGGACGCCGCCACGATCGTGGCCTGCACGCACCAACCGGGGCTCACCTACGCCCTCGCCGACCTCACCGGCTGCGGCCACGTCGGATTCAAGCGGCCGGGCGCCGCCGTGATCGAAATCGAGGCCCCGCGGCTGGGCGCCGGGCGCCTCGTGGCGGTGCTCCCGCCGCGCATCCTGCGCGCCGCGGCGATGACCCCACCGTAGGGGCTAGGAGCCCGGCGCCGCGATGACCACCGGCACGATCGACCGGTGGAACAGCGCGAGGGGGTCGCCGTCGAGAACGAGCGGGCCCTTCTCCTCGATGAGGAGGAGCATCTGCCGGCGCTCCTCTCGGCGCTTCTCGAACAGCATCTCCCAGCCCTTGGCCTCGCCCTCGCGCTCATTGGAGAGCGCGAGATGGTGAAGCGTGTGGGACACGTGCTCGGTGGGAGTCGGGTTGCCCAGGCGGTCATGGGCGTCGAGCAGCAGCATCGCGCGCATCCAGGCGGTGTCAGCCGAATCGCGGGCGAAGCGGGTCCACTCCGGGGGCACGGAGTCCTCAAGGGCGTCCACGATCTCGGTCCATACGGCCATGTCGGGGGCGCCGCCCGCGGGCTGCTCTGTGCTCACGTCAGCGCGAGCCGACGTCGACGTAGTCGCGCTCGTCGGGGCCGACGTAGACCTGGCGCGGGCGCGAGATCTTCTGCTCCTTGTCGTTGATCATCTCGAGCCACTGCGCGACCCAGCCCGGGGCGCGGCCGATGGCGAACATGACCGTGAACATCTCGGACGGGATGCCGAGCGCCTCGTAGATGAGGCCGGAGTAGAAGTCGACGTTCGGGTAGAGCTTGCGCTGGATGAAGAACTCGTCGTTCAGCGCCACCGACTCGAGCTCGACGGCGATCTCGAGGAGCGGGTTGACCCCGGTGACCTCGAAGACGTCGTCGCAGGCCTTCTTGATGATCGTGGCCCGCGGGTCGTAGTTCTTGTAGACGCGGTGGCCGAAGCCCATGAGCAGCGCCTCGCGGTTCTTCACCTTCTCGACGAACTCGGGGACGTTCTCCTTCGAGCCGATCTCGCGCAGCATCACGAGCACGGCCTCGTTGGCGCCGCCGTGCAGCGGGCCGTAGAGCGCGGCGATGCCGGCGGCGACGGCCGAGTAGGGGTCGACCTGCGACGAGCCCACGCTGCGCACCGTTGAGGTCGAGCAGTTCTGCTCGTGGTCGGCGTGGAGGATGAGCAGGATGTCCAGCGCACGCACCAGGCGGGGGTCGGGCTCGTAGTCGGCGCCGAAGAACATCTTGAGGATGTTCGTGGAGTAGTCGAGCGAGGGGTCGGGCGCTACGGAGTCCTTGCCCTGGTTGTGGCGGAAGGCCACGCCGCCGATGGTCGGCATCTTGGCGATCGTGTTGTAAAGCGCATCCATGCGCTCGGGGTCGCTCTCGATCTCCTTGGCCTCGGGGTAGAGCGTGGAGAGCTGGCCGAAGCCGGCCTCGAGCACGCCCATGGGGTGGGCGTCCTTGCGGTAGGCCTTCACGGCGGCCTCCACCGAGGGGTCCACCGACATGCGGTCGGCGATGTCCTTGGTGAACTGCGTGAGCTCGGCGGCCGTCGGCAGCTCGCCATGGATCAGCAGCCAGGCCACCTCGAGGAAGGTGCTCTTCTCGGCGAGCTGCTCGATGGGGTAGCCGCGGTAGCGCAGCACGCCGTTGTCACCGTCGAGGTAGGTGATGGCGCTGCGGCACGACGCGGTGTTCATGAACGCCGGGTCGTAGGTCATCAGGCCGAAGTCGTCGTCCGAGACCCTGATGTTGCGCAGTTCGGTGGCGCGGATCGTGCCGTCCGTGATCGCGAACTCGTAGGTCTGACCGGTCCGGTTATCGGTAACGGTGAGCGTTCCGTCCTGGGCCTCTGTCGACATTCGACGTCTTTCCTTCACTCGTGGCTTCCGGGGCCTTCATGGCCCCGCGGGTAACCGGACTCGTCCCGGACCGCAGGCGAGTCTAGGGAATGACGCGCCTTGGCACCCGGGGGAACGGAGGGATGCTGCTACGGTGATCGTAGCTCCCTGCCCACGGGCGGGGACGTGGCGACTGAGCCGCATGACCAGCCCCCGCTCGAGGGGCGACAACAATTCACTGGAGGTACCCACATGGCCGAGCACGTGCTCGCCGTGCTGGTCGACTTCGAGAACATGGCGCGACCTGGCGCCAAGTCCCGAGGC
>JAURGT010000070.1 GCA_030833665.1 Miltoncostaeales bacterium
CGGCCTCATCATCCAGCCGCTGCTCAGCACGGCCGGCATCAGCGTGGTCACCGCGCTCGCGGCGATCCTCATCGTGCTGCCCATCGCCTACCGCAGCGTGCGTCGCCCCGGCAAGGTCGGAGAGGTGCTCGCCGGCACGGTGGTGGGCGGGTTCGCGCTCCCCGGGCTGGTCACCGCCCTGGCGTTCGTCTTCTTCACGCTCTCCACGCCCGGCCCGCTCGGCGCGCTCTACCAGACCCTCCCCCTGCTGGTGCTGGCCTACGTGGTGCACCACGGCGCGCTGGCGCTGGGCGCGGCGCAGTCGGCGGTGGCGGGAATCCCCGCGCGCCTCGACGATGCCGCGCGCATCATGGGACGAAGTCGCCTGCGCCGCTTCGCGGGTGTCGAGCTCCCGCTCATGCTTCCCGCCCTCGCGGCAGGGGCGGGCCTGGTGCTGCTCTCCACCGCCAAGGAGCTACCGGCCACCCTGCTGCTGGCGCCGCCCGGGTTCTCGACCCTGGCGATCGAGGTATGGCAGGCCGCCGAGCTGGCCGCCTACGAGGAGGCCGCGATCTTCGCGCTGGTGCTCGTGGCCATCTCGGCCGTGCTCACGTGGTTCCTCGTGGTGCGCCCGGCGCTCCGGTCGTGGTCCACCCCGGTGTCAGGCACTTCACCGTCGGGCACCGAGAGCCCCGTGAGCGGTGCCCACCCCGAGGTCACCGCGCCCTAGGCGCACCGCTGCGGCCGGTGCTGGCATGCAGGCGGGCCACCGCGCAACCTCGCGCGGGATGGTCACGCGAAGTAGGTGTCCTCGGCGGTCCACGGCGGGGCGCAGGTGACGATCATGCGCATCACGCCCGTGCCCGTGTTGGTGATCTGGTGCCATGAGCCGACGGGGATGAGGATGGCGTCGCCGGCGGTCACCGCGCGCTCATCGCCATCGATCTCCATGAGCGCCTCGCCCTCCACGAGGTAGTACATCTCCTCCGAGACCTTGTGGTGGTGGCGGTCGGTCTGACCGCCGGCAGGAAGGGAGGCCTCGGCCAGGCTGTGGTTGGCCACCGGCGCCACCGAGAGGTCGAGCAGCGACCGGATCGTGCTGCCGTCGGTGGTGGTGAACGGTTCAGCCGCATCGTAGGAGCGGACTTCCATCAGGGTCGTGCCTCCGTCAGTGGAATGCGCGGGCCAGCTTCTTGCGGTACTCGGAGACGAGCGGGTGACTGTCACCCAGCTCACGGAACTGCCCGATCAGCATCTTGCGCAGGTCGTCCTTCAGCACCTTGTCGCCGGTGGTGCTCGCGGCATCCACGAGACTCGCGAAGGCCTGCTGCCAGTCCTGGCGTTCAATGGCCGCGAGGCCGGCCTGCACGTCGGGCACATCGCACCCCAGCAGCCTGATGCGAGCGCGCAGGCCCGCGGCGATTGGGTCGTGCTCGGCGGGGGCCAGCACCTCATCGGCCTCGTCGAGCTCGCCGCCATCGATGAGGATGTGCGCCAGCGCGATGCGGGCATCGGTGCGCCCGGCGTCGCGGAAGATCGCCTCGCGCAGGCTGTCGGCGTCGCCCTCTGCGACCAGCATGTCCACCTTGCTCGGCACGAGCTTGTCGAGGAAGGCCTCCATCTGGGCCGGGGCCACCAGCCCCACGAACTCCTCCACCACCTCGCCGTTGCGGAATGCCTTCACGGCCGGGATGCTCATCACCTGGAACATCTGCGCCAGCCCCGGGTTGGCATCGATGTCCACCTTGGCCAGCACCACGTCGCCCGCCCGGCGCCCGATGGCGTCGTCGATGATCGGCCCGAGCTGCCGGCACGGCCCGCACCACTCGGCCCAGAAGTCCACGACCACGGGAACCTCGTGCGACCGCTCGATCACATCCGCCTGGAAACTGCTCTCGGTCACGTCCATGGGCAAGAGCCTAGAGGGGCGGCTGGCCAACCGGCAGTCGGGCACGTCGCGAAACGGTAAGGCCATTTGCGGGGGCCGCAAATGGCGATCCCCGGCTCCGGTTGCCCGACCACCGGTTCGCCAGCCGCCCCTCTAGGCTTAGGCGCATGGCTGAGAACGAATTCGTCTACCAGATGCACAAGGTCCGGATGTCGTACCCACCCGACAAGGTGGTGCTCGACGACATCACGCTGGCGTTCCTGCCCGGCGCCAAGATCGGCGTGCTGGGACTCAACGGCGCGGGCAAGAGCACGCTGCTGAAGATGATTGCCGGCGTGATGCAGCCCTCGGAGGGCAGCGTCTCCGTGAGCGGACGCGTCGCGGCGCTTCTCGAGCTCGGCATCGGATTCCAGGGCGAGTTCACCGG
>JAURGT010000071.1 GCA_030833665.1 Miltoncostaeales bacterium
TGCACCTGCGTGCGGGCCGCCGCCGTGTAGCGGGAATCGGTCAGCAGCACGCGACTGGATGGGGTCACCACAAGCACGCCGTTCGACCCGACGAATCCGCACAGGTACCGCACGTTCACGAGGTCGGTGACGATGAGGGCGTCGAGCCCCTCCTCCGCGAGCACCTCGCCCATGCGCGCCTGGCGCGATGCGTGGCTCAAGCGGAGAGCTCCGCCTTCAGGATGTCCAGGGCCTCGCGGTACCCGTCGGGCCCCTTGCCCTTGACGGTGGCGAGGGCGATGTCACGCACCACGGAAACCTTGCGGAAATCCTCGCGGGCGTCCACGTCGGACAGGTGGACCTCCACGAACGGCACGCCCATCACCTCGAGCGCGTCGCGGATGGAGTACTGGTAGTGCGTCCACGCACCGGGGTTGACGATGGCCCCGTCCACCGCGCCCGCCAGGCCGTGGACATGCTCGAGGAATGCGCCCTCGTGGTTCGTCTGGAAGGTGCCCACGCGCATGCCGCGCTCATCTCCCCATGCCCGCACCTGTGCCTCGAGCTCGGGCAGCGTGAGGGTGCCGTAGTGCTGCGAGGGACGGCGTCCCAGCATGTTGAGGTTGGGTCCGTGCAGCAGTGCGATGGTGGGCGTCACGCGAGCTCCTCGATGGCCGCGCGCACCACGGCCGGGTCGGGGTCCTGGTGGGTCAGCACATCGCCAGGCGCGCGCAGCAGCACCATGTTGAGGGCCCGGCCGTCCGACTTCTTGTCGCGCGACATGATCTCGACCACCTGGTCCACGTCGACCGACGGGTCAAGCCGCACCGGCAGCCCGTGGCGTGCGAGGGTGGCGGCCGTGCGATCGCGCCACTCGGGGGCCAGGCCACGCGAGTGCTCGCTCACGCGAAGCGCCGCCAGCAGCCCCAGCGAGATCGCCTCTCCATGGTGATAGAGGTCGTAGCCCGCGGCGGCCTCGATGCCGTGCCCCACGGTGTGGCCCAGGTTCAGGATGGCGCGCCGCCCGAGGTCGAACTCGTCCTCGGCCACGACCTCGAGCTTGCACTCGGCACAGCGGCGGATGAGGTCGGCCAGCTCGGCATCCGGACCTGGGAGGTCGGGCCAGGCGGCGACCATGTCCATGAGCTCGCCGCCCACCAGCAGCCCGTACTTCACGACCTCCGCGAACCCGCACGACAGCTCGCGGGCCGAGAGGGTGGCCAGCACGGTGGTGTCCATTACAACGGCCTCGGGCTGGTACACGGCGCCCACGTAGTTCTTGCCCTCGGGCAGGTCGACCCCGGTCTTGCCGCCGAGCGACGAATCGACCATGGCGAGGAGGGTGGTCGGTGCCTGCACCAGACGAACGCCGCGCTGGTACGACGCCGCGAGGAATCCCGCGAGGTCGCCCACCACTCCACCGCCCACCGCGACCACGGCGTCGCGGCGGCGAATGCCCGCGCGCGCGGCCTCGCGGGAGAGCCGCTCGAGTTCGCCGAGATTCTTCGACGCCTCGCCTGCGGGCACGGAGATGACCGTGACGCGCAGGCCCGCTTCGCGGCATGACTGCGCCACCTGCTCGCCGGCGTAGGCCACACCGTCGTCAACCACGACGAGCGCGCCGTCACCGGCACCCGCCCCGGCAAGGAGGGGTCCCACCAGGGCCAGGGCGCCTGCTCCCAGATGCACCGGCACGCTGCGTGCTCCGATGCCCGCGGTGATCACCGGCTCGGGAGCCGTGGTGCTCACCCGGCGCGCTCCTCGTCGGGGCCGCCCCCATTCGCCCACTCGGCCAGCACCCTCGCCACCTCGGCGGCGGGCTTCGAGGCATCGAGGATCACGTCGGCCGCCTCGCGGTACACGTGCTCCCGCTCGCCGGCGCGTCGGATGAAGCGGTCGCGGTCGAGGGCCAGCGGGCGCCCTGGCTGGCCGCCCACGCGATCCCACGCCAGCTCCGGGTCGATGCGCAGCCACGCCACCCAGGCGGTGCGCCCCAGCAGGTCGCGGGTGCGCTTGCTGCCAAGCGCACCGCCGCCCAGCGCCAGCACCCCGGGCTCGGCCTGCAGGTTCTCCCTGATCAGGTCCTCCTCGGTGCGCCTGAACCACAACTCGCCGCGCTGGGCGAAGATCTCGGGAATCGACT
>JAURGT010000072.1 GCA_030833665.1 Miltoncostaeales bacterium
GATCCAGAGACGCCCTGCTGGCCGAACCTGATCGTCTTGACCTGGTCGCCAGCCTTGGCCACGACGACGTGGCTCTTGGTCGGATGCGATGGCGTGCGCTTGGGCTTGTTGTAGCCCGCAAATTTTTCGCCCCTGTACTCAATCGCCATCGTCTTCATCCTCCTCCTCGGACTCATCGTGTCGATCCCCGTCGCACTGGTGGCAAGCGATTACTTCCAGTCGCCCACGACGCGCGCGCTGAGCTATATGGCCGATGATGGGTGGTGCACTGCGTCCATCGAGGGCCTTGGTGTGCATTGCTTCGGCGATTTTCAGGGCGGAAGGATCGTGGCTGAGCACGACTTCGGCATGCCATCGACGAGCTCGCCCGTCCTCCGGATATCGAACGCCATGGGGCCGATGGGGCCGGTGCCGGCCAGCTTGCTCAACGAGTACCCGATCGATCAGTCCCGCAAATACTCATCTCTCTACCCACCGCTGAGCCAATTTCCCCACGTCGTCACCGCCATGGTGCGGAACAGCGCTGCAGGACCGTTGGGCGCCCTCTTGGGCTACATGGGCCTGCTCATCGCGTGCGCGCTATTCCCGGCGGCATGGCTCGCGTGGCAGAGGCGACGGCGTGGTGCCGCTGCGCTCTGGCCGCTCCTGTTGCTCGGCGTGACCGCCGTCCCCGTCATCGCGATGGTCGATCGTGGGAACAGCGCTGCATTCGCCCTTCCCTGCCTCGCGGTCTTCGCCGTCTTCCTTGGGCGCTCGCCTACCTGGGTCGCGCCGACCGCCGCTTTCGCGGCGGCGCTGGTGCGTCCCCAGTGGATCCTCCTCGCCCTTGGGCTCGCTGCGATCGGTCAACTGAGGGTCGCAGCGCGCGTGATTGTCGCCTTTCTGGGCGTCACCGCCATGTCATTCGTCTTGATGCCGGGAGGCCCGTGGCCCGCCGTATCGGAATGGCTGAGTGGAACCGCATATACGACCCGAGGTGGCCCGGCAGACGCCAGTCCGGTGAACTTGTCGGCCTCACGCAGCCTCTACGTGGTGGGTGATGCGCTCTTGACTCTTCCCGGAGCCTTCGGTGCCGCAGGCGGTGCCCTCCAAGAGTGGGTTGTTGCGCAGCCGGTAGTCCCAGGCCTCGTCGTTGCTGCGCTCGTGGCAGTCGTGGTGGTGATCTTCAGGCGACGGATTCCCAAGGCGTACGTGCTCGTCCTCGCGCTCGTTACGCCAGCCGTGGTCCCTGCGACCAGCCCGATCTACTACCTGCAGTTCGCCCTTGTCCTCGCGGCTCTGCAGCTTGGGCTGTCCGGACAGTCGATCGGCTACGAGCAGGTCACTCGTCCAGCTGCGAGACCGTGGTGGCCTTGGCTTGTGACTACCGCGATTGCCCTTTCGATCGTGCCCCTTCCGCTCGCCCCGGCCGCAGACACGCCGTTCGGCTGGGGCCGCAACTCCTTTGTGTTGGAGAACATCGGCCTCATCTGGCTGTTGGTGCTCGCAGTGACCCTGTGCCTGAGCGTGCTGAGCCGCTCGACCGGGAAAGCGAAGTCGCCGTTGCTGAGCCCGGCAGATGAGGATCACTCAGAGCTCGGGGAAGAACTGAGGCCACCGGTGCCCCAGCCATAGCGCCGTCCGGGGAGCTTCGCCGCGGGAACCCCTTGATGAGAATGAACAACCCGCGGTACTGAGGGTCGCACCCTGCCGTCTACCGCGGCAGCCCCAGGGCCTCGCGCCACACATCAGCGGTCTTGCGGGCCGTGGCGGTCCACGACAGCTCGGCTGCCCGTGCGCGCGCGGCCTCGCCCCGGCGGGCCAGCTCGTCGCGGTCGGCCAGCACCTCCTCCAGCCGCGCGGCGATGGCATCGG
>JAURGT010000073.1 GCA_030833665.1 Miltoncostaeales bacterium
TCACCATGGCGGCCCTGGCGCTGCCGGGGTCCAACGCGTTCGTGGGCGAGTTCTTCATCCTCGGCGGCGTGTTCGACCAGTACGCCTGGATGGCCGTGATCGCCATGCTCGGCGTGATCTACGCGGCCGTCTACATGCTGCGCATGTACCAGAGCACCATGAACGGCCCGGTGCGCGGCGTGCAGGACGAAGGCCGCGCGGCGGAGATGCGCGGGCGCGACGCCATCATCCTCGTGCCGCTCATCCTGATGATGCTGTGGATCGCCATCTGGCCCGCCAGCATCGTGAACACATCGCGGTCGAGCACCGACTGGGCGCTGGTTCCCGCCCAGGTGGCGGAAGACCGCCCCACCGCTGACATGCCCGCACGCGAGGTGCGCCCGTGAACGCCGGCGCAGCGCTGACCATGTACGTGATGGGCGCCACCATGGTGCTGGCCTTCGTGCTGGCCGTGGTGCCGCTGCCCGCATCGTTGCGGCGCCTGCCCGAGTTCACCGGCATCGCGGGAATCGTGGCCACGCTGGCCATCACCGTGGCCCAGTGGGGCGAGCGGCAGGTGGCCTTCTACGGCGAGCTGCGCATCGACCGCTTCGGCCTGCTGATGACCTGGATCATCATGCTGTCGGCCCTCGCCACCATCGCGCTGGCCTGGGGCGAGCCCGCCGCCGCGGGGCGCCGGCCGGAGTTCACGGGCCTGGTGCTGGCGGCCGCCACCGGCATGATGCTCACGGTGATGAGCGGCGACCTCATCACGCTGTTCATCGGCATCGAGCTGCTGTCGGTGTCGCTGTACATCCTCTGCGCCATCGAGGTGACTCGCGAGCGCTCGCTCGAGAGCGGCCTCAAGTACCTCATCACGGGATCCATCGGCACGGCGCTCTTGATCTACGGCTTCGCGCTGCTCTACGGGGTGGCCGGCACCACGTCGCTGGCGGGAATCGCCGACCGCCTGGCCACCGTCGACGGCCTCGCCTCGCAGCCCCTGCTGGTAGCCGCCATCGCGCTGATCGTGGTGGCGCTGGGATTCAAGGCCAGCGCGGTGCCCTTCCACATGTGGACGCCCGACGTCTACCAGGGCGCGCCCACCCCGGTGACGGCCTTCATGGGCACGGGCACCAAGGCCGCGGCCATGGGGGCGTTCCTGCTGGTGTTCACCGGCGCCACCCAGCAGGCATCGGGTGACTGGCGGGTGCTCATCGGCGCCATGGCCGTCATCACGATGGTGGTGGGCAACGTGGGTGCCCTGATGCAGCAGAACGTCAAGCGCATGCTGGCGTGGTCGAGCATCGCGCAGGCCGGATACCTGCTGATCGGCGTGGCCGTGGGCACGGAGGTCGGCGCTGCTGCCCTCATCTACTACCTGTTCGCCTACGTGGCCATGACCCTCGCGGCCTTCGGCATCGTGGTGCTGCGCGAGCGCGAGGTGGAGGACGGCGATCGGTTGGCGGCCTTCATCGGGTACGGCCGCGCGCGCCCATGGGCCGGCGTGGTCATGACCCTCGCCCTGCTGTCGCTGGCGGGCTTCCCGCCGCTGGCCGGGTTCGTGGGCAAGTTCCTGCTGTTCGGGTCGGCCGTCGACGCCGGGCAGCGCGAGCAGTCCGCGCGCGTCCGACCGGCTCGTCGCGCGCGCCTCGAGCGTCCGCAGCGTGATGCCCTCGGCCGCCGCGGCCATCACGATGCGCGTCACCGCGCACGACGCCAGCCC
>JAURGT010000074.1 GCA_030833665.1 Miltoncostaeales bacterium
GAGGCACCAGCACGCGCAACAAACCTAAATGCTCGCTACACATTTGCGACGTACGTAGTTGGTGCAGCGAACCGCCTCGCACATGCCGCGTCGCTCTCTGTGTCGGAGCGGCCTGGTGGCGCATACAACCCGCTCTTCTTGTACGGCGGCACCGGCCTCGGCAAGACGCATCTGTTGCACGCCATTGGTAACGCGGTAGCTGAACGCTCACCGAAGCGACACGTGTTGTACATCACCGGCGAAGCGTTCACGAATGAGTTCATTACCAGCATTCAGCAGAGCGGCGCTGAGGCGTTCCGCTCGCGCTTCCGTAAGATCGATGTGCTGCTCATTGACGATATTCAGTTCCTCGCCGACAAGGAGCGCACGCAGGAAGAGTTCTTCCACACATTCAACGCGCTGCACTCCGCCGGAAAGCAGATTGTGTTGACGTCAGATCGAACACCAAAAGAGATCTCGCTGCTCGAAGAGCGCCTGCGCTCACGATTTGAGTGGGGCCTTATTGCCGACATCTCGTCGCCAGATCTTGAGACGCGTATTGCAATCCTGCGCGCGAAAGCTGAAGAGAGCGGCGTCATCGTTGCAGACGATGTCGTTGAGCAGGTAGCCCGACGTGTGCAGAGCAACGTTCGTGAGCTGGAGGGTGCCCTCACGCGACTTGTTGCTGTTGGTCGGCTCAGCGGCATGCCGGTCACGATGGAGCTCGCTGCGCGCGTTCTCAGTGAAGCGGTGTACCCGAACCCAAAGCGCATCCTCGAGCCAGAGCAGGTGGTTGCGACGGTCGCCGAG
>JAURGT010000075.1 GCA_030833665.1 Miltoncostaeales bacterium
CGTGGCTGTGGCCGTGGCTGTGGCCGTGGCCGTGGCCGTGGCTGTGGCCGTGGCCGCGGCCGGTCGTGGCCGCGGCCGGTGGTGGCCGTGGCCGTGGCCGTGGCCGTGGCCGTGGCTTTGGCTGTGGCCGGTCGTGGCCATGGCCGTGGCTGTGGCCGTGGCCGTGGCCGTGGCCGTGGTGGCTGGTGGCCGTGGTCGTGGCCGTGCTCGTGCCGTCGTCGTCGGCCACGGCCACAGCCACGGTGGCAGCCGGTACCTGCTCCTACGAATTTTGGTCGTGTTGGGGCCCAAATAGAAATTAAAGATAACAGTCGTGGCCGTGGCTGTGGCCGTGGCCGCGGCCGGTCGTGGCTGTGGCCGTGGCCGTGGCCGTGGCCGTGGCCGTGGCCGTGGCCGTGGCCGTGGCCGTGGCCGTGGCCGTGGCCGTGGCCGTGGCCGTGGCGGTGGCAGCCGGTACCTGCTCGTACGAATTTTGGTCGTGTTGGGGCCCAAATAGAAATTAAAGATAACAGTCGTGGCCGTGGCTGTGGCCGTGGCCGTGGCCGTGGCCGGCGTGGCCGTGGCCGTGGCCGTGGCCGTGGCCGTGGCCGTGGCCGTGGCCGTGGCCGTGGCCGTGGCCGTGGCCGTGGCCGTGGCCGTGGCCGTGGCCGTGGCCGTGGCCGTGGCCGTGGCCGTGGCCGTGGCTGTGGCCGTGGCCGTGGCCACGGCCGCGGCCGTGGTCGTGGCCGTGCT
>JAURGT010000076.1 GCA_030833665.1 Miltoncostaeales bacterium
GGTTAGACCTCCTTCGCTTCGCCTTCGATTGTCTCCTCGCTCGCCGGGGTTGGCTCACCACTTTCGGCGCCGTTTGCACCCTCGGCCTGGCTCTGCTGGTAGGCGGCGGTGCCGATCTCGCTCATCACCTTCGCCAACGCCTCAGCCTTCTCCTTCACCGGGTCGAGCGACTCGCCCTTCAGCGCTTCGCGAACCTCACCGATGAGGGCCTCAGCCTGCGCCTTCTTCTCCGCATCAACCTTGTCGCCAAGGTCGGTGAGCGTCTTCTCCGCCTGGAAGGCGAGTGCTTCGGTCTGATTGCGGAAGTCGACCGCATCGCGGCGTGCCTTGTCTTCTGCCTCATGCTCCTTCGCCTCGCGCACCATGCGATCGACATCATCCTTGCCAAGCATTGAGCTGCCGGTGATGCGCACCTGCTGCTCCTTGCCCGTCGCGCGATCCTTCGCCTTCACATCGAGGATGCCGTTCGCGTCAATGTCGAACGTCACCTCAACCTGTGGCACGCCGCGCGGAGCGGCGGGGATCCCGGAGAGGATGAACTTGCCGAGCGTCTTGTTGTCGGCGGCAAACTCGCGCTCACCCTGCAGCACGTGGATCTCCACCTGCGGCTGGTTGTCGGAGGCCGTCGAGAACGTCTGGCTCTTTGAGGTTGGGATCGTCGTGTTGCGCTCGATGAGCTTCGTCATCACGCCACCCAACGTCTCAATGCCGAGCGAAAGCGGCGTCACGTCG
>JAURGT010000077.1 GCA_030833665.1 Miltoncostaeales bacterium
GTGCTTCACACCAACCATGGCGGGGTGCACCCGTACGCTCACCGCGCCGGTGTTGGAATCCCGCTCGGCGACGCCGAGCAACTTGATCACGTAACCGAACTTCTGCGCCATCGCAATGTCACTTGCGGAAATCCTGGAGATTCCCTCGGCGACGACGTCGTCGGCCACCACGTGGACTCCGAAGGCGAAGTTTGCGACGATGGCGATCTTTGCAGCCGCATCGAGGCCTTCGACGTCGGCAGTCGGATCGGCCTCTGCGTAACCGAGCTGCTGTGCCTCGCGGAGCGCATCGGAGTAGTCGGCGCCGGTTTCGGTCATCTTCGTGAGGATGTAGTTGGTGGTGCCGTTCACGATGCCGAGAACTCGTCGAATGGGCTCGCCGCGCAGGCTCTCGCGTAGGGGGCGAATGAGGGGAATCCCACCGCACACGGCGGCTTCGAACAGCAGATCGATACCGCGTTCGTCGGCGATCTTGAACAATTCGCCGGATTGTGCCGCCAACAGCGCCTTGTTGGCCGTCACCACGGGTTTGCCGCTCTCCAACGCTGCGCGAATCACCTCACCGGCGAGCGTCGTACCACCCATGACCTCCACCACGAGGTCGACATCGGATGCGTTGGCCACGGCCAGAGCATCGGTGACCACCTCGGCGGTACCGATACGAGTCGGATGCTTGCTGGCATCGCCCACGGCAACTCGAGTGACATCCAACT
>JAURGT010000078.1 GCA_030833665.1 Miltoncostaeales bacterium
CGCGAGGGACGACGGGGCACGTGTACGAGTGCGTGGGGATACCAGACGCGACGTGCTACGTGGACGATGGTGACCAGTTCGAGGGAGATTTCAGTCGAGTTCAGGGATGGGATAGGTACAGGTTAACTGCGTGCGTCTCGTCGCAGAGCGGATGCGGGATGAAATGTTCGTTTTGCGCGACCGGAAAGTTGGGATTTAAGAGCAATTTGACAGCGGCAGAAATAGTGAATCAAGTGCTCGTTTTGGAGGATGCGTACAAGCAACGGGTATCGAACGTCGTGTTCATGGGCATGGGCGAGCCGATGCTGAACATGAAAGAAGTCGCACGAGCGATCCGAACGCTTAATGAGGACGTGGGGATCAGCGCGAGGTCGATTACGGTGTCTACCGTTGGGATACCAAACGCCATAATGAAATTTGCGAAGTACAAATTGCAATGCACGCTTGCGGTGTCGTTGCACGCCCCGGACCAGG
Source organism: Miltoncostaeales bacterium (assembly GCA_030833665.1). Lineage (GTDB taxonomy): Bacteria > Actinomycetota > Thermoleophilia > Miltoncostaeales > Miltoncostaeaceae > SYFI01. The sequence goes on from JAURGT010000078.1 coordinate 475, forward strand.
AGACGCGGGAGAAAATCGTACCATCGGCCAAGTATTACTCCATCGAGCATCTGCTCGAGGATTCAAAGTCGTATTTCAAAGAGACAGGACGGCGAGTCACATTTGAGTACACGCTGCTCGCCGGCGTGAATGACAGCGCGCACCAAGCGCGAATGTTAGGACGAATGTTAAAGCGCGCGTTTCGAAATGGCGTGCACGTTAATGTCATTCCATGGAACAATGTTGACGGCATCAATC
>JAURGT010000079.1 GCA_030833665.1 Miltoncostaeales bacterium
CGGCACCCGCAGCCTGAAAGCCCGCCATGCGCGGACGTCGCTTGGTGCTGCCAATGCGCACCGCGTCAGTGAAGCCGCGCCAGTAGGCGCTGATGTTGCCGGCGTTGCCAACGGGGAGCGCCAACACGTCGGGGGCGTCGCCCAGGTCGGCAATGATCTCGTGCGCCGCGGTGGCTTGGCCGGCAATGCGATGCGGATTGATCGAGTTCACGATCTCCACCCCACCCCCACCGGCGCCGAGCTCGCGCACGATCTCGAGCGCATCGTCGAAGTTGCCATCAATAGAGATGACTTTCGCGCCAGCGGCAAACGCCTGCAGCAACTTTCCTGCGGCGATCTTGCCCGCGGGCAACAACACAATCGCTTCGAGCCCCGCGGCGGCGGCGTACGCGGCGGCTGATGCCGAGGTGTTGCCGGTGCTGGCGCAGACCACGGCGCGCGCACCAGACTCCGCCGCCTTGGCAACCGCCACCACCATGCCGCGATCCTTAAAGGAGCCGGTCGGGTTCGCCCCCTCGACCTTTAGCCACAGGTCCGACGCACCAATCGCCGCACCGAGGCGCGGCACCTTAACTAAAGGCGTGGCGCCCTCACCAAGGGTGAGGATTGGCGTGGCGGCCGTTACGGGGAGCAGGTCGCGGAAGCGCTCCAGCAGGATCGGTCGTGCGCCAAACGTGTCGCTCACTTGGCGCCGC
>JAURGT010000007.1 GCA_030833665.1 Miltoncostaeales bacterium
TAGACGCCGCGGCGGTGACGCAGGGTGCCGTGCGGTGCCGGTTCGTCCGAAGCGAGGTGTGGACCCCGCTTTCTCACAACGTGACGCGGAGGGAAAGGCGCGCCCGACGACGGTCATTGAGATGGCCGATCCCGCGTGATGGGGAGTCGGTCCATCGGGTCACCGTGCCTCATGGCGAATCGGGCGCCGCCCTGTAATCGCGCCCGGGCCCTGGCGCGCCGCGGGTATTAGGGTCCCTGCCATGGACGATCTTCGCTCTGCCAACGACGGCTTCTATGCCGCTCTCAACGCGGCCTTCGCCGGTGATGACGGGCCCATGGCCGATGTGTGGTCCGTCGGTGACGACATCACCCTCATGGGGCCGTTCGGTGGGTGCCTCGAGGGGCGTGAGGCCGTCCTCGGCCAGTTCCGGGAGCTCGTGGCCATGGGTATGACGGGGCAGGTCGGCGCGGTCGACGTGCGCCTCGTGCAGGGCACGGATGTCGGATACGCGCTCGGCGTGGAGGAGGGCCACAACGTAGTGGCTGGTGAGCGCACCGACGTGCGCCACCGGTTCACCAGCACGTTCCGCCTCGAGGACGGCCGGTGGCGCATGACGCACCACCACACCGACATCACCGCGTTCGGCTAGCGGTTCGCGCCCGCCCGCGACGGCGGGCTCCCTGCCCTCACGGACCCACGTCGCGCGCGGCGCCCGCGGCGGCCTCGCCAGCGGTCAGGGTGCGCTTGCGCGTCTCCCCAGCGGGCGCGGTCGGATACATGGTGGCCTCCTCGACGCCGCTGATGTGGTCGAAGCCCAGCACGTGCCCGAACTCGTGGACGCCGATCGCCTCGATGTCGTACGCGCGCCCGTCGGGGCACAACTGGTCCGCCCTGAAGGGCCGCACGTCCCACGAGACATCGGCGGAGAAGAAGACGTCGTTCTCGATGATGCGCCCGGTCTGCCGGCTCGTCCAGGTGTAGGTGACCGCCAGGGTCCGCCCGCCGAGCTTGGCCATTCCGATGTAGTTCGTGCCATCGGCGAACTTGCTCGGTCGGCTCATCGCGGGCACCGTGCCCGCCACGCTCAGGTACTGGTCGCCGGGCAGCGCCGTGTTCCATCGGCCAAGCGCGCTGCCCACCGCGCCCTCCCATGCCGCGTCCGGCAGGCTCCACTGGAACGCCACGCCACCCGAGGCCGCGGGGGCGAAGGCCGGCGGCTGGCTGACGGAGTCGTTCCAGTCCCAGCAGGCGACCGTCGTGGCCTGGCGTCGCGCGGCCCGGGGGAGCACCCGCGCGTGCAGGCTGGTGGTCGGGGTGACCGCCACGCCGTCGAGGTCGGTGACAGCGGCGGGGAGCAGGGGCGCCGAGGACGCCGTTGTGGCAAGCACCAGTGCCGTGCCGGCGAGTCCGAGGAGCGTCGGTGCGAGGTAGCGCGTCATCGTTGTCTCCCTGCGTGCGGTGCGGTCACGCGTATGACAGCGCGGCGCCCGTGGTGTCGAAACCGCCATATGCCCGGGCTGGGGCTGGACTATCGGGCAGGGCAGCGACGGCAGAATCCGGATCGGCCACGTTCACCGGTACCGGGATCGACGCCACCGCTCTCCCCCGATTCACCGAGGCGAAGATCGTGACGATCGCCTTCAGGCCTGCGCCCGGCGGCGACTTCAGCGCTGATTGGGCGAGCACGATCGAGCCGACATCCTTCGCCACGTGGAATGCCCCGCTGCCGGCCGCATCGCGCGATGGTCACTGGCGCAGGGGTGCACGGTGCGGGGCGCCGTGGGCACGTACCCTCACGGGCATGAGCGACATGACCGTGCTGATCCAGGTCCGGGCCCGCCATGACGACGCGGGCCAGGCGCTCATCGAGCGCCTCAAGGCAACGCTGCCGCCCCAGATGAAGAGCGTGACCGGGTCGCTTCCCGACGGCCGGCAGGCGCCGAGGTTCACCAACGTGCTGCTCATGAAATTCCGGGCTCCTGCCGCCAACGCCGAGCAGACCCGTGAGATCGCGGTCGACTACTTCCGGGCCGACCCAAGGCAGATGTCGGTGAACTACGCGGCGCTCACGCCCGCCACCGGCACCTTCGAGGTGACGGCGTACTCGCCGGATGGTCCCCCGGAGGACGTCGTGCTGGTGCGTGGCGATCGGGATGACCTCAGCTGGTGGGACACGATCGCCTCAACCACCGACCCCACCGTGGCGCGGCATCTACTCGGCGACCGCCCGGAGGGGTAGGGGCACGCTGGCGGGCAGCGTGCGCTAGCCTTACGCTGTAAGAGCGAGTGGCAGACCGGTGAGGAGCGTCATGAGCACAACGGACCGACAGCAGGCATTCCAGCCCGCGAGCGCTGCGGCTCCACTGCCCCCGGGCCTGTCAGATGCCCTCGGATACCCCCTCTTCCAGTCGATCTTCGATCGCAAGAGCCGGCGCGTGGGCCTCGGCATGACCGTGGAGAGCGAGGTGATCGAGTACACCTCCCCGCACGATCCCGTGCCGCTGTCCGAGCTCGAGGAGGCCCTCCTGGTGATGGCCGGCACCGGGCTCAACGGCCTTGCGCTCGCCGACATGGATCCCAAGCGCGGCATGAGCACCGTGGTGCAGTGGACCAACCGCACCTGGCCCTCGGCGTGCTCCAACCACGGCACCGAGCTCTTCTGGAGCAACGACGACGGCCTGTGGTGGCTCGACATCTTCAAGATGGTCCCCGAGCCGGGCGAGATCTCCACGCTCTCGGGCAAGGGCATGGCGGAACAGGCCGACTTTGTGGTCGACCTCTACCGCCGGGCACGCGTGAAGCTGCACGACGGCCGCGCCCCCCTGCCCACCGACCTTCCCGGCCTGTTCGACTTCAACCGGTGGAATGCCAACAAGCCGGGCACCACGCTCTTCATCCCCATCACGAACATGACGATGGAGTACATCAACGTCCTGTTCATCTACCTGGCGCGCTCGTACGGCTTCAACATCATCGACGAGCGCCACGGGGGCAGGTCCGCGGGCCTCGAGGAGTTCGTGAAGACCGGCCGCATCCGCGAAGAGCGCACCATGACCATGGCCGAGCTCGAGAGCCGGATCCTCTCGATGATGGTCGTGGAGCAGGGGTTCATCTGCCAGAACCTCAACCTCGCGCTGCAGGCCCTGGGCCTGGGCGGCTGGACCTTCACCGGGTACCTGCCCAAGTTCGTGATGGGCGGGGGAGACGTGGAGGGGCTGGGCTTCCGGTTCGAGACCGCCGCCGATGGCACCACCTTCGCGGTGGGGCGTGACGGCTACCTCGAGGGATTCACCCCGCCGTACTACGCCGACATGCACGAGGCGGTCGACGCCTTCATGGCCATGAAGTGGTCGGCGCTCGACCCCGACGTGCCCAAGCCGTTCCAGAGCCCGTCGATGAATGAGAGCTTCACCGGCGCGATCCCGCGCCCGCATGAGGACACCGTGGAGTGCGTGAAGGCCTACTGCCAGTACGTGTGGGACACCTACGGCCGCTTCCCGCTCACCGTCGACCCCATGTACCAGCGCCTCACCACCCAGGCACAGCACATCGACTGCGGCTTCTACGACCAGTACTACCCGGCAGGGGCGTACAGCGAGCAGCACGCCAACCACATGCACCGCTGGCACCCGGAGCACGCCTGACGGAGCCCCCGTGTGGGCGGCACGACGATCAGGCGAGCCCCAGGTGCACCCGCAGGGCATCGTCGATGGCGCGTGAGAGGTCGTCCGGTACCGTGCCGATCAGCCGGCCCACGCGGCTGATGTCCACCGAGCGCACCTGCTCGGCCTGCGCCTTTGAATCGCGGGGCAGGCCCGTGCGGTCGGCGGGCAGCAGGGCCTGGAAGCGGTAGACGCGTCCGGTACTGGAGGTGAGCGGCACCACGGTGACCGTGCCGCGCCCAATCTCCTCGGCCATGCGGTTTGCACCGTCGTTCGACACCAGCACGGCCGGTCGGCGCTTGCGTGCCTCGGCGCCGATGCCCGGGTCGAGCACCACCATGCGTATCTCCCCCCGGCGCACTCAGTCGCGCTCGATGCCGTCGCCGGCCGTGGCATCCCATAGGTCGCCGTCGCCGGCCGACCATTCCTCCCAGGCGCTGGCGTAGTCGGCACCCAGCTGGCGGTCGCGAAGCAGGGCCACGGCCTGCTGCAGCACGGCCGAGCGCGACGAGCCCCGCTCCGCGGCGAGTTGGTCCAGCAGGCGCACGTCATCGCCCGAAAGGCTCACGCTGAGTTTCATACCACTAACGGTAGTACCTAATTGCTACCCATGTGCGCAGCACTCCCCCAGATGTGCATCAGGCACTATGCGTCCATCGAGCAACTGAACTTCAACGGCCTGGGGCTGCGCGATGAGCTCCTTGCCGCCCTCGCCGAACTCGGCTACGAGGAGCCCACGCCCATCCAGCAGGAGGCCATCCCGCATCTCATCGCGGGACGCGACCTGCTGGGCAACGCGGCCACGGGCACCGGCAAGACCGCAGCCTTCGCGCTTCCGCTGCTCCATTCGATGAAGGACATCGGCACGGGTCGCGCGCCGGGCGCGCTGGTGCTGGTGCCCACGCGTGAGCTGGCCATGCAGGTATCGGAGGCCATGCACCGCTACGGCCGCGGCCTGGGCGCGCGGGTGCTTCCGGTGTACGGAGGCCAGCCCATCTACCGCCAGGTGAAAGCGCTCGAGCGCGGGGTGGACGTGGTGGTGGCCACGCCGGGTCGCGCCCGCGACCACATCGCGCGCGGCACGCTGAAGCTCGACGACGTGAAGGTCGTCGTGCTCGACGAGGCCGACGAGATGCTCGACATGGGGTTCGCAGAGGACATCGGGGCGATCCTCGATGCCATCCCGGCACCGCGCCAGACCGTGCTGTTCTCGGCCACCATGCCGCCGCGCATCCGCGCCATCGCGCAGAACCACCTCACCGATCCGGTGAGGGTGCAGATCGATGCCGAGCCGGCGGCCGAGGGTGAGGCCCCCAAGGTGCGCCAGGAGGCCTACGTGGTGCAGCGGGCCTACAAGCCCGCCGCGCTGGTGCGGCTGCTGGACGCCGAGGAACCCGCCGCCGCGATCGTGTTCTGCCGCACGCGCGTGGAGGTGGAGCAGCTGGTGGAGACCCTCAACGGCCGCGGCCACCAGGCCGAGGCACTGCACGGCGGCATGACGCAGGAGCAGCGCGACCGGGTGATGGGCCGGCTGCGCTCGGGCACCGCCGACCTGCTCATCGCCACCGATGTGGCGGCCCGCGGGCTGGACGTCGACCAGCTCACGCACGTGATCAACTTCGACGTGCCGTCCGCTCCGGCGCAGTACGTCCATCGCATCGGCCGGGTGGGCCGGGCCGGGCGCGAGGGCGTGGCCATCACGCTCGCCGAGCCGCGCGAGCACCGCATGCTGCGCAACATCGAGAGGGTCATCGGCCGCCGCGTGCCGCAGCAGGCGCTGCCCACCGTGGCCGACGTGCGCGCCCGCCGGCTCGACGTCACCACCGCCACGCTGCGCGAGGACATCCTCGAGGGCGACATCGATTCCTTCCGCGTGGTGGTGGAGTCGCTGGCCGATGAGTTCGACGTGATGGACATCGCGGCCGCCGCCGTGAAGCTGGCCCATCAGGCCTCGCGCGGCTCGGATGACGACGAGGACATCCCCGAGGTGCGCATGCGCGAGGATCGGCCGGGAGGGGGGAAGAAGGGAGCGCCGCCCTCCGGCCCCGGCGGCGCGCCACGTCGCGCCCACCGTGCCGGGCCCGGGCGGGCGCCCGCCGAGGGCATGGCGCGCGTCTTCGTCGGCGCGGGGCGCATCGCGGGCATCCGCCCGCAGGACCTCGTCGGCGCCATCGCCAACGAGGCGAAGATCGCCGGCCGGGAGATCGGCGCCATCCAGATCGCCGACCGCTTCTCGCTGGTCGACGTGCCCGATGCCGAGGCCGACCACGTGATCCAGGCGCTGCGCGCGGGGTCGCTGAAGGGCCGCAAGGTCACGGTGCGCCGTGATCGCGGGCCGGTTCCGCCGGGGGCCAAGACGCGCAAGGGCGACACCCACCGGTAGGCGGCGCCGCCGGTAGGAGAAGCCCCAGCAGGCCCTCACCGCGCCCGGCGCAATCTGCGAGAGTGCCCGTGACCCGCCCCTCCACTCCCGGATTGGAGTCGCCATGCGCAGCCCCGCCATTTCCCTCGCCGCCGGCGCTCTGATCGGCATCAGCGCCGCGGCGCTCCTCGTCTCGCTCCCCGCCGCCGCCTCGGCGCTGCCCAAGGGCCCGCCGTCGCCGCTCACGAACCCGGCGGCCATCACCGAGCTCGCCGCCGACGCCTACACCTGGGGCGTGGCGCCGGAGTTCGTGTACCGCTTCCTCAAGTACAACGCGCTGCGCACCGCCCCCGTGAACATGCTGGGAGGCAAGGGCACGCAGGCCGCGGCCTGGAACAACCTGGCCACCAACGCCGGTGATGCCTCGGTGCTGTACCTCAACTCGATGCTCGACCTCAGCGGCCGCAAGTACCCGTCGAGCCAGAACGGCGGCACCAAGGAGCTCGTGCTCACCGTGCCCCCGTCGGCCAACAACTACTACGTGGTGAACGTGCTCGACTCGTTCATCAACTCGACGGGCAGCATGGGCACGCGCACCACCCCGTCGAACAAGCGCCAGACCTACCTGGTGGTGGGCCCCACCTCGCAGTACGCGAACAAGCGCACCGTGCGCATCGGGGGCAAGGTGTTCCGCGTGATGACCCAGGACACCAACCTGGGATGGATGCTCATCCGCATCCGCGCCGACTCGCTGGTGCCATCCAGCAACCCGGCCTCGGTGAACGCCGTGGACGAGACCGTGGTGAAGCGCTTCGCGCTCAACACGCTTGCCCAGTACCAGCGCAACCGCAACCGGCCCATCTACCCCACGACCACCTCGTACCCGCCAACCAACCAGCAGATCCAGCGCTCGCAGAAGTGGGCCAACGCGCCGGTGCGGGCCACGGCGTTCATGGCGCAGCTCGGGCAGTCGCTTGCGCAGAGCCCCATGCCCTCGCGCACGACGGGCATCGGCAACACGCCGCTCAAGCTGCTTCCGGCATGGGTGGTGCCCCAAGCCAATGCGAAAAAGCTCTACCAGAACCCCTCCTTTGGCCAGGAGCGCCAGCTTCGGCTGCTGAAGCCGCTGGGCCTCACGGCGCAGGGCTGGAAGCTGCCGCGCAACTGGGGCACCGACCAGCTGAACGCCCTGCAGGCCGGCTACGGGCAGGGTGACGCCGGGGTCACCGATCTGTCGACGGCGGTGGGGGTCTCGGCCGCCACCAACTACTGGAGCTTCCTCAACGACAACATCGGCACCTACCCCAACAACCTGCTGGGCTGGGCCTTCCGGGCGGTGATCGTGCAGGAGGGCGGCTCGGCCAACGTGCCGCCCGATGCGGTGTACGCGCAGATCAACCAGACCGCGGGCACCACCGCCACGCAGATGGTGGGTGACAACACCTACTCGATGACCTTCACGCCCCCGCCGGCCCCCGGCGCGCCGCTGCCGGCCAACGGCACCATGCCGCCCATGGTCAACGACTCCTCGGGAAACCCGAAGGGCTTCTGGTCGGTGCACCTGTACCAGACCGACCCCACCGAGTCGAAGGCGCCGTACCTCACCCAGGCGAGCGTGCTGAACCTGGCCTACTCGCAGGCCAACCAGACGGTGGTGTCGGTGGACGCCTCGGCCGACACCATCACGGTGAACATGCCCACGTGGGGCGGGGCACCCGTGGCCAGCACGCCGATCTTCTTCGGCACCGGCGCGAGCGCCTACGGGTTCAAGGCCAACACGCCGTACTACGTGGCAACCACGCCCACCACCTCGGGCTCGGGGTCCACGGCCACCTACACCTTCAAGGTGTCGGCCACCTGGCAGCAGCAGCTCTCCCCGGGGAACGTGCCGATCCAGGGCCCCGAGGGCACGCCCACCAACATGGTCGACGTGCAGGCCGGGTCGGGAACCCTGCAGTGGGGTCCCATCCAGCCGGTGTCGCAGCTGGGATCGCAGCAGATCACCTCGGGTCAGCTGCAGAAGAACGCCGACGGCTCGGTGACCCTGTGGATCGGCCCGACGCTGCCCGCAGGCGCGCCGGCCACCAACTGGCTGCCGTCGCCCTCGCAGGCCTACTACCAGCAGGTGTACGGCAAGGCGGGCATGCCCACCAACGTCCGGCCGCTGCTGCGCATGTACTACCCGACGCCCGGCAGCGACACCGAGCCATCGATCCTGCAGCCGCCCAACGGCTCGATGCAGTCGACGTGGGTGCCGCCAACGGTCATGAGGGTCGGGTAGCACGCAGTGCGCACCCAGGCGGTCGGGTCGTCGACATCTGGCGAGCCGACCGCCTGGGTGCGCGGTCATCCTCGGGGCGATGGGCCGGCCATCACCGGGCGCTACCCTCTCCGCATGGATGACATCCCCCTCAGTCGCGATGCCCAGGAGCTGCTCTTCCTCGAGGCCCGAAGCGCGAACACATTCACCGATGCACCGGTCACCGACCGCCAGTTGCAGGCCATCTGGGATCTCATGAAGTGGGCACCGACGTCGGGCAACATCAACCCGCTGCGCATCCTCTACCTGCGCTCGCCCGAGTCGCGTGAGCGCGCGGTGGCGCATCTGGCCGAGGGCAACAGGGCGAAGACCCTCACGGCGCCGATGACCGCCCTGCTCGCGGCCGACCTGCACTTCCATGAGTTCGTGCCGCAGCTCTTCCCGGCGCGCGCCGAGCAGCGCGAGGTCTACGAGAAGATGGAGGGGCGCGCCGAGATGGCGAATTTCAACGCCACGCTGCAGGCGGCCTATTTCATCGTCGCGGTGCGCGCGACCGGCCTCGCGGCCGGGCCGATGAGCGGGTTCGACTACCCGGCGATGGATCGTGAGTTCTTCCCCGACGGGCGCTACGCATCTGTGCTCATGGTCAACTTCGGCGTGCCCGGCCCCGACGCGTGGTTTCCGCGCCTTCCGCGCCTGGAGTTCGACCAGGCCGTCACGATCATCTAGCGCCCAATCCACCCCCACCACCCCCACCGCCCCCGCCCCGGACGACACCCACGCCTCGTTCACGCAGTCGCCGGGGTGGTGGCCGCCGTGGCGATGGCGTTGCCGTTGTCGGGGTGCGGGGAGGACGGGGCGGCCTCGGCCCCGACCGGTGCCAGGCCGTCGACCATGCCCGTGCGCCTGCAGTGGAACGCCAACAGCGGCTACTGCGGCGAGGCCGCCTTCATCGCCGCCGGGATGACCCTGGGCCAGTACACCTCGCAGTGGACGGCCCGGCAGCTGGCCGCGGGCAGTCCGGACGCCGACCAGGCCGATGTCGCACATCACCTCCTGCTCACGTGGCCCGCGGGGGGCAGCACATGGCAGCGGGCAGCGCGGGCCATGCGGCTGCAGGCGGAGGGCTTCGACCCCGAGTGGGGTGCGGGACCTCCGGGGAGCGGAGCCGATGCCTTCCTCGGGTGGATCGAGGCGCGCTCCCGCGCGGGGTCGCGGGTGATCATCGGCGTGCTCAACAACACGAACCTGCTCGAGGAGGACGCCCCGGGTGCCCCGGAGTACGACCACATCGTGGCAGTCATGCGTATCGGCGCCGGTGAGATCACGATCGGCGACAACGGGCTCTTTCGCCCGTTCATCTCGGGTACCAACTGGGGGTCGGGCAACACCGCGGGCAACCCGCGGCACTCCACCCTCTACACCGCGGGCGTGCGGGCCGTGCAGAAGTCGCGCGCCGCTGCCAATCAGGTGGGCGCGGCGTGCCCGTTCTCATCCCGGGGCGAGATCACCAACGCCTGCGCGCCGTGGGTGTATTCCATCTATGACGATGCCACGGGCGAGGGCAACTACGGGGTGGCAATCCCCGGCGTCGTCGATCGCACGCCCGGGGGGTCGGTGACGGCTCCGGTCCGCGTGACCACGAGCACCAACAACGAAGGGATTCAGGACCAGGCCGAGATGTCGTCGCCCCCGCCCGGGAAGCCCATGTCGATCACGGCCACGGTGACGATCCCCGACACCTCACAGGCGTGGAACGTCTACCTGTACGACGACTTCGCCGACGTGCCTACCGGCAGCTTCAACGCGTCGGCGAGGATGTCACCGCGTCGGGTGGCCCGCATGTGGACCGTGCCGGCGGGGTCGGGCGCCACGTGGAGCACCACGCTTCGCAATGCGCGCACCGACGGCACCTACGTATTCCGGGCGGTCCCGGCGACCGCGCCGTGATGCGCCCCCGGCGATCATTCCTCGCCGAGCTTCAGCGTGGCCGAGTCGCTTCATCGGGGGTTGCTGTTCCCCGGTAATCGGCGCGGCCGCGAACCCAATGTCCGCATAGACCGCATTTCGGTCTGCAACCCGGATGGGCGGGATGTCCCGGCCGCAATGCCCATGGGAATGGGGGATCCACCCCGATCGGTGTGTTGGGGGCATGTAATACGGAACCGGTCGGGGTTGGCATGCCGGGCAAGGCCGCCTACGTTCCCCCACGCGTGTGAAGCACCGAAGGCGCTGAGTCCCCGCGTCAGCACGCCGTCCTTGCAAGCGAGCAGGAGCCCCGTTATCGCGACACGTCCGACCGTGAGGTTTCCCCGCGTGCGCTCTCGCGCCGTGGCAGTCCTCATCGGCTTGTCGCTCCCGCTCGCGGTGGGGGGCACGCTCTCCGCATCCCCCATTCCCGAGGCGCTGCCCGGCAGCAATGCCTCTGCTGCGCCTGCGCCCGCGCAGGCGCCTGCGCCCACAGGTGAGGCCCCAGGCGCACCCGCCGCCGCGCCGGCAACGCCCCCGGTGCCGATCTCGCTCATCGGACCGGAGACCCGCTCGTCGTTCATGAAGAAGTTCCAGGGCCGACTGCGCGCCAAGGGCGAGAAGATCCAGCGGACCGGCCGTTTCGACAAGCCGACCCAGAAGGCCATCCGCCGCCTGCAGGTGAAGATGGGCCTGCCGCCCAACGGGCTCGTCGATGGCGCGTTCATGAGCCGCATCGGCATCAAGATGCGCGGCGTCGCCGGCGCCGACCAGCCCCCGCCCTCGCCCGTGAGCAACGCGCCGGTGGTGCAGGTGGCCATGCAGTACCTCGGCGTGCCCTACCTGTGGGGCGGCGCCACCCCGGCGGGCTTCGACTGCTCGGGCCTCGTGATGTTCTCCTACAAGCAGATCGGCAAGTCGATTCCGCGGACCACGTGGGACCAGTGGGGAGCACTGCCCAAGGTGCCCTTCGACCAGCTCGCCCCGGGTGACCTGGTCTTCTTCCGCAACCTCGGGCACATGGGCATGTACATCGGGGACGGCAACGTGCTGCACGCCCCGCAGACCGGCAAGGTCGTGAGCGTCTTTCCGCTCGCCCGCCGCCTGCACGACTACGTGGGAGCAGTCCGCCCGTAGCCGCGAGCGGTTGCGGCGAGGCCTCAGCCTCCCGCTGCAACGCGTGTCTCAGTGAACGGGACTAGCATCCCGCGCCCCATGAGCACGATCCGGCGCACGAAGATCGTGGCGACCCTCGGGCCCGCCACCGACGACCAGGCCACGCTGGTCGCGATGATCCGCGCCGGCGTGGACGGTGTGCGCATCAACTGCTCGCACGGCACCCGCAACGACTTCATCCGCCGTGCCTGGCAGGCAAAGGATGCCGCGGCCACGGCCGGGCGCCACGTGGCGATCATGTTCGACCTGCAAGGGCCGAAGATCCGCCTGCACGAGGCCAGCCGACGCGCGGAGCTGGGCGAGGGCGACCGTGTGCGCATCGTCGGCGACCCCAAGGCCCGCGGGGCCACCGGCGCGCTGGTGGTCGACTGGCCGGGGGTGGTCGAAGCCGCCGAGCCGGGCACGTCGGAGCTCGTGATCGGTGACGGCGCCCCGCGCATCGCGATCGCCGAGCGCACGAAGGGCGCTCTGGTGGGCACCTGCGTGATCCCGGGCACCGCCCTGCCGCGCAAGGGCGCCTTCCTCACCCACGCGCACGTGGGCCGCATGGCGCTCACCGAGAAGGACCGGGCCGACGTGCGCACCGCGCTTGACGCCGGCGCCGACTTCATCGCCCTGTCATTCGTGAATGGCGCTGACGACATCCGCGAGCTGCGCGGGGAGATCCTCGGCTCGTCGGCCCGCATCATCGCCAAGATCGAGACGCTGGCGGCCATCGATCACCTCGATGAGATCGTTGACGCAGCAGACGCCCTCATGGTTGCCCGCGGTGACCTCGGCGTGGAGGCCGGGGTGTCGCGCGTGCCGCTGCTGCAGAAGCGCATCATCCAGGCGGCCAACGAGCGCGGGAAGATGGTGATCACCGCGACGCAGATGCTGGAGTCGATGATCGATGCCCCGGAGCCCACGCGGGCCGAGGCATCGGACGTGGCCAACGCGGTGATCGACGGCACCTCGTGCGTGATGCTCTCGGGCGAGACGGCCGTGGGCCGGTATCCCATCGAGACCATCGAGCAGATGGCCGCCATCGCGCTCGACGCCCAGGACGGCGTGATGCCGCTGGTGGTCGAGGGGGGCGCAACCGGCCGCGACGAGGGGCGCACCACGGCTGAGTCGGTCATGCGCGCCGCCGTGCTGCTGGCCCGCGAGATCAAGGCCGCCGCCCTGGTCATTCCCACCGAGACGGGCGGTTCCGCCCGCGCGGCTGCCCGCTTCCGCCCGCGCCGCCCGATCATGGCGCTCTGCAACGATGGCGAGGTCGCGCGCCAGCTGGCGCTTGAGTGGGGAGTGATCCCCGAGCCCCTGCACCAGCGCCCCGAGGAGCCCATCGAGGCGCTCGTGGAGCGCTGCCTGCTGCGCGCCCAGCGCCGCCTCGACCTGCCCGAGGGATCCCGCGTGGTGCTCACGAGCGGCCCCCAGGTGGCCACCCCCGGTGCCACGAGCCTGATTGCGGTGCACCGCCTCGACGCAGCACGCTGACGCGAACCCCGGTGTCAGGCACTTAACCGTCGGGCGGCCCGACGGTTAAGTGCCTGACACCGGGGTGGCCGGGTCGCTCAGTGCGTGCCGGTGAGGTTCAGCACGATCACGCCGCCGACGATCATGGCGATACCGAAGATGCGCGCGAACGTGGCGGGGTCGTTGAAGACATAGATGCCGAGGGCGGCGGTGCCCGCGGCGCCGATTCCGGTCCACACCGCGTAGGCCGTGCCGATGGGGAGATAGCGCAGCGCCCACGAGAGCATTCCGAAGCTCAGGATCGCGCAGACGGCGAACCCGATGGTGGGCCAGAGGCGGGTGAAGGAGTTCGAGAGCTTCAGCAACGTCGCGAACGCGACCTCGAAGAAGCCCGCGGTGATGACGAGCAGCCACGGCATGTGAACGTGATGTACCAGCGCACGACGTGACGCGCCCGGGGAACGGGAGTACCGTGCCGCCCGATGGCCTTCGACATCAAGCGCCTCGTCGCCGATCGCTTCGGCGAGAACTACGAGCTCCATGAGAAGTACGTCAACCCGACGCTCGTGGACGTGTTCCGCACGATCGGCTTTGACCGGGTCTACGCGCGCGGTGAGGGCGCGTACCTCTGGGACGACACCGGCGCCCAGTACCTCGACATGCTCGGGGGCTTTGGAGTGGCCGCGATCGGCCGCAACAACCCGGTGGTCGCCGGGGCGATCCGCGACGTGCTCGACATGGATCTCCCCAACATGGTGCAGATGGACTGCGCACTGCTGTCGGGCCTGCTCGCCGAGGCGCTGGTGCAGCGCACGCCCGCTCATCTCGACGCCGTGTACTTCTGCAACTCGGGCACCGAGGCCGTCGAGGCCTCGCTCAAGTTCGCCCGGGCCCACACGGGCCGCGACCGCTTCGTGCACTTCCGCGGCGGCTGGCACGGGCTCACCCTGGGGTCGCTCTCGGTCATGGGGGGCGACGAGTTCCGGGAGGGCTTCGGTCATCTGCTGCCCGGCGATGAGGTGGCCGTTGGCGACCTCGAGCACCTCGAGCGCGTGCTCGCACGCGAGGACAACGCCGCGGTGATCCTCGAGTGCGTGCCCGGCCACAGCGTCAGGTTGCCCCCCGACGGCTTCCTCGGCGACGTCCAGCGCCTGTGCCGCGAGTACGGCACGCTGCTCATCTGCGATGAGGTGGCCACCGGGTACGGCCGCACCGGCACCATGTTCGCGTTCCAGCACTTCGGCATCGAGCCCGACATCATCGCCACCAGCAAGGCCCTCTCGGGGGGCTACGTGCCCGTGGCCGCGATGATCTGCCGCCGCGAGGTCTACTCGGCCGTGTTCAACCGCATGGACCGCTGCTGGGTGCACTCGTCGAGCTTCGGCCGCAACAACCTGGCCATGGCGGCTGGGCTTGCCACGCTCAGCGTGCTCGACGACGCCGACCTCCTCACGCGAAGCGCCGAGCAGGGCCGCAAGCTGCTCGACGGAATCAACGGCCTGAGAGGCCGGCATGAGGTGCTCAAGGAAGCCCGCGGCATCGGCTGCCTGGTGGCCATCGAGCTGCAGCAGCCCTCCGGTGGCCGGAAGAAGGTGGCGTGGGACGCCGTGCACGCGATGCACGAGAGCCTCTTCCCGCAGCTGGTGGTGATGCCCCTGCTCTCGCGCCACAACATCATCACGCAGGTCACCGGCAGCCACGACCCGATCATCCGGCTCATGCCGCCGTTCGTGATCTCCGATGACGACATCCGCTGGTTCGTCGACGCCCTGGACGACGTGCTCTCGCGCAGCCATCGCCTGCCGGGCCCGATGATCGAGATGGGCCGCAACGCCATGAAGGCGAAGCTCCGCGGCCGAAGCCGCGGGCGCGCCGAGGAGGCCGTGGCGCCCTAGGGCCTAGCCGTCGCGCCGCGCCAGGATCCACGTGAAGGCCTGCTCCCCGCCGGACGGGGTCACGTGCATCTCCCTGCGCTCGTCGATCAGGATGAGCTCGGCGCCGAGCTCGGCGACGAGGTCCTGGCCCGCGTAGCGGCGCACCGGGAGGCGCGAGCACTGCTGCGGGCCATCCGGGGCGAATGCCGCGGCGATCACATGCCCGCCGGGCATGAGTGCCGCGGCCAGCGCCCGGCGATACGCCACCCGGTCGGCATCACTCACCATGAAGTGGAACACGGCCCTGTCGTGCCAGAGATCCCAGGTGCGGTCCGGCTGCCAGTGGCGGACATCGGCGGTGATCCACCGCACGTCGGCCGCGCGCTCGTCGAGCAGTGCGCGCGCGGCATCCAGCGCGGTTGGCGAGATGTCGAGCACGGCGATGTCCGTGATGCCCGCGGCGAGCATCGCCCCCGGCAGGGCACCTGCACCGCCGCCGACGTCTATCGCCGAAGCGGGGCCGTCGCCGATTGCGGCGATGAGGTCGAGGGATGCATCGGGCTGGGCGCGGAACCAGCTGACGCCCGTAGCGCCGAGCCGGCCATAGGCCTCGTCCCAGTGGGCGGCGTCCATGTGCGCAGTGTAGGAAGTGGGGCGTGAGCACCGATTCCGCCGATGCCTCGCGGGGGCCTGCGAACGACCCCGCGGAGTCGTTCGATCGCAGCGCCCGGGCGTACGAGCAGCTCGTGGCGCTCAACCGCGCGGGATCGGAACGGCTGGTGCGCTCGCTCCCCGTTGAGCCGTTCGCACGGGTGCTCGACGTCGGCTGCGGCACGGGGTTCGCCACCATGTGCGTGGTCGAGCGCGGCGGCGTGCGCGAGGTGGTGGGCGTTGACCCGTCCCCGCCGATGCTCGAGGTGTTCGCCGAGCACCTCGCTGCGCACCCGGAGATTACGGCCGACCTGCGTCCTGCCACCGCCGAGCGGACCGGCGTGCCCGACGCCTGGGCCGACCTCGTGCTCTGCACGATGGCGCTGCACTGGATGCCGGACCGCCCCGCGGCGATCCGCGAGATGGCCCGGGCCCTACGCCCCGGAGGAGTGCTGGCCATCCTCGCCCCGGGCGAGCGCCACGACCGGCCCACCGTGGACATCATCGAGGCCACCGGCGACCCCCTGGTGATGCGCCTCGCCACATCGATCGTGTCGAACGAGATCCCGGTGCCGTGGCTCACCGACGTTCTGCGCGGTGCGGGGCTGGAGCCGGTGGACGTATGGGCCGAGACCCGGCACCGCGTGGTGAGCCCCGACGCCCTGGCCGATCGCATGGATGCCGTGGCCACCCACCTGTGGGCTGACCTGCCCGAGGACGAGCAGTCCGATGTCATGTTGCGCGTGCGCGAGCTGTTCCGCGCGGCAGCCGGCGCCGACGGCCTCTACCGCTACCAGTTCGTCAAGGCCTTCGCGGTGGCGCGCAAGCCCGCCTAGCGCGCGGCGTCCCCGAAGAGGTCGCGCGCGATCACCAGCCGCTGGATCTGGCTGGTGCCCTCGTAGATCTCGGTGATCTTGGCGTCGCGGTACAGGCGCTCGGCTGCGTATTCGCCCGAGTAGCCGTAGCCACCGAGGGTCTGCACCGCGACATCGGCGGCCTTCACCGCCACGGCCGACGCCACGAGCTTCGCCTTCGCGCCGGCGGCGCCGTGTGGCTGGCCGGCGTCGCGCAGCGATGCGGCATGCAGCGTGAGCAGCCGCGCGGCCTCGAGCTGCGCGGCCACGTCGGCGATGGGGAACTGCACGCCCTGGAAGCGCGCAATGGGCCCGCCGAAGGCATCGCGCCCCGAGGCGTACTCCACGGCGAGGTCGATGGCCGCCTGGGCGATGCCGCAGGCCTGCGCCGCCACGGTGATGCGCCCGCCGTCGAGGGTGGCCAGCGCGAGCTTGAGGCCCTCGCCCTCCGGGCCGAGCATCGCGCCCGCAGGCACCGGCATGCCATCGAACGCCAGCTCCACGGTGGATGACGTGTGCAGCCCGAGCTTGGGGATCTCCGGCCCCACCACCAACCCGTCGCCGCCACCGGCCACGAAGGCGCTCACGCCCCGGGCCCCCTCGCCGCCGGTGCGCGCGAAGATGATGAAGACCTCCGCGATCGAGCCGTTGCTGATCCACTGCTTCGATCCGGTGATGCGCCAGCCGTCGCCGTCGGCCTCGGCCCTGGTGCGAAGCGCGGCGGTGTCCGAACCGGCGTCGGGCTCTGTGAGCGCATAGCAGCCCATCACCTCGCCGGTGGCCAGCCGCGGCAGCCATTCGTCCTTCTGGGCGTCGGTTCCCGCCCGCAGCAGGGGTGACGCCACCAGCCCCGCCTGCACCGCGATCGGCACGGCGATGCCGGCATCCGCCCGTGCGATCTCCTCGACGATCAGGCACAGGGAGGTGGCGTCGAGCCCCGGGCCCCCGTACTCCTCCGGGATCGTGGGGGCCAGCAGCCCGAGCTCGCCCATCCTGCGCATCACGTCGACCGGCACGTGCTTGCGTGCGTTCCAGTCGGCCGCGTGCGGCGCGATCTCGCCTGCGGCGAACTCGCGCGCCAGCGCCTGCGCCTCCAGATGGGTGTCGGTCAGCGTGGTCGAGATGGTTCCAATCGTACGCCCGTCGGGCCGTCGTCCTCGCCGCATGGCAGATTTCCGCCCATGGGAAAGTTCAAGGAGTTCATTCCGGTCGTCGCATCGTTCGTGCTGATCGCCCTCTTCGCCCTGATCCCCCTTGGGGTCGGCCTTGGGGATGACGGGCTCAGCGGCGTGCGATCGGCAACCGCGGCGCTTGCCACGACCAACATCGAGGGCCAGTCGCTGCAGGTGACTGCGCAGCAGGAGCAGCTCGCCCTGACGGAGGCCATCGTGGCCGCCGAGAAGGGCGGCGCGGCACCGAAGGAGATCGCCAAGGCGGTATTCCAGATCGGCGTCGGCACCCTGGTGCAGGCTGAGGGCGATGCCCTGAAGGGCGTGCAGACCATCATCGCCCAGGCCAAGGCCCAGGCGCAGCAGCCGCCGGCAGTGCCCACGCCCTAGCGGCGGCCGTGCGATGAACGACGAAGGGGGCCCATTCGGGCCCCCTTCGTGCGTTCGCCTGCGTGCGTCCGGTGGCCTCGCGGCCGCGCGGCACTAGCCCTTGCGCGGCGGCTTGCCGTCGTGGTCGCAGATGTCCGAGTGCCAGCGCCGGAAGTGGTTGGCGTGCTGCCCGCTGTACGACCCCTCCGGGTAGTAGAGGTCGTAGAAGTCGGTGTCGATGTGCTGCGCCTGGGTGGTGAGGCGCTGGTACATCGGGTCCATCGCCACCGGGAACCGGCCGTAGGTGTCGTACGCGTACTGGCAGTAGGCCTTCACCATTTCGACGGTCTCCGGGTGGGGCCGCGGGATGGCTCCGGTGAACGCCTCGTTCATCGACTCGGTCTTGTACGGCTTGCTCACGTCGGCGTCCATGGCGCCCCACTTCATGGCCATGAAGGCGTCCACCGCCTCGTGCATGTCGTTGTAGTAGGGCGGCACGTAGGCCTCGAAGTAGCCATCGCGGCCCACGGCGTAGGTGTTGCCCTCGTTGTCCTCGTTGAAGCGGAACCCAAGGCCCAGCACGTCGCCGCCGCCCATGACGAACTTGGGCAGGTACCCGGTGAAAGTCCAGCCACCCAGGCCCAGGGCCTGCAGCGACAGGTTGAGGTTCTGGCAGATGAACGCCTGCTCGACGACCATCATCGAGAGCACGCGGCTCTCGAGCTCGATCATGCCCATCTTCACGTTCGTGTTGACGCGGCCCTCGTCCACCCACTTCTGCAGGCCGGCGGAGCGCCCGCCGTTGCGCTCGTCAACGATGTTGAACGCGTACGAGCGGGCCAGGTAGATGAACAGGACGTTGATGTACTCCATCGTCATGTTCGTGATGGGCACGAACAGGGTGGTGCCCGGCTTGTTGGCGTTCCACTGGTTGAAGTCGAACAGCCCGGGAAGCGTGGTGGGCAGCTGGGCGCGGCCCTCGTGCAGGCGCACGCGCGACCTGCGGTAGAGGTCGACGATGAAGTCGGCCTGCTCCTCGATGGGCCGGCCCGACAGCGTGGACACCTCGCCCGGCTCGGGGACCATCTTGAAGATGTCGAGCCACCACAGGCCGTCGTCGTTGCTCCAGAAGAGCTCCGTGCCGTGGTTGGAGCACGCCGAGGGCCATGTGCGGTTGGTCCACTGGACCAGCGTGGACATGCCGCGGGCGGGGTCGAGGTCGGCGAGCGCCAGGCCGTTCAGGCCGGTGCCGGCCATCACGAGCAGGGCCTCCTCCAACTCGGAGAGCGGGACGGGCTCGTAGGGCGACGCGTAGTCGATGACGTCCGACTCCACGGTCATGCCGAGGGCGACCCGGCGTGACTTGCGGTCGAAGACCGACTGGAAGTATGGGTACGTGAGGGCGTCGGTGAAGCCCAGCGGTGCTCCGGAGACGATCCCGAGGGGGTCGGCTTCGGTTGTCATCGTGCGCGCTCCTTGGGTCTCTTTCGAACCCCGGGGGACGGAGTTCGTGCCGGATGTTTCGAACAATAGGCTCCGGACGGGGCACGCGCCGGAGATCCGACCCTGCGGCACGTGGACAATCGGCATGATTTGCCCGCGTCCAGCGAACTTTTCTTACATCGTAAGCCTACGTGCGGAACGCCACGAAATGCGTGCCCGTCGCACGGGCCGGGGGCGCGCTAGCGACGCACCTCCACGCCGGCCGCGTCGCGGTCCCATGTGTCGGGCGTGACGCCCTCGTCGCGGAGATCGGTCTTGCGCACCCGCTCCGTGGGGGTCTTCGGCAGGGCATCAACCACGCGGATGTAGCGCGGCACCATGAAGTAGGGCATGCGCTCGGCCATCCAGTGCGTGAGGGTCGTCGGGTCGGGGGCGCTCACCTCCGGCACCAGCACCACCATGATCTCGTCTTCGCTCGAGGCGCCCTCGTCGGCCTTCACGCCGATCACGGCGCACTCCGCCACGTCGGGGTGCGCCGTGATCTGCCGCTCCACCTCCATGGACGACACGTTCTCGCCCCGGCGGCGGATGTAGTCCTTCACGCGATCCATGAAGTACACGTAGCCGTCCTCGTCCATGCGCCCCAGGTCGCCCGTGTGCAGCTTGAGGTTGCGGAAGTCCTCGGCGGTCTTCTCGGGCATGCCGTAGTAGGCGCGCATCACGATGTTGGGCACCTTCATGTCCACCACGATCTCCCCGGGGGTGTCCGGCGGGAGCGGCCGGTCGGTTCCGGGCTCCACGATGGTCACCTCGTATCCGGGGTTGGCGCGCCCGCAGCTGCCGAGGCGCACGGGCTGCGAGGGGTCCATCACCGTGCATACGCCGGTCTCGGTGAGCCCGTAGCCCTCGGTGAGCTGCACCCCGAAGCGCTCCTCGAACTCGAAGTAGATGTCCCGCGGCGCGGGTGCCGCGAGCACCGAATGCACCGAGTGCGCCCGGTCGAGGTCGGACGGGGGTTGGTTCCAGAGGAAGTAGAGCATCGCGCCGATGCCGTTGAACATGGTGGCGCCCATATCGATCGCCTGCTCCCAGAAGCGGGTGCCCGAGAACCGCTCCACGAACGCCACGCGGCCGCCCGCGATGAGGGCCGGGTAGGCCGTGAGCACCTGCGCGTTGCTGTGGAAGAGCGGCAGGCACGAGAACCACGTCTCGGCGTGCATCTCGTCCACGGTGATGCCGCGACGCTTCGACATGTACTCGAGCGACCCGCGGGCCGAGAAGTAATCGGCTGCGTTCTGCTTGATCACGCCCTTGCTGCGCCCGGTCGTACCCGACGTGAACATGATTCGCGCGTCGTCGGTCCACGTGCAGGCCACGCCGGGCTCGTCCGCCGGCGCATCCATCAGAGACGCCAGGGGCTCGAAGGCCACCGAGGGATCGGGGCCGGTCGGTGACGGCGACGGCACCACGATCACGCGGTCGAGCAGGGGCACCTCCTTCGCGATGAAGTGGAGCCGGTCGAGGAAGGCGTCGCTGATGAACAGCGTGCGCGCCTCCACGAGGTTGATCGTCCACGAGAGGAAGTCGCCCTTGTAGGCGGTGTTGATGCTGCTCATCACCGCCCCGGCCTTGAGGATGCCGTACCAGCACTGCAGGAACTCCTCGCAGTTGGGCAACATCACGCTCACCGACTCGCCGGGGCGCACGCCCCGGGCGATGAGGCCGTTCGCCACGCGATTGGCGCGCGCGTTCATCTCGGCGTAGCTGACCCACTCGCCGTCGCCGTAGCGCAGGTAGGGGCGATCGCCGTGGGCTTCCGCCCGGTCGCGCAGGATGTCTGCGAGCACCCACGCCGAGGGGTCCTCCTCGGCGTACCAGGTGCTCCAATCGGCCCCTCCCGGGTCAGTCACGCGGAAGGAACTTCGAGGCGTCGATGCCGTGCTCGCTCATCAGGCGCGCGAAGGTGTCCTTCATCTCCTGCGGATACTCCGGCAGGTCCTCCGTGGCGAGCACGTGCTCGGCGCGGGCGCGGATGTTCGGGCCGAAGTCCCAGTCCGGGTCGTCCATGAGTCGGCGGATCTCCGACGCCGGGAACGACAGCGTGCCGGGGTCGCGGCCGTGGCGCTCGGCCAACTGCACGATCTCCTCGAACCGGCCCGGGAGAGGCGCCTGCTCCTGGATGAGTCCCTTCTCCCGCAGCATCTCGGTGGTGGATGCCTGGCACTCGTAGGGCACCCCGAACGCGTTGTCGTGGTAGATGACGTCGAACTTGAGCCGCGGGCGCTGGCCGCCCGCCTTGGGGTCCTCTGCCGGGTAGCCCACTGCGTGCCCCCAGGTGAAGCGGTAGTGGGGCGGCAGCCCGAAGGCCTTCTCGATGCCACCGGGCTTCCGGCCGAACGCGATGAGGATGCTGCCCACTCCCACGCCCACGCCCGCCGCCATCGCGTTGCCCACGGCCTGCCCGCTCTCGAAGCGCAGCAGCGCGTCGGTGCGCTCGGTGGGAAAGCTCATGAGGCGCGGGATCGTCTGCGTCATCGAGAACTCGTAGTTCCACCCGTGGTAACGGGTGGCGGCGCCGCACAGCGCGAGGCCTGAGATGCCGTCGACGGCGCGGCCGTACCAGGCGTTGAGGTTGGTGAGCCACAGGATCAGGTGCGACGACTGGTTGATGATCTGCACGTTGAACCCCGACACGCACTCCTCGATCTCGTCCCAGAGGTCGCACTCGTCGCGCCGCACCACGATGGCCTCGGTGCAGTTGATGTTCCCCTGGCAGCTCGAGAAGCGCGCCGCCTGAAGCATCGTCTCGATCTTCCAGCGCTCGACCTCGCGCGAGTCGTCGAAGTAGCGGATGCTGCGGCGGCTGCCGAGCGCCTCGAGGATGGGCACGTCGGGAACCTGGCTCGCGGGGGGAGCGGCGTCGTCAGCCATGGGTCGACCTCCGGTGGGAGTGGATTGCAGACGTCCGGGCAGCCAGCCTACGCGCCTGCGCGCGCCCGTCGTCCGCCCCGTCGTGTTCGCTTCGCGGCGTGAGCCAGCCCAACCCCTACCCCGCCTACGAGCAGAAGGGGGGCAGTCGCGGCGTGCGCCTGCCCTACATGCCGGGGGTGGACGGCCTGCGCGCGCTCGCCGTGGCCACGGTGTTCATATTCCACGCGGGCGCCGAGTGGATGCCCGGCGGCTTCCTGGGCGTCGACTTCTTCCTCGTGATCTCGGGCTACCTCATCACCGCACTGCTCGTGGCCGAGCAGCGCAGCACCGGCCGGCTCGACCTCTGGCGCTTCTGGCTGCGCCGCGTCCGACGGCTCATCCCCGCCCTGCTGCTGGCCCTGGCCGGCACCTTCATCGCGATGCTCATCCTCCACTGGGAGGAGGTCTCCCGCATCAAGGGCGCGGCGGTGTCGGCGCTCGCCTACGTGACCAACTGGTACTTCATCGTCGCCGACGTCCCGTACTTCGAGCAGTTCGGCCGGCCCAACGTGTTCACGCATCTGTGGTCGCTGGCCGTCGAGGAGCAGTTCTACCTGTTCTGGCCTCTTGTGCTGGCGGTCGTGCTCATCGTGTTCCGCATGCCCGTCTGGGTGCTCGGGCTGCTGGCCGCGGCGGGCGCGGCGTTCAGCACCTGGTGGGCCTGGCATCTCTACGACCCATACGAGCTTCCGTGGCGCATCTACTACGGCACCGACACCCGGGCGGTGTGCCTGTTCGTGGGCATCGTGGGGGCGGTGCTGCTGCCGCCGAGCCGCCTCAAGCCCATGGCCTCGTGGATCGCCCGGGCGGGCATGGAGGTGGTCGGGCTCGCGGCGCTGGC
The DNA here is from genome assembly GCA_030833665.1 of Miltoncostaeales bacterium. Lineage (GTDB taxonomy): Bacteria > Actinomycetota > Thermoleophilia > Miltoncostaeales > Miltoncostaeaceae > SYFI01. Next base: position 23,040 of record JAURGT010000007.1, read on the forward strand.
CGGGGTGCTCTGGTGCATGTTCACGCTGAACGAGTTCGACTCGCCGCTGTACCAGGGCGGCTTCCTGCTGCTGGCGATTCCTGCGATCGCGCTCATCATCGTCGCGGCGCATCCCCAGTCGTTCATGGGGAAGTTCTGGGGCCTGCCCCTTCTGGTGTGGATCGGCGCGCGCTCCTACGGCATGTACCTGTACCACTGGCCCGTTCTGATGCTCACGCGCGCGAACGAGGACGTCCCGATCTCGGGTGCTCCCCTCGTGGCGATACAGGTGATCCTCGTGGTGGGCATCTCGGCGGCGTCATACACCTACGTGGAGCAGCCGATCCGCCGTAATGGGCTCGCCGGCCTGCGCCGGGCGTTCTCGACCCTCGACGGCAAGTGGCGCGAGCACCCCGCCCAGACCATCGCCGCATGGACCGGCTTCATCGCCGTGCTGGCGCTCATATCGCTGGTCGTGCTCGTTCCGTCGGTACCTCCCATCCCGGGAATTGGCTGAGCCTGCCGGTACCCTTCCGGGCATGACGAACCGCATCCTGACCCCGCTCCTCGCCGGCGCGGCCGCACTGGCGCTCGTGGTGCCCATGGCATCAGGCGCGAAATCCCAGTCGGCCACCCAGGCCAAGTGCTCCGGCAAGAACGCCGGCGTGGCCGTGGGTGACTCCGTCCTGTGGATGGCCGTCGAGAACTACGGCCAGAAGAAGGCGCTGCAGGCGGCACTCGGCGGATCGTCCGCCAAGGTCGATACCCGCACCAGCCGCCAGTTCGGCGAGGGCATCTCGGCCATGCGCGCCGCGCTGAAGCCCGGCGCCTGCGCCGCGGTGATCGCGCTCGGCACCAATGGCCCCGTGAAGCCGGCGCAGTGGAAGGAGATGATGGCGGTGGTCAAGCGCGTTCCGCGCGCGGTGGTGGTGAACACCTACACGAAGGATCACAGGACGCGGCGCGACGGCCAGCAGCAGTACTGGATGGATCAGTTGAACGGTGACATCGCGAAGCTCGCCCGGTCGAACAGGAACGTGCGCGTGGTCAACTGGAACGGCACCGCGAGAAGCAACTCGTCGCTCCTTGAGCCGGATGGCGTGCACCCCAACGCGAAGGGCTCGGCGCGGTACGTGACGATGATCGTGGCCGCGCTCAGGCAGAAGTAAGGCGTCATCCTGCGCGTGCTCGCCCCCGGCGCCTGCGTTCTGCTGGCGATCCCGGCGGTGGCGCTCGCGCAGGATCCAGCGGGCGTGCCCGCCGCGTCGCCGACGAGGGGTGGTGAGCCTGCAGCGAGCGCGCAGGCGGCGCCGGTGTTGGTCGACGCCGAGGTGAGGCGATCGGGCACGCGGATGCATGCCACCGTGCGCTACCGGCTCGACCCGTCGGTGTCCGGCACGGTGCCGACGGCCTGGCGGGCCTTCGCGGGCTCGCGCGAGGCGCACCGGCTTCGCGCCGTGGCGCACGGGAGCAAGGCCATCGGCGTGGTGAAGGGGGTCTATGGGTTCACGGCCCGCGCGAGGATGGGCGGTGCCACCGATCGCAGCGGCGGCTTCTGCGTGGCACCGGACTTCGCCGCCATCGGCCAGCCCCCCGTGGAGGTGGCCTGCATGGCCGGTGAGCGCGTGATGCGGCGCGACCTCACGGCCACGGTGCCGGAGGCCACGGTGTTCGGCGACTCCGTGGGGGCAACCTTCGACTGGGTGCCCGGCACGCGCGAGGCGCTCGCGAAGGGGCTCTCGGTGCGGTACGACCTGCGCAGCTGTCGCCGGCTCGTCGCGGCGCCGTGCCCGCCTGGTCCGCCGAGCGTGCTGTCGTCGGTGCGCTCGCTGCCGGGATCCCTGGGCGACATCGTGGTGATCAACGTGGGCTACAACGACTGGGCCGCCACCTATGACGTCGGGCGCGTGCTCCGCGCCCTGCGCGCGCGGGGGGTGCAGCGCGTGGTGTGGATCACCCTGCGTGAGACGCAGGCGAGCTACCGGCAGATCAACCAGCGCATCAGGTCGGCCGCGCGGCGCGGCGGCGTGAGGGGCCTGGGCATCCAGGTGGCCGACTGGGGCCGCGCCAGCCGCGGGCGCAACTGGTTCGGTGCCGATCAGGTGCACCTCACCAGCGCCGGGGGGTGGGGCCTCGCGGCGTTCACCCGCCGCGAGATCCGCGAGGCGGTGGTGTGGCTGCGCGATCGGGACGACCACCGATCACGCCGTGGCGACGGTGCCGATGCGGTGGGGGGCATACGTCGGAGCACGTAGTGCGCGCACCCGGCGTCGCGTTGCGGCGGGTGAGGCCCACCTGGTGCCGCGCGATGGCGTCGTCACCTTCCGCCGCCGCGTGGCGGTGCCGGTGGCGGGCGGCATGAGCGGTGGCCTCTGCGCCGAGTTCGACCTCACGCCATCAGGCGCGGGGGCCCTCGCCGCCTTCTGTCGCGCCGAGATCGCCCGGGCGCTCGATGGTCAGGCGGGCTCGCCCGCCAGGTAGGCGGCCAGGCGGCGAAAGCTGCTCTGGAATCCCAGCTCGGCGTTCTCGCCGCGAAACTCCTCGGGCACGTTGGTCTGCAGCACGGTCACCCGCGTGCGGCCATCGCCGAGGTCGTCGAACGAGATGACGCACCGGATGTCGAGCCCCGGTTCGTGGAATGACACGTACTCGGGCGTCACCACCTCGGCGAATGAGCCGGTCATGGGGTACTCGTCGTCACCGACCTTCATGACCATGTTGAAGGCGCCGCCGGGCACCGGGTCGAGATCCACCGAGTCGGGCGGGATCTCCACGCCCTCCGGGGCCCAGAAGTGCGGGATCGCCGTCGGGTCGGTGTAGGCCGCGAACACCCGATCGCGATCGGCAGCCACCTCGCATGAGGTGGTGAAGTCGCCGCGTGGGCCGAACCCTGGTTCCTGATCGCTCATGGCGCGGCACGCTAGCGCGTCGCGCATCGAGCGGCGCGGCGGGTGCCGCTAGTCGATGACGCGCCCCACACTCACCTCGGTCACGCGCTTCGTGCGACCGAAGCGGATGGTGGTGACCGTGTTGCCGGGGATCGCCTCGCCGATCATGCACAGGCGCGGCGACTCGTCGCAATCCGTGCCCGGGAGGGCCTTCCTCACCGCCGCGCGCGAGGAGCCCACGCCCACCCCGTTGCGCATGCGGATGCCGCGGTCGGTGATCGCGATGTTCACCACGCGGCCGCCGGCGCCGTCCCAGCGGCGCACGGTGATGCCGGGCCAGGCGAGGTCGATGAAGGCCCCGAGCCCGGTCCGGCGCGGCACGCGCGTGTCCGGCTGGCCGAGCACCTTGAGCACCTCCCCCTCGCTCATCCCGAGCCGCACCCCGCCTGCCCCCACGCCGGGGCGGATGAGGTGGTCGGGGAGAGGGGTCGCCATCGCGCCTGCGGCGGGGGCCAGCGAGGCGGCAGCGATGAGGGCGAGTCCACGGGTCGTCATGCGCGGATCATTGCCCACGGGCCGCAGCGCCGATGCGCCCGGGGTTCCGCGGGCACGCACGCGTCAGTCCACGATCTCGAGGGGGTGGCGCACCTCGACGTCCGAGCCGAGCGCGCGCAGGTGGTTGGTGATCTGGATCGCGCAGCCCGGGTTGGCCACGGCCACCACCGGTGCTCCCGTGGCGATGATCGCCCGCGCCTTCTGCTCGCCGAGCTCGCCGGCCATGGCGGGCTCGAGAACGTTGTAGATACCGCCGGCGCCGCAGCAGCGACCGCCATCGCCGAGGTCGACGCACGTGGCGCCGGCCGCGCGCAGGGTGCGGCGCACCTCCGGGCCGATGCCCTGCGCGTGAAGGTGGTGGCAGGCGTCGTGCACGGCCACTCGGCCCTCCACGGGGCGCCCGGGCGGTGCATTGATCTCCACGGCGTCACGCACCTTGGCCGCCACGGCATCGGCCCGATGCGCCCATGCCGGGTCGTCGGCGAGCAGGTGTCCGTAGGTACGCATGTGGGCGCTGCAGCCGGCGCTGTCGACCACGATCACCTCGGCCTGCTCCAGCTCGGCGATGCGCTTGCGCGCCAGATCGCGCGCCGACGTGAGCTCGCCCGCATGCGCGGCCAGCGCGCCGCAGCACCCGCCGCCCCGGGGCACGACGGCCCGGTAGCCGCCCCGCACGAGGGCGTCGATGGTGGCCTGGTGCACCGGCCGGAATGCGATGTCCATCACGCAGCCGGTGAGCAGCATCGCCGTGGGCCCCTCGCCGCTCGATGCCGGCAGGGGCGTCCGCATGCCGCGCACCGTGACGCGCGGGGTGGCGAGCCGGAGCCTCTTCGGCAGCAGCCTGTCGACGCGCAGCGCCTGCGTGATCGCCATGCCGAGCCCCATCAGCCGCACCATGCGCCGGTGGCCCATCACGCCGGCGATGCCGGCGCGTCGCACCGCCCGGTCGTGCGCGGGGCGGGCAGCCTCGGTCTGGATGCGCGCGGCCTCGATGAGGCGGCCGTAGGGCACCGACGAGGGGCAGGCGGCCTCGCACGCGCGGCAGGCCAGGCACTCGTCGGTGAAGCGCGTGAAGTCGCCCTCGACACTGGCCTCGCCGGCCTGCACGGCGCGCATGGCGGCGATGCGCCCGCGCGGGGAGGACGTCTCAAGCCCGGTGATGCGGAAGGTCGGGCACGACGGCAGGCACAGCCCGCATTGCACGCAGGTGTTGAGGTCGTCGCGCGTGGGCGCCGGGATGCCCGGCTTCCAGCCGGTACTCACGCGGGCACCGCCTCGGCGGCGGCAAAGCGGCCCGGGCAGAGGATGCCCGCCGGGTCGAACGAGGCGCGGATGCGCCGCATGATGTCGGCGCCGGCGGGAACCGGTCCGAAGGGGTCGGACCGCAGGGCGTCGTCGCCGTCGATCACCTGGGCATGGCCGTCATGCAGCATCGCGAGCTCGCGCATGACCCGCACGTCATCGGGCGCGGACACCGCCGCGCGGCAGATACCGGTGCCCATCCACGCCTCGAACGCGCGGCCATCGTCGGCCAGGCGCCGGGCCACGGCGGGCAGCGTGGCCGGCGGTACCCCGATCTCCACCACGCCACCATGGGCGCCAGCCGGGCCATCGCCGCCCGGGCCCGGGCCCGACGGCTCGGGGGACTCCACCATGCCCGCCGGCGCCACGACGTCATCGGGCACGCCGGTGATGCACGCGTGCAGTGATCCTGGTCCAACGATGACGGCCGTGGGGCGGTGCAGGTCGGCGAGCAGGCCCCGGGCCATCTCGAGCATCCCGGCGGGCTCGCCGCGCGCGCTGAACCACTGCTCAGCCATCGGCAGGGGCCACAGGCGGAGCGTGGCCTGCACGATCACCCCGAGGGTGCCGAGCGATCCGGTGAGCAGCCTGGGCAGGTCGTAGCCGGTGACCGACTTCACGGTGCGCCCACCACCCTTCACGATGCGGCCGTCGCCGGTGGCGACGACCACCTCGAGCAGCGAGTCGCGGATGGGCCCGAACCTGAGGCGCCGCCGCCCACCGGCCGCCGCCGCCAGCACCCCTCCCACCGTGGCCGCGGGTGCGCTGGGTGCCTGCGGCCAGCCCTGGCCGCGCTCCCCGGCGAGCCGCAGCACCTCGCCCACGGTCACGCCGCCCTCGACGGTGATGGTCATGTCGTCGGGCTCGTAGTCGACCACGCCCGCGAGGGCGCCGGTATGCAGCACGTCATCCGGCGTGAACGGCCACCCGCGGCGCGAGTGCAGCCCGCCGCCGCGGATATCCAGCATGCGGCGATCGGCCGTGGCGGCGCGCAGCATCCCGGTCAGCTCATCGCGACCTGCGGGCCTCAGATCCACGTGCCCTCCGGCACCTGGGTGTCGGCCAGGCCCACCTCGCCGCAGCGGGTGCCGGTGGGCAGCACCTTGTCGGGGTTCATGCGGCCGTCGGGGTCGAACGCCCGGCGCACGCAGGCCTGGGCCTCGAGGTCGTCGTGGTCGAACACCAGCGGCATGTAGTCGCGCTTCTCCACGCCGATGCCGTGCTCGCCCGACAGCGTGCCGCCCATCGCCACGCATGCGCGCACGATCTGGTCTCCCGCGCGCATGGCACGCTCGGTCTCGTCGGGGTCGCTGCGGTCGAGCGCGATGATGGGGTGCAGGTTGCCGTCGCCGGCGTGGAAGACATTGAGGCACATCACGCCCTCGCGCTCGGTGATCTCGCCGATGGCCTCCATCACCTCCACCAGGCGGGTGCGCGGCACGACGCAGTCGTGCAGGTAGTACGAGGGCTTTACGCGGGCCACCGCTCCGAAGGCCGTCTTGCGCGCCTTCCAGAGGAGGGCGCGCTCCTCCTCGTCCTGCGCCACGCGCACGGTGCGCACGCCGTGCCCGCGCGCCACGCGCTCCACCACCTCGGTCGCAGTACCCACCTCGGCCGCTGTGCCGTCCACCTCCACCAGCAGCAGCGCCGCGGCGTCGGTGGGCAGCCCCGCGTGCACGAACTCCTCCACCGCCATGGTCATGTTGCGATCCATCATCTCGAGCGCGGCGGGGATGACCCCCGCGGCGATGATCGCCTGCACGACGGCAGATGCATCGGACACGCTCAGGAAGTCGAGGAGCATCGTGCGCACATCCGGGGGCAGGGGGGTGAGGCGCAGCAGCACCCGGGTGACGATGCCCACCGTGCCCTCGGCTCCCACCACCACGCCGCGGAGGTCGTAGCCCGGCGGGTCGGGCGCCACCCCACCGAGTATCACCACCTCGCCGTCGGGCCGCACCATCTCCACGCCCAGCACATGCTGCACCGTCACGCCGTATGCCAGGCAGTGCGGGCCGCCGGCGTTGGTGCCCACGTTGCCCCCTATCGAGCAGGCCTGCTGACTCGAGGGGTCGGGCGCGTAGTGCAGGCCGAGATGGGCGATGGCCATGCTCACGTCGAGGTTCAGCACGCCCGGCTGAACCCACATGCACGAGTTGGCCACGTCCACCTCGCCCATCTCGCGCATGCGCGCGAGCGAGATGACGAGCCCGCCCTCCAGCGGCACCGCGCCGCCGGTGAGTCCGGTGCCCGATCCGCGCGGCACCACGTCCACGCCGGCCTCGTGCGCCATGCGCATGCACGCGGCCACCTCGTCGGTGGTCTCGGGAAGGGCCACGATTCCGCAGTCGCCGCCGACGATCGAGCCATCGTGCGAGTAGAGGTTGCGGGCGAGGTCGCCCTCGAGCAGTCGGTCGGGGCCCAGCAGGTGGCGCAGCTGGTCGGCCAGCGCGCCCGCCGTGGTGGTCACGCCGCGCCCGCCATCACCGCGCCGCCCGCGCGGCCGGCGGCCGACTCCCCGGCTTCGATGGCCGTCACCACGGTGCCGCCCCGCGCGAGCTCGAGGCCATCGAGCGACGCCAGCCAGGTCGGGGCCAGCATGGCCTCGCGCATGCGCCAGGCCTCAACCAGGGGGTAGGCACGCGGCATGCGCACCACGCGCAGGGCGCGGAAGGCCGAGGGGTCGTCCACCCAGCCGAGCGGATCGGCCAGGGCGCCGGCCACGGCCCGCGCGAGGGCGTCGTCGTCGAGCGACCACCACGGGTCGTCGTCGGCACCGGTGCCGTACACCTCGGCGCACAGCACGGTGCGCCCCGCGGGCACCATGCCGGGGTCCCAGTTGGCGAACTCCGCGATGCGCGAGAACGGTATGCGCGGGTCGTCGACCTGAATCCAGGCCTCGTCGGTGACCGGCTCGCGCTCGGCGATGAGGTACACCAGCGCCACGGCCCGCATGGTGATGGGGGGCAGCAGGCCCTCGGGCGCGGACGGCGCGGCTGCGCGCACCACCAGGCCGGGGCTGATGGCCGAGATGATCGAGTCGGCGTGGATGACGCCGGGGTCGGCACCCCCGACCTCCACAGCGCTCACGCGCCCATCACGGTGGTGGAGGGAAGTCATGGGCGTGGACAGGCGGACATCGCCACCCTCGTGGCGCACCGCCTGCTCCATGGCAGTCATGAGCGACCCGATGCCGCCGGGCGGGAACCAGAAGCCCTCCGGTGCACGCTGCTCGTCGCGCAGCTTCACGGCGCGGTCGGCCGAGATCACCTCGAGCGGCCAGCCATCCACCTTCTCCAGGTAGCGGCGCATCGTGCGATCGCGGAAGGCGGGTCCCACGGTCGCCCCGAACTCGCCGGCCGCCGTGCCGTCGGGCGCAGTGGCGTCGGGAACCACCCCTGGGTGCTGGTCGATGTAGCGACCGGGGCGGATCACGCCGTCCACCACGCGTGCCACCGGGCGGTCGACCCATATGAGGTCGTCGCCGAGCACGTCCTCGGCCCACCCCACGCGCTCGTCGGTGCGGAAGAACGGGATGTGCCCGCCCATGTCGTAGCGGCAGCCATCCGACTCGAAGGTGCGGCACAGCCCGCCCACCTCGCCAGCGGCCTCGACGAGCGTGACGGACGCGCCGGAGCGCACCGCGCGAAGCGCGGCGGCGAGCCCCGCAGGGCCCGCGCCCAGCACGATGACGTCGCAGCGGGAGTCCATCACCCCCCACGGTGCCGCCTTAGGGGCCGAACGTCAACCCTCATACGCCCATGCCCGGCCCCGGCGCTGCACTATCCTCGCCCGTCGTGCGGCTCGTCGTCCTCATCATCGCCGCGGTGCTCGTCGTGGGCGCCGGCCTGGCGATCATCCGGAGCATGTGGGGCATGCGCGCGCCGCTGGCGCGCGGTGCCACCAGTGGAACCGAGACGCTCTGGCTCGTGTTGCCGCTGCTGATGTCCGTCGCGCTCGTGGCGTGGACCGCCTGGGTAATGCCGTGAGCACCGCCGCCGCCGACGTCGTCACGCCCGAGCGCGGGATCGTGCGTGACCTCATCACGCTGACCAAGCCGCGCATCATCTCGCTGCTGCTGGTCACCACCGTGTGCGCCATGTTCGCGGCGCAGCAGGGAGTGCCGAGTGGCTGGCTCATCCTCTGGACCGTGATCGGCGGCTACCTCTCGGCAGGCGGCGCCAACACGATCAACCAGTACGTCGACCGCGACATCGACGCCGTGATGGGCCGCACCGACCGGCGGCCCATCGTGACGGGGCGCATCGCCGCGCGCGCGGCGCTGTCATTCGGCGTGGGCCTGGTGATCGCCAGCGCGCTGGTGCTGGGGTTCCTCACCACCTGGCTGGCCGCCGGGCTCTCGCTCGTGGGCGTGCTGCTCTACGTGGGGCTCTACACGCTCTGGCTCAAGCGCACGACCATCCACAACATCGTGATCGGCGGCGCCGCCGGGGCGATCCCGCCGCTCGTGGGATGGGCGGCCGTCACCGGCGACCTGGCGTTCGGCGCGGTGCTGCTGTTCGCGATCGTGTTCGTGTGGACGCCGCCGCACTTCTGGGCGCTGGCGCTGATGCTCGAGCGCGACTACGACGAGGCCGGCGTGCCGATGCTGCCGGTCGTGTACGGCGAGCAGGCGACGCGTGCGCAGGTGATGCTCTGGAGCGCGGTGATGTTCGGCACAACCCTGCTGCCCTACGCCGCGGGCGCCGGGGTCATCTACCTGGTGGGCGCCGTGGTGCTCGGCCTGCCGTTCCTCTGGATGGCCTGGAAACTCTGGCGCGGTGACCGCGATCGCCCCTGGGCCGCAATCACGTTCCACTACTCGCTGGCCTACCTCGCGCTGCTGTTCGTGGTGGTCGCAGTGGACGCGGCGGCCTGATGCCCGGCGGCGGTCGGTTCCGCATCGGCGGGCTGTCGTTCTTCGGCACGCCCCTCGGCATCATCTTCTCGACTGTGCTGATCGACCTGATCGGCTTCGGCATCGTGATCCCGCTCGTGCCGCTCTATGCCGAGAAGTTCGGCGCGAGCGTGATCGAGATCGGCCTGCTCACCGGCGTCTACGCCCTGATGCAGCTCATCTTCGCGCCGATCTGGGGCCGGGTGTCCGACCGCTACGGCCGACGCCCGGTGATCCTCGGCTCGCTCGTGGGGTCGTCGATCGCGTGGCTGCTCTTCGGGTTCGCCCCCGCCCTCTGGGTGCTGTTCCTCGCGCGCATCCTCGATGGCATCTCCGGGGCGTCATACGCCGCCGCCCAGGCCTACGTGGCAGACATCACCACCGATGAGGACCGGGTGCGCGGCATGGGGCTGGTGGGTGCGGCCTTCGGCCTCGGCTTCATCATCGGGCCCGCCATCGGCGGGTTGTTCGCCGTCATCGACCCGCGGGCACCGTTCATCCTCGCCGCGGCGCTCGCCATGGCGAACTTCGCGGTGGCGCTGCGGCGCCTGCCCGAGTCGCGCGTTCCCGGATCCCACACGGGCGCACGGCAGTCGCGCTGGACCGCCCTGGTGCGGGCCGTGGGCTCGCGCGAGTACGGGCCGCTCATCTGGATCTCGTTCATCGGCGGACTGGGCTTCGTCGGCATGGAGTCGGTCTTCGCGCTCTTCGGCAATCGCCGCTTCGACTTCGGGCTCACGGAGACCGGCCTGGTGTTCATGTTCATCGGTATCGTCGCGGCCGTCGTGCAGGGCGGGCTGGCGTATCGCATCACCGCCCGGGTGGGTGAGTGGCCGGTGCTGCGCGCGGGGCTCTGGATCACCGCCGCGTCGCTGATCCTTCTTGGCTTCACCACCGAACTCTGGGCGCTGTTCCCGGTGCTGGCGCTGCTCGCGCTGGGTTCCGGCCTGGTGTTCCCCACGGTCAACGCGATCGTCTCGCAGCGCGCCCCGGATTCGGACCAGGGCGGCATCCTCGGGGTGCTGGCCTCGGCGGGGGGGCTCGCGCGCCTCATCGCCCCCATCGCCGCCACCGCGATGTTCCAGGCCGTGGGGGTGTCGTCGCCCCTCGTGATCGGCGGCCTGCTGTTCGTGGTGTGCGGGGTGATCGCCGCCATGCCCATGGCACGGCGCCCGGCCGTCGCCTAGCGCCCTCGGTCGTTCGCCGGTCCCGCATCAGGGACACACGGACCCCCCAAGACGGGTCTACTCGCGCTGATTCGGCCTGCGCGGGCGCCTTGTCCGCGACTAGGGTTCTCACCCGTGTACAAGAACGTCCCGATCATTCCCCTTGCCGTCATCGGCATCGTCGTCGCGGCGATCACGGCGGGGCAGGCCCTGCTGATCGACTGGCTCCCGCCGGCCGACAGCGTGGAGGCCGGCCGCACCTTCACCCTGCTGTGGTTCCTCTTCTGGTGCAGCGTGTTCTTCTTCGTCATCGTCACCTCGGTGCTCATCTACGCGGTGTGGAAGTGGCGCGCGAAGGACGACGACCTCGAGGACGGCCCCCCGACCCACGGCAACACCACCCTCGAGGTCGTGTGGACGGTCATCCCGTCGCTGCTCCTGATCGTGGTCGCCGTGTACGGCTACATCGTGCTCGAGCGCAACGAGGCCGTGGCCGCGGACCGCGTGGAGATCGATGTCTACGCGCAGCAGTTCATGTGGACCTACGGCTACCCGGACACCGGCATCGAGAGCGGCGACCTCGTGCTTCCCGTCAACACCCAGGCCCAGCTCAACCTCCGCGCCCGCGACGTGATCCACGACTTCTGGGTGCCGGAGTTCGGCATCAAGGGTGACGCCGTCCCCGGCATCACCCACACCATCTGGATCACCCCGAACAAGACCGGCACCTACCCCGTGGTGTGCGCCGAGCTCTGCGGCGTGGGCCACAGCGTCATGCGCTCACAGGTGAAGGTCGTCACGGAGCCCGAGTACAAGGCGTGGCTCGCGAAGTCGTCGGCCAAGGTGAAGGCCACGGCCGCCGCCGGCGCCGCTGCGGCCAAGCTCGAGAGTGCTCCGGGCGACGTCGCCGCAGGCCAGACGGTGTTCGAGGCCAAGTGCGGCGGCTGCCACGCCGAGCTTGGCAAGAAGGCGGGCGTCGGTCCGGCCATCGTCGGAACGCAGCTGAGCACCGATGAGATCCGTACGCAGATCAAGAACGGCAAGGGCGCGATGCCCGGAGGGCTCGTGAGCGGTACCGACCTCGCGGACGTCGTCGCCTTCGTCGAGTCCATCAAGTAAGCCCCGAGACCGAGCGAACCTGACATGGCTACTCACGCACCAGCTCCCGCACACGCTCCCGGTGGAGGCCACGCCCACCACGAGGACCCGCGGCCCGTCTCGTACTGGTGGATCCGCGCTGCCCTCGGCACGGTTGCCGGCGTGCTGTTCGCGTTCCTGCTCGTGTTCCTGCTGCGGGCGCTGTTCGGCTTCGAGCCCTTGTACGACGGCGGGGTGTATGGCGGCGTCGCCGGCCTGATCGGCGCCATCGGATTCCTCTGGGGCATCGGCTGCTTCGACTACTGGCTCGGCTGGGCGAAGGGCGCCGACATCTCGGAGGAGGACCACTCCTTCCACGGGGTGAGCAACTGGAAGCAGTACTTCCGCGTGAACACCGACCACAAGGTCATCGGGCTCCAGTACCTGGGCATGACGCTGTTCTTCATGCTCTGGGGCGGCCTCATGGCCCTGCTCATCCGCACCGAGCTCGCCGCGCCAGGCCAGCAGATCGCGGACGGGGAGACCTACAACGGCTTCCTGAGCATGCACGCGACGCTCATGATCTTCGTGTTCGCCGTGCCGGTGTTCGGCGGCATCGCCAACTACGTGCTGCCGATCATGCTGGGCGCGAAGGACATGGCCTTCCCGCGCCTGAATGCCCTCTCATTCTGGTTCCTGCCCGTCGCCGGCTTCATGTTCCTCGCGAGCATGTTCACCGGCATGTTCGGCGCAGCGTGGACGGCCTACCCGCCGCTGGCCAGCCAGGGCACCATGGGCCAGACCCTGTTCGAGCTCGGCGTGCAGTTCGCGGGAGCGTCGTCAATCGCTACGGCGATCAACTTCCTCGCGACCATCGTCACCATGCGCGCCCCGGGCATGACCATCTGGCGCATGCCGATCCTCGCGTGGGCCACTGGCGTCACCTCGGTGCTCGCCGTGTTCGCCACGCCGTTCATCGCCGGCTCGCAGTTCCTCACGATGTTCGACCGCATCATGGGCACGAACTTCTTCGTGCCCGATCAGGGCGGCGACGTCATCATGTACCAGCATATTTTCTGGTTCTACTCGCATCCGGCCGTCTACATCATGCTCTTGCCGGGCTTCGGAATCATCAGCGAGGTCATCGCCACGTTCGCCCGCAAGCCGCTCTTCGGCTACCGCGCCATGGCGTTCTCGATGGTGGCCATCGCGGTGCTCGGCTTCGGCGTGTGGGCCCACCACATGTTCGTGTCGGGCATGGCCGCCTGGCTCCGCGTGCCCATGATGATCACCACGATCATCATCGCGGTGCCCACCGGCGTGAAGATGTGGTCGTGGCTCGCCACCCTCTGGCAGGGAAGGATCCACATCAAGACGCCCATGCTCTGGGCATTGGGCTTCCTCTTCACCTTCCTGATGGGCGGACTCTCGGGCGTGTTCCTCGGCATCGTGCCCGCCGACATCCAGATGTCGGACACCTACTTCGTCACCGCCCACCTGCACTACGTGCTCTACGGCGGCAGCGTCTACACGATCTTCGCGGGGCTCTATTACTGGTTCCCGAAGATGACCGGGAAGATGTACAACGAGAAGCTCGGCCAGTGGCACTTCTGGCTGACGTTCATCGGCACCCAGCTCACGTTCTTCCCGATGCACTGGCAGGGCCTGCAGGGCATGCCGCGGCGCGTGGCCGACTACGACCCCCGCTTCGAGACGGTGAACTCCATCGAGACCGTCGGTTCGTACATGCTCGGCATCGCGACCATCATCTTCTTCTACAACGTCATCGTGTCGTGGAAGTCGGGCCCCAAGGCGCCGTGGAATCCCTGGCGCGGCAAGACCCTCGAGTGGATGGTCTCCTCGCCGCCGCCGCTGTTCAACTTCGACGCCGTGCCCCAGGTGGTCGGCGGCCCGTACCAGTACGGCATCCCGGATGCGCGCCACGCCGTGGTGTTCGCGCCCGAGGAGTTCGGCGGCGAGCTCAAGGAGGACACCCGCTACCCCGTGATGGTGGTGGCGAACGAAACCCTCACCTCGCAGACGCTCATCGACGAGATCCGATCGCGCAACGCCGACGGCCTCTGGTCGTTCCAGTTCGTCGTCCCCGTGGGTGACGGCGACCGCGCCATCGCGGAGCGGCGCCTGGCGACCACCCTGGCCATCCTGGCCGAGGGCGGCGTGTCGGCCACCGGTCGCGTGGCCGAGGGCGACGTGGTGACCGTGGCAACCGAGGCCGCGACGGAGATCCAGCCGCACGAGCTGGTGATCGCCACGCTGCCGCTCAACGACAGCCAGTGGATGCGCACCGACTCGGTCGACAAGGTGCGCAAGGGCACCGGCGTGGCGCTGAGCCACGTGGTGGTGCCGGCGAACGACGCCCGTGCCCTGGCCGGCACCTCGACCCTGCCGCTGGTGATGGTCGTGGCCACCGAGGCAATCGGCGCCGAGGCGCTGGCCACGGTGGTGCGCGCACGCGCCGACGCCGAGCCCGCCCGCTTCACCGTGGTGGCTCCGCTCGACCTGCCCGACCCGCGCTGGGGTGCCGAGGCCAACGAGCGTCGTCGCGCTGCTGGCCAGGCCATGACGGCGACGATCAACGCGCTGGTGAACACCGGCGTGGCCGTGGAGGGCGAGGTCATGGACGATGCCCCCTCGGTGGCGCTTCCCCTTGCGATCGAGGCCTACAGGCCGTCCCGCATCATCGTCGCAGGCATCAACGGCGAGACCGCGGGCCTGCGCGAGGCCGCGGAGGCCGCTGCCGGCGACACCCCGGTGGAGGCCGTGAACCTCGGCGCGGCGGCGGGGGCCTAGGACATGGCCACCACCGCAGGGCACGCGCCCGCCGACCAGCAGGCACCGCCGCAGCAGAAAGAGCACATGAACCCGTCGCTCCTCGCGATGCTGCTGTTCATCGGCTCCGAGGTGATGCTGTTCGCCTCGCTGTTCACCGCATACTTCTTCATCCGGTACGGCGTGGCCAACGAGACATGGCCGCCCCTCAAGCAGGACGGCGAGCCATTCGAGCTGCCGGTGCTCCTCACCGGCGTCAACACGCTGATCCTCATCAGCTCGTCATTCACCCTGTGGTGGGGCGAGAAGAGGCTTGCGGCCGGTGACAACAAGGGGCTCATCCGCGGCCTGTGGGTGACCATCCTCATGGGTGCGACGTTCCTGCTGATCCAGCTGAACGAGTACGCCCACCTGGGCTTCACGCCGCAGGACAAGGCGTTCAGCGGGGCGTTCTACACGCTCACCGGCTTCCACGGCGCGCACGTGCTCGTGGGGCTCATCGTGCTCAGCCTGTGCCTCCGGCGCGCGTACCGACACGACTTCTCGCACGCGTACCACACGCCGCTCACGGCCGGCTCGTACTACTGGCACTTCGTCGACATCGTCTGGGTGCTGCTGTTCTTCCTCGTCTACGTCATCTAGGGACACCGTTGCGCTCACGTCTACTCGCATCGTCCGTCGCGCTGGCCCTCGCCGCGGGCGCGGTTGCGCTCTCCGGTTGCGGGGGCGCGGAGAACGCCCTGTCCACCGCCGACGTGGAGGCCGGGAAGACCAAGTTCGTGCAGCAGTGCGGCGGGTGTCACACGCTGAACGACGCCGGAACGAAGGGCGTGTCGGGGCCAAACCTGGACGACGCCTTCCGCTACCCGCGTCAGCAGGGCTTCCGTGAGACGGAGTTCTTCGGGGTGGTCAAGCGGTGGATCGCCATCGCGCCGCAGGCGCCGCGTCCGGGGTCGTATCCGGTGGCCATGCCGCAGAACCTCGTCACCGGCCAGGACGCCGTGGACGTGTCGGCATACGTGGCCAAGTTCGCGGGCATCACGCCCGGCAGCGACGTGCGCGAGATCACGCCGGCCGTGAAGGGCACGCCGCCCCCGTCGGGCGACGGCCCCGCGACGCCGGCTGACGGAGGCGCCGAGGTCCCCTGATGAACCCGGACGGCGCGACCCTCGACGGCGCGCGCGTCCTCGTGACCGGTGCGTCGCGCGGCTACGGGGCCGCCATCGCCCGCGCGCTCTCGGCCCAAGGAGCCCATCTGGTGCTCACCGCCACGGATCCCGCGCATCTGGGTCGCATCGCCCAGCAGTGCGCGGATGACGGGAGCCCCTGCAACCTGGTGGCCCTCGACCTCGCCGACCCGGCCTCGATCGACGCCGCCGCGGATGAGGTGGCCCGCGCGGTGCCCCGGCTGGAGGGCGTGGTGATGAACGCCGGCGTGCTCGGCCCCATGGGCCCGCTCGACGCCGCCGACCCCGATGCCATCGCACGCGCGATCGACGTGGACTTCACGGGGCAGGTGCGCCTTCTGCAGCGCCTCTCGCCGCTCATCGCAGATCGGGCGGGCGTGGTGCTGGTGACATCCGGCGCGGCGGGGCGTGCTGGCTACGGCGCGTATGCCCTGGGCAAGGCCGGGCTCCAGGCGCTTGGCCTGATGCTTCGCGAGGAGTGGGCACCCCGGGGTATCCGCGTGGTGTCGGTGAACCCCGGACCGGTACGCACCGACATGCGCGCCGAGGCGCACCCCGGGGAGGACCCCGCCACCGTGCCGCCGCCCGCAGAGCGCGTGGCGCCGGTGATCGCGGTGCTCGAGGGGGCGGACCCGGGCCCCCTCGTGCAGGCATCGGAGTGGGGGCTCGCGTGAGCATCGCCGACCCGCGCATGAGCACCCCGATGCCCCGGCTGGTGCAGCCCTCCGGGTGGCGGGACATCCCCATCGATCCTGTGGACGAGCCGCTGGTGCCCGTCGCCGATCTCGGGCCGCGCATCACCGAGGACCCGCGCTACTTCGCGATGGGCCTGCCGGGCTCGCTGCCCGGCTGCTGGCTGCGCGAGGGCCTCGCCGATCGCCTGGTTCGCGCGGCCGACTCGCTGCCCGATGGCATGGCGCTGCTGGTGTGGGATGGCTGGAGGTCGATCGCCACGCAGTCGGCCCTGTTCGAGGCGTACGTCGAGGATCTCGCCCAGCAGTACCCGGACATGGCGCGCGCCGAGCTCGAGCAGGTGGCGCGCCCCTACGTGACCCCGCCGGACCCCGGTCACCACGCGCCGCCTCCGCACCTCACCGGGGGCGCGGTGGACCTCACGCTCGCCCTGGCCGACGGCACCGAGCTCGATCTCGGCACGGGCTTCGACGCCTTCGTGCCGGAGGCCGGCGCGGCGGCTCTGGAGGACATCGACCTGCCCGCCCGCGCGAACCGTCGCCTGCTGTTCCATGCGCTCACCGCGCAGGGGCTCACGGCGTACGTGGAGGAGTGGTGGCACTTCGACTTCGGCGACCAGTTCTGGGCCGCCGTCACGGGTGGCA
Organism: Miltoncostaeales bacterium; assembly: GCA_030833665.1. GTDB lineage: Bacteria > Actinomycetota > Thermoleophilia > Miltoncostaeales > Miltoncostaeaceae > SYFI01. Next base: position 40,218 of record JAURGT010000007.1, read on the forward strand.
CGCCGCGCTACGGACCCGCCGCGGAGCCCCCGCGGGAATAGCATCGGCAGGGTGACCAGCCACACGCCCACCGCGGGCCCCGCATCGGGGCTCGCGATCGTCCCGGCCCTGCTGGGGCTGGTGCGCTTCCAGCACACGGTGTTCGCGCTGCCCTTCGCGTTCGCGGGCGCGCTCATGGCCACCAACGCGATGCCGCCGTGGTCGACGCTCGGATGGATCCTGCTGGCGATGGTGGGCGCCAGGTCGCTCGCGATGGCCCTGAACCGCCTCATCGACCGGCGCCTCGATGCCGCCAATCCCCGCACGGCGGGGCGCCACCTGCCGTCCGGCCGCCTCACCACCGGCCAGGTGTGGGCATTCGCCGCGGTCAGCCTCGCCGCGATGCTCGGGGCAGTGAGCCAGCTGCCGGAGATCACCTGGTGGCTGTGGCCCGTGCCCGTCGCCCTGTTCGTGGCGTATCCGTACACCAAGCGCGTCACGTGGTCCTGCCACCTTGTGCTGGGGCTGTCGATCGGCATCGCCCCGATCGGCGGGTGGATCGCCGTCACCGGCGCGTTCGCGCTGTCCCCGGTGCTGCTCTGGATCGCCGTAGCCGCGTGGATCGCCGGGTTTGACGTCATCTACGCCCTGCTGGACGTGGAGCACGACCGGCAGGCCCGCATCCGGTCGATCCCTGCCCGCTTCGGCGAGGCCGGTGCGCTGCGCATCGCGGCGGGGCTGCACCTGCTGGCGGTCGCCCTGCTGGTGCTCGCCGGCATCGCCGCGTCGGTCACCTGGCCGTACTACGTGGGCGTGGCCGCCTGCGCGCTGATCCTCCTCTGGGAGCACGCCACGGTGCGCCCCGGGGATGAGGCCCGTATCCAGGCCGCCTTCGGCACCGCCAATGGCGTGATGTCGCTGGTGTTCCTTGCCGGGGTGATCGGCGAGGTGGCCGTCGCCTGAGGCCATGGTCACCGCGCGCGGCCTGGTGCACGCGTACGGGGAGCGCCTCGCCGTCGACGGCGTGGACCTCGAGCTCGGGCCCGGCGAGCGCCTCGCCCTGGCGGGGCCCAACGGCGCGGGCAAGAGCACGGTGCTGCGCCTGATGGCCACCCTGCTGCGGGCGCAGTCTGGCTCGCTCGAGGTTCTGGGCGAGGAGATCCCGGGTGGCGCCCGCAACGCCCGCCGCGGCATCGGGTACCTGGCCCACGATCCCCTTGTGTACCTCGACCTCACGGCGCGGCAGAACCTCGAGCTCTATGGCGACCTCTATGGCATCGATGATCGCGATCGCCGCATCGACGAGCTGCTCGATCGCGTGGGCCTGCTCGGCCGTGCCGAGGACACCGTGCGCACCTTCAGCCGCGGCATGGCCCAGCGCCTCGCGCTCTCGCGCATGCTGCTGCACCGCCCGCGCCTGCTGCTGCTCGACGAGCCCCATGCGAGCCTCGACGCCCGTGGGGCCGCGCTGCTCGACGATGAGCTGTCAACGGCAACCGCCGACGGGCGCGCCGCGATCATCGTGACCCACGAGGTGGAGCGCGTGGCGCGGGTGGCCGATCGCCTGATGGTGCTGCGCGCCGGGCGCGTGGTGCTCGACGAGCCCACGACCGGGCTCGATCCCATGGCCGTGCGCCGCCGGTACGAGGAGGTGGCGGGATGAGGGGCCGCCAGCTCATGGCGCTCGTGCGCAAGGACCTGCGCCTTGAGCTTCGCACCCGCGAGACCATCGTGGCGATGGTGCTGTTCGCCATCGTGATGCTGGCGATCCTTCAGTTCGGCTTCGGCACGCGCGATGACGACCTCACGCGCTTCGTGGGCGGCCTCATGTGGGTCACGCTCGCCTTCACCGCCGTGCTCGGGGTGGGGCGGTCGTACGTGGCCGAGCGCGAGCAGCGGGTGCTCGACGGCCTGCTGGTGTCGCCGGTGCCGCGCACGGTGATGCTCGGGGCGAAGGCGATCGCCATCTTCCTCTACATGACCGTCGTGGAGATCGTGGTGATCCCGCTGGTGGGCATCTTCTTCGTGAAGGGGCCCTACTGGGATGCCATCGGGTGGATCGCCATCGCCGCGGTGCTGGCCAACATCTGCATTGCGCTGTCCGGGACGCTGTTCTCGGGGCTCGCCCTGTTCACCCGCGCACGCGATCTCATCCTGCCCGTGCTGTTCCTCCCGGCGCTCGTTCCCGTGGTCATCGCCGGGGCGGGTGCCACCCATGCCGTGGCGGGAGGGCCACATGACATGAGCGAGTGGCGCGGGTACTGCCTGTTCCTGCTCGCATACGCAATACTTTTTGCCCTTGTCTCAGTCGCGACCTATGACGCCGTCTTCGATGACTGACGGCCCCACACGCATCCCCGGCCAGCGCGCCGCGGTGATCTGGGGGGCCCTCGCGACGATCCTCGTGGTGGTGTCCACCATCGGGGTCTTCCTCATCGCGCCCGAGGACGCCGACCAGGGGATCATCCAGCGCATCTTCTACTTCCACGTGGCCATCGCCATCGCGTCGCTCGTGGCGTTCGCCGTGGCGTGCGTGGCGGGCATCCTCTACCTGCGCTCGCGCGACGAGCGGTGGGATGACGTGGGCGAGGCCAGCATCCGTATCGGGCTGCTGTTCTCGGTGCTCGTGGTGATCACGGGATCGATCTGGGCCAAGGCCTCCTGGGGCACGTGGTGGGTGTGGAGTGATCCGCGCCTCGTCACGTACCTGATCGTCGTTCTGATCTACGCCGCCTACTTCGTGCTGCGCTCCTCCGCCGAAGATGACCGGAAGATGCGCTATTCGGCGATCTACGCCATCGCGGGCTTCGCGTCGGTGCCGCTGTCGTTCTACTCGGTGCGCGTGGCGGAGTCGTTCGTGCACCCGGTGGTGTTCACGTCGGGCGGGGCCGCCATGCCGGGCACGATGCTCGGGTGGTTCGTCGTGTCGCAGGCCGCGATGATCGCGCTGTTCGTCGCCCTGCTCGAGGTCGACCTGCTGGGCCGTCGCTCCGAGCGCGCGCTCCGGCGCCTTGCGATGCGACTGGAGAGCGCATGAGCGGCGGAGCGCAGTACGTGGTGGCCGCATACGCGGTGATCTGGTTCCTCGTGCTGGCCTACGTGGTGATGCTGGGCGCCCGCACGGCCCGGGTGGGCCGGCAGGTGGAGGCCATCACGCGCATGCTCGATCGGCGCGCGGCGGAGGAGTCGGGCGCCGAGCCGGAGAAGGTCGAGGAGCGCCCCTGATGGGCCGTGACCTCTACCCGGTCTTCCTCGACCTCACCGACCGCCTCGTGGTGGTGGTGGGAGGGGGCCAGGTGGCCACTGAGCGCGCCGGGAAGCTGGCCGCCCACGGCGCACGGGTGCGCGTTGTGAGCCCCGCTCTGGGCGATGCCCTCGCCGCCATGGTTGCCGACGGCCGCGTGGCCGAGCACCGTGCGCGGCCCTATGCGCCAGGCGACCTCGATGGCGCGGCTCTCGTGGTGGCAGCCACCGACGACGCCGAGGTGAACCGGCAGGTGCGCGACCACGCCCGGGCGACCGGGGCCGAGGTGAACGTGGCCGACGACCCCGAGGGGTCCACCGCGGTGATTCCCGCCCTCATGCGCGAGGGCGACCTGGCCATCGCGATCACCACGGGTGGCGCCAGCCCCGTGGTGTCGCGTCGCATCCGCGAGGACCTGCAACAGCGCTTCGGCCCGGGCTGGGCCGGCCTCATCGCCCTGCTCGCCGGAACGCGCGAGGAACTCATCGCCGTGCATCCCGACATCGCATCGCGTCGCGCTGCCGTGGAGGCCCTGCTCGACTCCGGCGTGGTGGACGACATCGCCTCCCAGGGCCCCGATGCCTGCCGTGCCCGCGTGCGCGCCGCCCTTGGCCTCGACGCCGCCACCCCGGAGGCCGCGTGATGCCTCACCTGCTCGTCGTCGGCATCTCCCACAAGACCGCTCCCGTGGAGCAGCGCGAGAAGGTGGCGCTCACGGAGACAACAGCACGCACCATGGCGCGCGAGCTCGTGCGCCACCCGGACATCGCCGAGGCCGTGGTGCTCTCAACGTGCAACCGCACCGAGGTCTACGTGCACGCCCTCGAGGCCGGTGGCGCCGAGGATGCCGTGTGCGAGTCGCTGGTGCTGCACAGCAAGGACATGACCCGCAGCGAGTTCGACTGCGTGCGCTACGCGCACCTCGACGACCGCGCGGTGGCGCACCTGTTCCGCGTGGCGTCCAGCCTCGATTCGATGGTGGTGGGCGAGAGCGAGATCCAGGGCCAGGTGCGGCACGCATGGGAGCGCTGCGCCGAGGAGGAGTGCACGGGTGTGCTCATCGACCGCCTGTTCCGCCAGGCGCTCGAGACCGGCAAGCGCGTGCGCACCGAGACCCGCGTGGCCGTGCGTCCGGTTTCGGTGTCCACGGTGGCCGCCGACCTCGCCCGGGAGGCAATCCCCGACCTCGGCGGCCGGCGCGGCCTGGTGGTGGGGGGCGGCCAGATGGCCGAGGCCACGGCCCGGGCGCTCATGGAGCGCGGCCTCGGCGAGCTGGTTGTGATCAACCGCACCGTCGGAACGGCCCGCGAGATCGCCGAGCGCCTCGGCGGGATGGGCCTGGGCTACGACTGCCTGCCCGAGGAGCTTTCCATGGCCGACGTGGTGCTCTGCTCCACCGACGCCCCGCATCCGGTCATCTCGGCCGAGCAGGTGACCGTGGCCCTCGAAGACCGCCCTGGCCGGCCGATGGTGCTCATCGACATCGCCGTGCCCCGCGACGTGCACCCCGACGCCTCGGGCGTGCACGGCGCCGTGCTGTTCGACATCGACGACCTCGAGCGCGTTGTGGCCCAGCACCGCGACGAGCGCGAGGAGCATGCCAAGCGCGCCGAGGTGATCGTTGGCGAGGAGGTCGAGCGCTACGCCGGCTGGCGTTCGGGGCTGGCCGTCACGCCGGTCATCACGTCGCTGCGCGAGATGGCCGAGGCCATCCGCCAGGGCGAGATCGCCCGCGTGGCGGGCCCCGACGGGGAGATCAGCCCCGAGGAGGCCGAGCGCATCGACCAGGTCACCCGGGCGATTCTCAACAAGCTGCTGCACGAGCCCACCGTGCGCGCCCGCGAGGCCGCCACGAGCATCGATGGGCTGCGTCACGTGGAGTCGCTGCGCATGCTGTTCGGCCTCGACCTGCCCGAGCGCGGACCGCGGCAGCACGAGCCCGATGACGCCCCGGGCATCGCGGCGCGCCCCGGCGCCCCCGGCTGACGGGCGCCCGTGCGCGTGACCGTGGCCACGCGCCGCTCCGCCCTGGCCCTGGCGCAGTCGTGGGCCGTTGCGCAGGCCCTCGAGGCATCGGGCCATGACGCGCCGCTGCTCGAGCTGACCACCGCGGGTGACCGCTGGAGCCTCGCCGGCGCCGACTCGGCGCCCGGTATGGACGTGAAGGGCATGTTCGTGAAGGAGCTCGAGGAGGCCCTCCTCGACGGTCGCGCGGACATCGCCGTGCACTCGGCCAAGGACCTCCCCGGGGAGTTGCCCCCGGGGCTGGCGGTCATCGCCACCCCGCCGCGCGAGGACCCCTCGGATGTGCTGGTGGGAAGCCGCGGCGGGCTCGAGGGCCTTCCGGATGGAGCGCGCGTGGGCACCACGAGCCCGCGCCGGAGCGCGCAGGTGCGTGCCGCCCGCCCCGACGTGCGGGTGGTCGAGGTACGTGGCAACGTCGACACGCGACTGGCCAAGCTCGATGCCGGCGAGGTGGACGCCCTGGTGCTCGCTGCTGCGGGCCTGAGGCGCCTTGGCATCGATCGGCCAGATGTCGTGGCCCTGCCGCTCGAGGTGTGCCTGCCCGCAGCGGGGCAGGGCATCGTGGCCATCGAGGGCCGCGCCGCCGACGCATCGGTGCGCGATGCCTGTGCGTCCATCGACGATGCCTCTGCCCATGCGTGCCTGCTGGCCGAGCGGGCGTTCCTCGCTCGCCTCGGCGGCGGCTGCAGCGTGGCGGCCGGAGCGCTGTGCGTGGCCGAGGGCGACGTCCTGCGCATGCGCGCGTGGTGGGAGGGCACCGGCCGGTTCGCCGATGTCGAGGGACTGGCAGTCGATGCGGTCGCGCTCGGCGCGCGCGCCGCCCTCGAGGTGGGTGCCCCATGAGCCGGGGGATGGTCTACCTGATCGGCGCCGGGCCGGGCGACCCCGGCCTCATCACCGTGCGCGGGCGCGAGGCCCTCATGCGGGCTGACGTGGTGCTCTACGACCGCCTCGGCACCGAGCAGCTCATGCACCTGGTGCGCCCCGACGCGGAGCTCATCGACGTGGGCAAGGCGCCCGGCCGCGCCAAGCTGACCCAGGACGAGACCACCGCGTTGCTGGTGCGCCTCGGCCAGGAGGGTCGAGTGGTCGCCCGCCTCAAGGGCGGCGACCCCTTCGTGTTCGGCCGCGGTGCCGAGGAGGCCGAGGCCCTCCTGCAGGCAGGCGTGCGCGTGCTGGTGGTGCCGGGCGTCACCTCCGCAATCGGCGCGCCGTCGGCGGCGGGCATTCCCGTGACCTACCGCGCGATGTCCACGGCCTTCACGGTGGTCACCGGCCACGAGGACCCGGCGAAGGACGCCGAGCAGAACGACTGGGACCGCCTCGCGGGCCTGCCGCACACGCTCATCGTGCTCATGGGCATGGGGCGCCTTCGCGGCATCGCCGAGCGGCTCATCGCCGCGGGGCGCCCGGCCGACCAGCCCGCCGCGGCGATCCAGTGGGGCACCACGCCCGATCAGCGGTCTGTCACCGCGACGCTCGGCACGATCGCCGACCGGGTGGAGCAGGAGGGCCTCGGCAACCCGGCGATCCTCGTGTTCGGGGATGTGGTGTCGCGCGAGCCCGGCCTCGCGGCAGCCGGCCGCGGTCCGCTTGCCGGGCGTCGCGTGGTGGTCACCCGGGCCCGCGCCCAGGCGAGCGACCTCGCGGGCGCGCTCGAGGCACTGGGCGCGAACGTGATCGAGATGCCGGTCATCCGCATCCAGCCCACCGGCCCCACGCCTCACGTCGAGGCCGCCCTCGACGCCATCGGCGAGTACGACGTCATCGTGATCACCAGCGCCAACGGGGTGGAGGCGCTGGCAGGGCTCATGGCCGCGCGCGGCCTCGACGCACGCAGTCTGCGCCCCGAGCAGGTCGTGGCGGCCGTGGGCCCGGCCACCGCGGCCGCGCTGGCAGGTCACGGCATCCGCGCCGACGTGGTGCCCGGGCGTTTCGTGGCGGAGGCCATGGTGGAGGCCCTCGAGGCCCATCCGATGGACGGCCGCCGGGTGCTCATCGCGCGTGCGCTCGATGCGCGCCCGGTCATCGCCGATGCCCTGCGGGCCCGTGGCGCCGAGGTGGACGACGTCGTGGTCTACGAGACCGTGGCCGAAAGCCCGTCTGACGAGGTGATCGCGCAGGCGCTCGATGCGGACGTCATCACCTTCACCTCGTCCTCCACCGTCACCAATACCCTGGCGGTGCTGGACGCCGCCGAGCGCGCCCGCCTGGCTGCGGGTCCCCGCGTGGTGAGCATCGGCCCCATCACCTCCGCCACCGCCCGCGATGCCGGCCTCGTTGTGGCCGTGGAGGCCCTGAACAGCGACATCCCGGCGCTGATCGAGGCGGTCATCGGACTGGTGGACGCCGAGCCGGCGAACCTGCCGAACGGGTAGCGGCGCGCGCATGAGCCGACCGCTGGGCTTTCTCACCGACTACGGCCCGCAGACCGAGCACGTGGGTGCCCTGCACGCGGTGGCCGCCACCATGGCGCCCGGCAGCGATCGCATCGATCTCGCGCATGACGTGCCGCCGGGTGACATCCGCTGGGGGGCGATCCTGCTCGAGCGACTGGTTCGGCTGATGCCACGCGACTCGGTGACCATCGCGGTGGTGGACCCCGGCGTGGGCACCAATCGCCCCGGGGTGGCGCTGGAGGTGGAATGGGGCCGCATGGTGGTGGGCCCCGACAACGGGCTGCTGGGCCTGGCCGCCGACCGCCTCGGGGCGGTGCGCGCAGTGGAGGTCACGAACCCCGACCACATGCGCCCGCCCGTGGCTGCCACCTTCCATGGGCGCGATGTGTTCACCCCCGCCGCGGCGCACCTGGCCCTCGGCGCCCCCCTTGACGACCTCGGCCCGGCCGTTGATCCCGCCGCGCTCGGGCGCCCCCAGCTGCCGGAGCCAAGCGCCCCACCGGGTGCGCTTGAGGCCCTGGTGGCCGGGGTGGACCGCTTCGGCAACCTCGCGCTGTGGGCGCACCCGGAGCACCTCATGGCCGCCGGACTGGTGCACGGCGACCGCCTCTGGGTGGCCACGGCCGAGGGCGGTCGAACCCAGGCGATGATGGGGCGCACCTTCGCGGACGTTCCCCGCGGCGCGCTGCTGGTCTACCTCGACTCGCACGGGCTCGTGTCGGTGGCGCTCAACGGCGGCAGCGCCGAGGAGCGCGTGCAGGCGACGGCCGGGGAGGTCGTCGCCCTCCTGCGTCAGGAGTAGCGGCCCTTCCAGGCGTTCCTGCGGATGCGCCAGATGTCCTCGATGAACGGCGGCAGGTGCTTGCCGACATCGAAGGTCGACTCGTCCCGGAACTCCACCGATACCGGCATCTCCGCGATGCGCGCGCCCATGCGGCGCGCAAGGTAGAGAACCTCGATGTCGAAGGCGAACGAGTCGATCGTGGCCTTCTCGAACACCCGCCGGGCCCAGTCGGCGGTGAATCCCTTGAAGCCGGCCTGCGTGTCGCTGATCACCGGCAGCACGAGCAGCCGGCGGGTGGCCTGCACGGCCGCCCCGGCGGCAAGTCGCGCTGCGCTCTTCTCGGTCTCCGCGTAGGCAGCCAGGCTGCGCTTGCCCGTGACCACGTCGGCCACCCCCGACCGCAGCAGCGCCAGCGCCGGATCCACGTGGAAGGGCGCGATGTTCAAGTCGGCGTCCACGTAGAAGCGGTAGTCGCCCGTGGCCGCGAGCATGCCCGAGCGCACGGCCCCGCCCTTGCCGCGGTTCTCCGGCAGCCGGTTCAACCGGATGCGCGAATCGCGCGCCGCGGCGCGCTCCACCAGCGCAGCGGTGCCGTCACCGCTGCCGTCATCGCTCACCACGAGCTCCACCGAGCCGGCGAAGCCGTCCATCCAGGCGGCCCAGCCATCGAGCGTTGGCTGCAGCCGGCGCTCCTCGTTGTAGGCGGGCACGACGATCGAGAGATCCATCGGGAGGCATGGTCGCAGACAAGGCGCCCACGCACCGCTATGCGGGTCTCGGTGGCCGGGCCGCTGAACGCACGCGCGCCGCGACCCCTGGGGGAACGCGGCGCGCGGAGATGGCGAGACCCGGACTCGAACCGGGGACACCACGATTTTCAGTCGTGTGCTCTACCAGCTGAGCTATCTCGCCCGGCCGGGGAACGCTAGGCGCGCGTCCGCGCCGATGCAACCCGCATCCAGCGGTACCATCGGCGCGTGGCGACTGGCGGACACATCCTCGTGGTCGATGACGAGAAGCCCATTCGCCGGCTCTTGCGCATGTACCTCGACGACGGCGGCTACACGGTGACCGAGGCCGCCGACGGCGCCGCGGCGCTCTCGAAGATGCGCGACGGCGGCATCGACCTGGTGCTGCTCGACCTCATGCTGCCCGAGGTGGACGGGCTCGAGGTGTGCCGGCGCATCCGCGCCGATCACCCGGGCGTTCCGGTGATCATGCTCACGGCCCGCGACGACGAGGCCAGCCGCGTGACCGGCCTCGAGATGGGCGCCGACGACTACGTGACCAAGCCCTTCTCCGCGCGCGAGCTGGTGGCGCGCGTGAAGGCCGTTCTGCGTCGCGTGCAGGGCGAGGCCGATTCGGGCGCGGTGCTCCGGGCCGGCCGCGCGGAGCTCGACCCCACCAGCCGCACCTGCACCCTCGACGGCGAGGACGTCGAGCTCACCCGGCTCGAGTTCGACCTGCTGGCCGAGCTGGCCGCGCATCCGAATGTGGTGTTCACGCGGGAGCGTCTGCTCGAGCGGGTGTGGGGCTACCAGTCGGGCGTGGGCGGCAAGACGGTGGACGTGCACGTGGCCAACCTGCGCCGCAAGCTCGGCAAGGACCTTCCGATCGTCGCCGTGCGCGGGGTGGGCTACCGCCTCGACACCTCCGGGTCGTGAGCGGGCGGCAGGGGGAGGGCCCCTGGTCGCGGTTCCTCCCGGCCTCCTACCGCGGCCGCATCGCGCTGGCAATCGGGGCAGCGCTGGTGATCGCCGTGGTGGCCACGCAGCTCCTGCTGGGCCTCTTCGTGGGCACGCGGGTGCAGCGGGAGGTGACGCAGCAGCTTCGCCAGCAGGGCGAGGAGATCGCCGCGGTCGCGCGCGACGACGGGTATGCCGGCGTCGCGGCCGCGAAGAGGTTCCTGCCCGGCACGCGCGTGGTGGTGCGGCGCGACGGCGAGGTGGTGTACTGGAGCGACCCGGTGCAGGCGCTCGAGGCGCGTGCGGTGGTGACTGAGGGCGATATCGAGGTGACCCTCGAGCGCGAGGCCGACTCCGGCGTGTGGGGCGAGTGGGTGGTGCCGGTGGTCGTGGGCGGAGTCGTCCTGGTGATCGGTGGCGCCGCATGGTGGTTGGCGGGCCTGGCGAGCCGTCGATTGCGGCGCGAGGCCCAGGCCCTGGCGGGCCAGGCCGAGCGCGTGGCCGGCGGCGACCTCGGGGCCCGGGTGGAGGTGGACGACGGTGAGCTGTCGCGCGTGGCCACTTCGCTCAACGCCATGACCGAGCAGCTGGCCGACACCGACCGCCGCCAGCGGGAGTTCCTCGCTGACGTGGCGCATGAGCTGCGAACGCCGATCACATCGATCGACGGCTTCGCATCGGCGCTGGTGGATGGCGCCGCGCGCACGGATGAGGACCGGCGCGAGGCTGCCGAGACGATCAAGGAGGAGTCCGATCGCCTCTGCGCGCTGGTGAGCGACCTGCAGGCGCTCACCGTGGCCGATCTCGACCAGGAGGTCGCGCGAGAGCCCGTGGACCTCGTGGAGTGCTGCCGCGACGTCGTCCACCGCCTCGAGCGCACTGCGGGGGAGAATGGCGTACTGCTGCGCGGTCCGGGCGACGGGCAGGAGCCGATCGTGGCGGAGACGAACGGGGCGCACGTGGAGACGATCTTGCAGAACCTGGCCACCAACGCGATCCGCGCGACGCCCGCGGGCGGCACGGTGAGGGTGACCGCCGCCCAGGCCGGCGGGGTCGTGGCGCTCGAGGTGGCCGACACCGGGGTGGGCATCCCCGCCGAGCACCTGCCGCGTATCTTCGACCGCATGTACCGGGTGGATACCGCTCGCGACCGCGCGTCCGGCGGCACAGGCCTCGGCCTGGCGATCGTCAAGGGCCTCACCGACGCTCTCGGCGCCCGCGTCGAGGTGCAGAGCGCCCCGGGGGAGGGCAGCACGTTCCGGGTGCTGGTTCCCGTGGCCGCGGGGCTGGAGGCGTGATCTCCCGCGGCCGCGTGACCGCGCTGGTGCTCAGCGGCCTTCTGGCTGCCGGCGGCCTGATGGGGTGGGGCACCGCGTCGGCCGCGCCCGCGCTCCGCATCACGGCGTTGCGGGTGATGGAGCCCGGCGGCAAGAAGCCCGCCACGCAGCCGCTCAAGCGCGGCGTGGCCTACTCGTACCGGCTCGACTACCGCATCGGCGGGCGCTCGGTGGTGCGGGTGCGCCGGGCCGGTGCCTTCTGGTCGCCCTACGGCGACAAGCTGGTGTCGATCCGCCCGCGCCCGCAGACTGCCGATCCCGGTCGCTACTTCGCGTCCGACCCGCTGCGCGTGGCCCGTTCGGACAGCCCCGGGGAGTACCGCCTCACATACTCGATCACCGCAACTGATCGCGGCGGATCCACCACCCGCACGGCCGAGTTGCGGATGAGGTTCCGCTAGCGGCGTAGGCTTAAGGAACTGCCGAACCAAAGGAGGCTCCCCGTGGCACAGCACCGGTACATGCTCCCCGAGGACCGGATCCCGGACCACTGGTACAACATCGCGGCCGACCTGCCGTCGATGCCCCCACCGCCGCTCAACCCCGGAACGGGTGAGCCCATCGGCCCCGAGGCGCTCGCCGCGATCTTCCCGATGGCGCTGATCGAGCAGGAGGTCTCCGCCGAGCGGTACATCCCGATTCCCGACGCCGTGCGCGAGGTCTACGCGATGTGGCGCCCCACGCCGCTCTACCGGGCCCTCGGCCTGGAGCAGGCGCTCGGCACCAACTGCAAGATCTTCTACAAGTACGAGGGTGTCTCGCCCGCGGGCAGCCACAAGCCCAACACGTCGGTCCCGCAGGCCTTCTACAACAAGCAGGCCGGCGTGCGAAAGCTCAGCACGGAGACCGGTGCCGGGCAGTGGGGCTCGTCGCTGTCGTTCGCCTGCCAGCACTTCGGCCTGGAGTGCGAGGTGTTCATGGTGCGGGTGTCCTTCGACTCCAAGCCGTACCGGCGCCTGATGATGGAGACCTGGGGCGGCACGTGCATCGCGAGCCCGTCGGAGCAGACGAACGCGGGCCGGGCGATCCTCGCCGAGAACCCGGACTCGTCGGGCAGCCTGGGCATCGCCATCAGCGAGGCCGTCGAGGTGGCCGCCACCAACGACGACACCAACTACGCCCTGGGGTCGGTGCTCAACCACGTGCTGCTGCACCAGACGGTGGTGGGGCAGGAGGCGAAGGAGCAGCTCGAGATGGCCGGGGCATACCCGGACGTCGTGGTGGGCTGCGTTGGCGGCGGCTCCAACTTCGCGGGGATCTCGTTCCCGTTCCTGCAGGACAAGATCGCCGGCCGGGATATCCGCATCGTGGCCGTCGAGCCCGCGTCGTGCCCCACGCTCACCCGTGGCACCTATGGCTACGATTTCGGCGACACGGCGCAGATGACCCCGCTGCTGCCGATGCACTCGCTGGGCCACGGCTTCATCCCGCCGTCCATTCACTCGGGAGGCCTCAGGTACCACGGGATGGCGCCGCTGGTGAGCCATGTGGTGCACACCGGGCTGGTGGAGGCCACCTCGTACTCGCAGGTGGAGTGCTTCACCGAAGCCGTGCGCTTCGCCCAGGCCGAGGGCATCATCCCGGCGCCCGAGCCGTCACACGCCATCCGCCACGTCATCGCCGAGGTGGAGCGCGCGCGGGAGGAGGGCGTGGAGAAGACGATCCTCTTCAACCTCTGCGGCCACGGCCACTTCGACATGGCGGCCTACGCCGACTTCCTCAGCGGCAACATGCAGGACCTCGACGTGGACGAGGGCGAGCTCGCCCGCGCCTCCGAGGCCCTGGCGGCCCTGCCGGGAATCGGCTGATCTGAACCCCGGTGTCAGGCACTTAACCGAGCATCGCGCGAGGCGCGCGGCTCGGTTAAGTGCCTGACACCGGGGTGCCTATTCCACGCTCGGGGTGGAGTCGCCCTCGTCCTCGAGCGCGGCGGCCTCCTCGGCCGCCTTGCGGGCCGCCGACTTGCCGAGGCGCCATGCGCCGTAGCAGAGCAGCAGGCCGATCACGAGGTAGGGGAGGCCGAACAGCAGGTTGTTGTCCCCGAGGAAGATCAGGAACACGATGCCCCCGACCACGAAGATCAGGCCGAGGAGCCATGTGAAGAAGACCCCGCTTGCGGTGTTCACGAGGCAGCCTCCCCGAAGTGGGACTCGATGGCCTCCACCACCTGCGGGGCCAGGTCCGACCAGTCCGCGGCGTCGGTCTTGGTGACGCTCACGAAGTTGGCTGTGGCGAACACGTTGGTCACGCCATCGAGCGCGAAGATGGCCGCGCCGAGCGGGGATGCCGTCGGGTCGCTGCCCTCCGTGAAGGTCTCGGCGCCGCCGCCTGTGGAGGGGCGGTCGAGCGTGAACTTGACGGCGTTCGGGTTTGGAGTGGGCTCGGGAGAGACCTGCACCGCATGCACCTTCCGGGGTCGCTTGACGCCCCAAGACTAGGCGGGTCGGCCCCCCGGGTGGTTGGTACGGTCCTCGGCATGAGCAACGACGCCGAACGCCAGCGCCTGGCGGCCCTCTTGGCCGAGCGGGCCCTCTTCCGCGAGTCCGTCGTGCTGGCCTCGGGCCGGCGCTCGGACTACTACCTCGACGTGCGGCAGGTGCTGCTCGATCCCGAGGGGGCGCATCTCGCGGGGCGCCTCTCGTACCCGCTGCTGGCGCCTGCCGGCCCGCGCGCCGTCGGCGGCCTTACGCTCGGCGCGGACCCGCTCGTGTGCGCCGTGAGCGCGGCCGCATATGCCGACGGCACCCACTGGACGGGCTTCTTCGTGCGCAAGGAGGCCAAGAAGCACGGCCTGCAGCACTGGATCGAAGGTCCCTTCGTGGAGGAGGGCACTCCGGTGGCGATCGTGGACGACGTGCTCACCAGCGGCGGGTCGATGCTCACGGCGCTCGAGCGCGCCCGCGCGGCCGGGGCCGAGGTGGTGGCCGCGCTTGTGGTGGTCGACCGCGGCGAGGATGACGGCCGTGCGAAGGTGGAGGCCGAGCTCGGCGGAGCCCCGCTCCACGCCCTGTTCACCGCGCAGGAGCTGCTCGCCCTCTGACCCCCGATGCCCCCCTCGTGCTGCGCGTGGCCGGCCCTCTCGCCGAGGTGGCCGATGCGTCCGGCACGCGGGAGGTGCGCCTTGCCCCGCGCCTGCCGGGCGGCCCGCCGGTGGCCGGCGATCGCGTGGTGGTGGACGACACGGGCACGCAGGGGATCATCCGCGAGATCCACCCGCGGCGCACGGTGCTCGAGCGCATCGGCAGCGGGGGGCGGGTGCGGGCGGTGGTGGCAAACGCCGACCTGCTCGTGGTAGTGGCCGCGGTTGCGGAGCCGCCGCTCGTGCCGCGCCTCATCGACCGCTACGCGGTGGCCGCGGTGGCGGGCGGTCTCGACCTCGCCGTGGTGCTCACCAAGCACGACCTCCCGCATGACCCCGACGAGGTGGCCACGGTGGTGGCCCGCCAGCGCGCGGCCGGACATGAGGTGCTCATCGGCTCTGCGCTCGACCCCGCGCTCGTCAGCCAGGTGCGCGAGCTCGTCGACGGGCGCATCGCTGCGCTCGCCGGCCATTCGGGCGTGGGCAAGTCGACGCTCACCACCGAGCTCACTGGCGTGGAGCGCGCGGTGGGTGAGGTGTCCGATCGGCTGCGAAGTGGCCGGCACACCACCACCGACCCGCGGCTCATCCCGCTCCCCGGCGGCGGCGCCGTGGTGGACACCGCCGGCGTGCGTTCATTCTGGCTGCCGCCGATGGGCGCGCCGCAGATCGCCGCGGGCTTCCCGGACATCGCCGACGCCGCATCGCGCTGCCGGTTCCCCGACTGCCGGCACATGGGCGACGCGGGATGCGCCGCGGTTGACGAGGTGGATCCCGAACGCCTGGCGTCGTACCGCGCGCTGGTGGAGGCTGCGGAGTCGGCAGAGCGATTTGCGCGAGGTCGTGATTAGTTACGTATGATGCGAACTATCGCCCATCCGGGCACATGAATCCCCAAACGCGACGCCGCGCAGAGGTACGACATGAGCACCAAGAAGACCGGCTGGGAGGCCCTCGACAAGTGGGTGGGCGGTGGAGCCCCGCCTGAGGGCGTTCCCGCCACGGGCGAGAAGAAGACCGGCTGGGAGGCCCTCGACAAGTGGGTTGGCGGCGACGCAGGGGGCGGCGGCGATGCCCCTGCCGGCGGCAAGACCACCGGCTGGGAGGCCCTCGACAAGTGGGTGGGCCCCGATGGCGCCCCCACCGAAGCCGGCGTCGCCGGTTCGGGGGCACCCGGCGGGAAGTCGTCCGGTGGCGGCTTCATGGGCTGGCTCAAGCGCCTCTTCGGCGGCAAGTAACGCCGACGCCATGCGGGTAGCATCCCCCGGGTAAGCCACCAGGGGGATACCGCATGGCGTCCGGCGACGCGACCATCGGCAGCATCGAGAAGATCCTCGGCAAGGACGCCAAGGGGCTGCTCGACCACCGATGCAAGACCATCCCGGCCTCGCGCATCAGCGCACCTGGCCCGGACTTCATCGATCGCGTCGTCAGCAGCAGTGACAGGCCCATCCCGGTGCTGCGCTCGCTGCAGCAGATGTTCGACCACGGCCGCCTCGGCGGAACGGGCTACTTGTCCATCCTCCCGGTCGACCAGGGAATCGAGCACTCTGCCGGCGCGTCGTTCGCCAAGAACCCCGCCTACTTCGATCCGGCCAACATCGTCGAGCTGGCCATCGAGGGCGGCTGCAACGCCGTGGCCACGACGTCGGGCGTGCTGGGATCAGTGGCGCGCAAGTACGCGCACAAGATCCCCTTCATGCTGAAGATCAACCACAACGAGTTCCTCGGCTACCCGAATGCCTACGACCAGATCATGTTCGCGTCGGTCGAGCAGGCCCGCGACATGGGCTGCGTGGCCGTGGGCGCCACGATCTACTTCGGATCGGACGAGAGCAAGCGGCAGATCCAGGAGGTCGCGCAGGCCTTCGAGATCGCCCACGAGCTCGGAATGGCCACGGTGCTCTGGTGCTACCTGCGCAACCCGGCGTTCAAGACCGCCGACGAGGACTTCCACACGGCCACCGACCTCACGGGCCAGGCCAACCACCTGGGCGTCACGATCCAGGCAGACATCATCAAGCAGAAGGCCCCCGACACCGCTGCGTCGGGCTTCGACACCCTCAAGTTCGGCAAGACCGACCCGCGCATGTACTCCAAGCTCATGAGCGACCACCCCATCGACATGACGCGCTACCAGGTGGCCCACTGCTACATGGGCCGTATCCCGCTGATCAACTCGGGTGGCGCCTCGGGCGACAACGATCTGCACGACGCCGTCTACACGGCGGTGGTCAACAAGCGCGCCGGCGGCACTGGCCTCATCAGCGGGCGCAAGGCGTTCCAGCGTCCGATGAAGGAGGGCGTGGGCCTGCTCAACGCCATCCAGGACGTGTACCTCTGCGACGACATCGGCCTCGCGTAGCCGCATGTACGCCCTCAACTTCTATTCGCCGCTGTTCATCGATCAGCTGCGCAAGGGGCGGAAGACCGCGACGATCCGCCTAGGCGACAAGCGCCGCAAGTACGAGCGCGGCCAGCTGGTCTGGGTGACCGTCGGCCACCGCCACGGCCCGCGCCAGCGGCTCTTCACCGCGATCATCGATGAGGTCACCTACAAGCGGGTGGGCGACCTCACCCAGCGCGAGATCGAGCGCGACAACCCCGAGTTCCGGCTGGTCGAGGACATCATGCAGTTCCTCACCCACATCTACTCGCGTGACATCACCGAGGACGACGAGGTGACCGTGGTGCACTTCAGCGAGGTCATCGAGTTCCCGCCGCTGGACTGACCCGCGCGGTGCTGCATGCCGACTGGAGCATGCGACCACAGGCCCGGTGGGTGGTGCGGGGCGAGGACCGGGGCGACGGATGGACG
Organism: Miltoncostaeales bacterium; assembly: GCA_030833665.1. Taxonomy (GTDB): domain Bacteria; phylum Actinomycetota; class Thermoleophilia; order Miltoncostaeales; family Miltoncostaeaceae; genus SYFI01. Next base: position 57,568 of record JAURGT010000007.1, read on the forward strand.
CTCTCAGCCCCCGAGAGATGGGATGCCGCGCGCCACATGAGGGTCATCCTCGAACCCGGTGCCGACGCCGTGGTGGCCGGGTTCGACGTGCCCCTGGGCGTGCCGGCGGCCTGGGCGGCGCAGGCGGGCATCCGGTCGTTCCGTGACCTCCTCGGGCTGCTCGGGGATCCCGCCTGGCCTGAGCTCCTCGAGCCGGCGGAGTCGGCGGGGCAGGTGGGGGTGCGGCGCCCGTTCTATCCGCGCGCGCCCGGTGGTTCGCGGCGCGACCACCTCGTGCAGGGGCTCCGGCTGGCATCGGCCGACGACCTGCTGCGCGCCTGCGACCGCCCGGTGCCCGGGGTGATGGGCGCGGCGTCCCCGGTGTTCTGGCTGGTGGGGGCGCAGCAGGTGGGCAAGGCCGCCATCAGCGCGTGGCGCGAGGTGGTGGCGCCGGCGGCAGATGAGCCGCATGTGCGCCTGTGGCCCTTCGACGGCGACCTTCCCGGCGCGGCGGCCGCCGGCACGTCGGTCATCTGTGAGTGCTATCCGCGCGCGGCGTATGAGTGGCCGCTGGGGTTCCCCCGCACCGGCTGGAGCAAGCGCCGGCAGGCCGACCGCCGCGCCCGCGTCGCGGACGCCCTCGCGTGGATCGCGGCGTCGGGTGCGCGGGTGCGCCCCGATGGCGGCATGCGCGCCGCACTGGACGACGGCTTCGGGCCTGCGCCCGCGGGCGAGGACCCCTTCGACGCCACCATGGGCGCGCTGCAGGTGATCGCGGTGCTTGAAGGCCTCGTGCCCGCGGGACCGGACCCGGCCATGCCGGACGCCCAGCGCGCGGTGGAGGGGTGGATCCTCGGGCGGCCCCTGCAGGCCTAGCCGGTGCCGAGGGTGATCGCCGTCAGCGAGATGCCCGTGGCGTCCACCGCCACGTTGCACGGGCTGTCCTCTGTGAGGCGCAGCCGCAGCTGGTAGGTGCCCGGCGCGAGGTCAACGGGTCCGCTCACGTCGGATGCGATGCCGATGATCGTCATGAGGTCCTTCACGGTGGGGGCGTCCATCATCGGGCCCGAGGTGACCGACGCCACGCTCGCCCCGCCGCTCCACACCTCGGCCGTGAGCTGGATCGGGACCGTCCCGGCGCCCACGATCTGCGCGCTCGCCGCGAGCTGCAGGCGGCTCGTCGTCGGGAGGGTGAGGGTTTGGCTCAGGATGTCAGCTGGGGTGCAGTTCGAAATACCTGCGCTTGACGCCGTCCACGTCCGCCCCTGCGTCGGCCCGGGCGGGCCGGTGGCGCCAGTCGCCCCCGTCGCCCCGGCGGGTCCCGCAGGCCCCTCCGCGCCGACCGGTCCCTGCGCCCCCGTCGCGCCCGTGGGCCCGGTGGCCCCCGTGGCGCCGACCTCACCCTCATAGCCGCGCGGGCCCCGTGGCAGTTGGCCCTTCTTGAAGTCGACCGCCATCAGCGAGCCGTTCTTCACCTTCTTCGAGGTGACTGCAGCGTTCCTGA
>JAURGT010000080.1 GCA_030833665.1 Miltoncostaeales bacterium
TAAACGTAAACGAACTCCTCGTGAGCCAGCCAGATACCGGCGAACAGGCCCTTGAGATCGCAGAAACGCTGATTCGTTCCGGCGGCGTTGACATTGTCGTTGTCGACTCGGTTGCGGCACTTGTGCCACGTGCCGAGATCGAGGGCGAGATGGGCGACTCGTTTGTCGGCATTCAAGCTCGTCTCATGAGCCAAGCGCTCCGTAAGTTGACCGGTGCAGTAGCCCGATCAAACACGGTGCTCCTCTTCACCAACCAGCTGCGTGAGAAGATCGGCGTCATGTACGGCAGCCCAGAGACGACGCCGGGCGGTCGTGCGCTGAAGTTCTACGCTTCAGTGCGCCTCGATATTCGACGCATTGAAACCATTAAGAGCTCCACCGAGGCGGTGGGCTCTCGCGTGCGAGTGAAGGTGGTAAAGAACAAGGTGGCCGCACCGTTCCGCATTGCGGAGTTTGACATCATGTACGGCGAAGGGATCAGCATGGCTGGCGGCCTTCTTGATGTTGGTGTTGCTGCCGACGTGATCTCCAAGACTGGCGCCTGGTTCAACTATGGTGACGTGCGACTCGGCCAGGGCCGAGAGCAGTCAAAGGAGTTCCTCAAGGCGAACCCTGAGGTGGCCGCTGAGATTGACGCGAAACTTCGCGCAATGTCGACGACGCTTGAGGTTCCTGTCGCCGTCGCTCCCGAAG
>JAURGT010000081.1 GCA_030833665.1 Miltoncostaeales bacterium
CGAGGTTCGCCGCTCCGGCGACCGTGTGCTGCGTCTTCAGAGCGAGGTTGGCAAGCAGCGAGACCATGTTCGCGTTTCCGGCGCGCTCGCCGTACCCGTTGATCGTCGCCTGCACGTGGCGAACGCCGGCGTCGACCGCCGCAAGGGCATTCGCTACGGCGAGCTCCGCATCGTTGTGCGTGTGGATCCCCCACACGATCTCTTTCGCTGCCGCATCGGCGGCGAGCGTTGCACGCGCATCCTTCACGATCTCAGCCATGCGGCCGGTGAGGGTGCCGCCGTTGGTGTCGCAGAGAACGAGGGTCGATGCGCCGGCGTCTCGCGCGGCGCGCAGCGTGTCGAGCGCATAGTCTCGATCTGCCTCATAGCCATCAAAGAAGTGCTCGGCGTCGTAGACCATCTCGCGACCGCGCTCGGCGATATAGGCGACGCTCTCCGAGATCATTGCGAGGTTCTCGGCGCGGGACGCCTCTAGCACCGCCTCTACATGCAGGGTCCAGCTCTTGCCGAAGATCGTGACGATCGGCGTCTCGGCATCGAGGAGCGCATTCAGGTTGGCATCATCGCCAGGCTTGTTTGACTTATGGCGCGTGCTGCCGAACGCGGCGAGTCGTGCGCGCTCCCAGCGGATCTTCTTTGCTGCCGCGAAGAATTCAATGTCTTTCGGGTTAGAGC
>JAURGT010000082.1 GCA_030833665.1 Miltoncostaeales bacterium
GAGACGCGACCGTACGTTGGCTTCATGCCGACGATGCCGGTGAGGCTCGCTGGCTGACGGATGGAGCCGCCCGTGTCGGTGCCGATGGAGAGCGGCGCATGAAATGCAGCCACAGCGGCCGAAGAGCCACCCGATGATCCTCCAGGGACTCGGTCGGTCGCCCACGGGTTCAGCGTCTTCTTATATGCCGAGAACTCTGTCGATGAACCCATGGCGAACTCGTCCATGTTGGTCTTGCCAAGAATGACTGCACCCGCCTCTTTCAACCGTGCAGCGATGGTGGCGTCATACGGGCTGATGTATCCCTCAAGGATTCGCGAGCCCGCTGTTGTGGGTGTCCCAGTGAGGTTGACGAGATCCTTCAGCGCGACGGGGACGCCGAGGAGTGGCGGGAGTTCGTTGAGCGCTGAGGTTCCGGCGGCGCGTGCGGTCGCAAAGCGCGCATCGGCGCGATCGGCCTCAGCGCGAGCCTCTTCGTGACGAAGGTGCAGCCACGCGCCAAGAACGCCATCTTCGCGTTCAATGGCGGCGAAGAGTTCGTCGGTGACGGCACGCGAGGTTGCGGCGCCCGACTGGAACGCGACGCGCAGCTCTGCCGCGGTTGCGCGGCGGAGGCTCTCCCCGCTCATCCGTCGGCCTCCT
>JAURGT010000083.1 GCA_030833665.1 Miltoncostaeales bacterium
CTCGTGAGCGGCACGCTGCCACCCGAGGAGACGCGCTGCAATGACTGAGCGCCTCATCGTGGGCGTCTACGGCTCTGCCCGTTTACCGCAGAGTGACCCCCGGTGGGTTGCGGCGTTTGAACTGGGCGCAGCGCTTGCGGAAGCTGGATACACGGTAGCCACTGGCGGGTATGAGGGGATCATGGGCGCAGCCTCACGAGGTGCCCGATCGAAGGGCGGTGAGGTGCTTGGGTACACGGTGACTTCGTGGGACGGCCTCGCCGCCAACGAGGCAGTGACGCGCCGCGTTGACTCCGCCGATCTCTTTGAACGGTTGCGACTCTTCGCAGAGGCCGACCTCCTCATTGGCCTTGACGGCGGGATTGGCACCCTCGCCGAGATCGCCGTCGCCTGGAATCTGCTGCAGGTTAGTGACGCGCGACCACTACTGCTCGTTGGCGATGCCTGGGTAGAGCTGATTGATCTCGTCCGACGCCGCCTCGTCGTTGGCCCCGCCGACCTCGAGATCGTGCACGTGCTACCGAGTGGCACACCTGCCAGCATGGTGCTCGCTGAGGCGCGCCTCCTCATGGGAGCACGGATCGGAATTGGGGCTCCATGGGAGGCGTCGCGCGACGCAGCCTCCCCCGCGGAGCGGTAGG
>JAURGT010000084.1 GCA_030833665.1 Miltoncostaeales bacterium
CAGCCGCTATCCGCTTGCCGCTTTTATCTATTTTTTCGCTTTCTTGCCCCCGTTCGCGCCTCGCAGCGGCCAGTCCGGATCTTCGACGTGGGCTTGCTTGAACAGGACGAGGGCTTTCTCGACAAGTTCGGGGTGCGCGGCGGCGAGGTTGTTTCGCTCCGCGGCGTCGCTCTTCAGGTCGTAGATCTCCACCTGAGCCTGTGGGCCGTTGCGGACGGCCTTCCAGTCTCCCCAGCGGACCGCCTGCAGGGACTGGGCCTCGTGCAGCTCCCAGTAGAAGTAATCCCGTTTCGGCGCCGGGCCGCCTTTGAGGAACGAGACCAAGGAGAGGCCGTCCGTCTTCAGTTCGACGGGCACTTTGGCGTCCGCGAGCTCGGCGGCCGTCGGCAGGAAATCCCAGAAGGCCCAGGGTTCGTGGCTGAGGCGTCCGGCGGGAATCTTGCCGGGCCAGCGGGCGAGGGCGGCCTGACGGAGCGCGCCCTCATACAGGCTGCGCTTGTAGCCACGAAGGCCGTTGGAAGCCTGGTCGAAGAGCCGTCCCACCTCGGAGTTCGGGGCGAAGGAGGAGCCGTTGTCGCCGGCCGTCATCACGAGCGTGTCTTCGTCGAGTCCGAGTTCGCGGAGCAACGTGAAGATCCG
>JAURGT010000085.1 GCA_030833665.1 Miltoncostaeales bacterium
AGCGGCCACCTCAGGGTTCGCCTTGAGGAACTCCTTCGACTGCTCTCGGCCCTGGCCGAGTCGCACGTCGCCATAGTTGAACCAAGCGCCGGTCTTGGAGACCACGTCGGCAGCGACGCCGACGTCAAGCAGACCGCCCGCCATGCTGATCCCTTCGCCGTACATGATGTCGAACTCGGCGATGCGGAATGGGGCGGCAACCTTGTTCTTCACCACCTTCACGCGTACGCGAGAGCCGACGGCCTCTGTGGCGTTCTTGATCGTCTCGATTCGTCGGATGTCGAGGCGCACTGAGGCGTAGAACTTCAGTGCACGACCGCCTGGGGTCGTCTCTGGACTGCCGTACATGACGCCGATCTTCTCGCGCAGCTGGTTGGTGAAGAGCAGCACCGTGTTGGAACGGGCCACTGCACCGGTCAACTTGCGGAGGGCCTGGCTCATGAGGCGTGCCTGAATACCGACAAACGAGTCACCCATCTCACCTTCGATTTCGGCGCGAGGTACGAGCGCTGCGACGGAGTCGACGACAACGATGTCGACACCGCCAGAGCGGATGAGGGTTTCAGCAATTTCGAGCGCCTGTTCACCGGTGTCTGGTTGGCTCACAAGGAGTTCGTTGACGTTCACGCCTGTCTG
>JAURGT010000086.1 GCA_030833665.1 Miltoncostaeales bacterium
GGCTGAGGTTCAGCGAAGTGATGGTGCGGGTGAGCTCCTGGATCTGCGTCGGGGTCGGCAGGCTGCCGGGGGCGCTGAGGTTGGAGAGGTTGACGATGCCCGTGACGGGGGCGCCGACGAGCACCTGCGCCGGGTTGGTCTGCGGCGAGGCGTAGTTGACGGTGACGTCGGCCCGGGCGAGGGGGCCGGCCGCGAGGGCGGCGGCCAGGACGAGGAAGCGGCGGGAGAGTTTCATTGCGGAAAGGAAGCGGGCGGGGTGATCAGAAGCGGCGGCGGTAGCCGGCCTCGAAGCCGGTGGTCTGGGTGGAGCCGGCCTTCTCGAGCGAGATCGTCAGGTAGTAGGCCGTGTCGGGGTTCGGGCCGAACGTGAACGACGGCACGACGCGGACACCGGAGCCGGCGGCGACGTTGGTCTTGGTGCTGAAGGCACCGACCCCGCCGAAGTTGGCCTCGATGTCGGCCGTCTTGCCCCCGCCCACTTCGGCGAAGGCCTCGAGGTCGAAGGCGAACTTGATCATCTGCCCCTCGTGGACGGAGAGCCAGGTCATCCCCGTGCCGGTGGAGGCGCGGGCCGAGGTATAATCGTAGGAATTGACCGCCAAGGAAGTCGGGTCGTTGGACCGGTTG
>JAURGT010000087.1 GCA_030833665.1 Miltoncostaeales bacterium
TTGAACTCGGTGTCCAGAAGTGGGCCGAAGGTTCCGCGATCATCTCGATCGGCAACACCGTCGTGATCTGCTCTGCCTCAATCGAAGAGCGCGTGCCGCCACACCTCCGCGGCAAGGGGACCGGCTGGGTCACCGCCGAATACAGCATGCTCCCCCGCGCCACCAACACCCGCTCAGATCGCGAGGCGGTCCGCGGAAAGCTTGGTGGCCGAACCCACGAGATTCAGCGCCTGATCGGCCGCGCCCTTCGCCAGTCCGTTGACCTCGCCAAGCTTGGTGAGCGTTCCATTCTCATTGACTGCGACGTACTCGTCGCCGATGGCGGCACCCGCTGCGCCAGCATCACCGGTGGCTGGATCGCCCTGGCACTCGCTATGCGCGCCAAGAAGCTTGAGGCGCATCTGGTGCGCAACGTGGCCGCCGTTTCGGTCGGCATCGTTGACGGCCAGGCCGTTCTCGACCTCCCGTACGAGGAGGACAGCCGTGCCGATGTCGACCTGAACGTGGTCGCCACTGACGCTGGTCATTATGTGGAGCTGCAGGGAACAGCGGAGCAGGATCCATTCCACCGCACCGCGCTTGACGAGATGTTGAAGCTTGCCGACGCCGGGATCGCCAAC
>JAURGT010000088.1 GCA_030833665.1 Miltoncostaeales bacterium
AATGCCAGCAAACCCGGTCGCCATTCCGCGCTTCACCACAATGACCTGCTCCGCATCTTGCACGTTTAGGATCGGCATGCCGTAGATCGGCGAGCCTGGATCGCTCTTCGCTGCAGGGTTCGTGACATCGTTTGCGCCGAGCACGAGGGCAACGTCGCAGGCGTGGAACTCTTCGTTGATCTCGTCAAGGTCAAAGAGATGGTCGTACGGCACGTTCGCTTCGGCGAGCAGCACGTTCATGTGGCCAGGCATTCGGCCGGCCACTGGGTGAATGGCGAACCGCACACGGCCACCACGCTTCTCAATCAGCTCGGCGAGTTCGCGGACGGCGTGCTGCGCCTGCGCCACCGCCATGCCGTAGCCCGGCACGATGATGACGTTGCGCGCGTAGCCGATGCGCATCGCGGCATCTTCTGCAGAAACGCTCCGCGTGGTTAGACCTTCAGCACTCTTTGCAGAGACGGCCGCCTTCTCGCCACCGAACGCTCCGAAGAGCACGTTTGCAAACGAGCGGTTCATGGCCTTCGACATGAGGATTGACAAGATGAATCCGCTGGCGCCGTCAAGCGCACCAGCGACGATGAGGATGTTGTTGCCGATCGCGAAGCCTGTT
>JAURGT010000089.1 GCA_030833665.1 Miltoncostaeales bacterium
TCGGCATCATCTTGGGCGGAGTCATCGGCTACGTGTGGCCGCAGTTCGGCGCGGAGCTGAAACCGCTCGGCGATGCGTTCGTGAGCCTGATCAAGATGCTCATCGGGCCGATCATCTTCACGACCGTCGTGGTCGGGCTGGCGGGCATGGGCGATTTGAAGAAAGCCGGCAAAGTGGGTCTCCGGGCCTTCGTCTACTTCGAAGTCGTCACCACGCTGGCGTTGGTCATCGGACTCGTCGTCGCGAATGTCTTCACCCCGGGCGCGGGCGTCCATGCGGATCCGGCGACCTTGGATACCAAGGCCACGGCCGGCTATGCGCAGGCCGCGCAGGGCCTGAGCTGGGTCGACACCCTGTTGCACCTCATCCCCAAGACCTTCGTCAGCGCCTTTGCCGAAGGTGACATCCTGCAGGTCCTGCTGCTCGCCCTGCTCTTCGGCTTCGCCTTGGGGCGGATCGGTGACCATGGGCGGCCCGTCATCAATCTTCTCCACGAGATCGCCCGGGTCTTCTTCGGCATGGTCAGCTTCATCTGCAAGCTCGCGCCTATCGCCGCGGCTGGCGCCATGGCGTTCACCATCGGTAAATACGGCATCGGGACCCTC
>JAURGT010000008.1:0-51853 GCA_030833665.1 Miltoncostaeales bacterium
GGCAGCAGGATGTGCGGCGCTTCAGCTCGGCGATCTGACCTTACTGGCAAACACGCTTCCCTCAAACGGGCTCCGTTGCGCGTCCCGAAAAAAAGGGCAGCCTGCCGAAGCGGTCGCGCTCCGCCACGCGGTACTCGTCCCACCGGGCGAGCAGGTAGAAGGCGCTGGCCACGATGTCGCCGGGCACCACGCCGCCCTCCGCCACGGGCGGGAACAGAAGGGTGAGCCCAGCGGTCCGGTGCACCGCCACGCCGGGGAAGGCCTCCTGCCCCTCGAAGAACTCCTGTGCCTCGGGCTGGGCGGGGATCCACAGGCCCGACGCCGGGGCGCTGGGCGCGTACACCAGGTCGGCGTCCGCGAGGGTGAACTCCGCGGTGCGCCCGAGGCCCTCGGCCAGGGTGCGCAGCACCCACTCGGCCCGCGGGCGGAACTGCTCGCGGCAGCCCTCGATGCGGATGCGCAGCGCGCTCATGCGGCCCACCTGCTCATGAGGCCTTCCTCCTGATGATGCGGCCCACGTGGCCGAGGCCGGGCCCCGGGTCGCTCACCGACAGCACGCCGTCCACCACGGGCGGGCGCAGGCTGCGCGTGGCGGCGCCACGGCCCCAGCGCCCGCGGCGCACCTCGCTCGCGCTCGCCGGCAGGTGCTTGGCGGACAGCACCCAGCGCATGTCGCTTCGGTGCCCCTCCGGCCACGTGCAGGGGCGCCCGATGGCGTCGAGGTACGCGGCGAGGGGGATGTTCACGCCGGCCTCGGTGGCGAGGGAGATCCATAGCCATGAGCGCGGGTTGACCTCGATGAGGTAGTCCCGGCCGTCGCGCGGATCGCGCTTGACCTCCACCTGCGAGATGCCGTGGAAGCCCATCTCGTCGAGCAGTGCATGGCAGCGTCGCGCCAGGCCGGGGTCCCACCATGCCTCGGCCGCGCGCGCGGTGCCGAAGCGCGGCGGCCACTGGCGCAGCTTGCGACCGGTGAACGACGCCAGCGGGCGCCCCTCGGCATCGCGGTACGAGCCCAGCGTCCAGAGCCGGTCGTCGCCCCCGGGGATCACCTCGCACACTTGCGGAAGATGGGCGGCTGAGCGGTCCCACTGCGCGCGCAGTTCCTCGGCGCCCGCCGCCTCAAGGACCTGCCGACCGAACTCCCGCTTGAAGCCCGCCGGGTCGACGCGGGGCTTGAGGATGACCGGGAAGCGCATGACGGGGATGGCCGCGGCCAGGTCTCCCTCGTCCGCGGGCTCCACTGTGAGGGGCACCGGGAATCCGATGCGCCGAGCCGCAGCATGCTGGGCGGACTTGTCGAGGTAGGGCTCCAGGTGCGACCACGGCGACCACGGCATGTCGAACCACTCGGCCAGGCGCTGTTCGTGCGGACCGATGGCCTCGATGGCCTCGTCGTGGGTGGGGAACAGCACGCCACGCATTCCAAGTGTGCGACCGAGCACCTCGAGCTCGTCGACGAACGCCGACGGGTCGTCCACGGGGTCGGGGAGCACCACCTTGCGCGCGTGGCGCGAACGCAGGCCCATGGCCCGGGGGTCGCGGTCGGTGGCCATCACCCGCACGCCCTCGGCGCCGAGGGAGCGGATGATGCCGAGCGCGTTCGGGCCGGATGCCTGGAGCACCACGGCGACCGCGTCGCCGTGGCCGCTCATCCGGCGATCACCGCTTCGTAGACATCCTCCATGCGAGCCGCGTTGGCCGCCCAGGTGTAGTCGGCCTCCGAGCGGCGAAGCGCCTCGGTGCCCATCGCTGCGCGCAGGGGGGCGTCCCCCAGCACGCGCGCCAGCGCGTCTGCCAGCCCCTCGGCATCGTGCGGGCGCACCAGCAGGCCGGTTGCCGGGTCGTCAACGATCTCCGGAGTGCCATCCACGGCGGTGGCCACCACCGGAAGCCCGCAGGCCATGGCCTCGCACACCACGGTGGGCAGGCCCTCCGACAGCGAGGGCAGCACGAAGACATCCCCCGTGGACATCACCCAGCCCACCTCGTCGTGCGGCACCTTTCCGAGCCACGTGATGCGATCGGCGATTCCCAGCTCGGCGGCGCGCTGTTCGAGCGGCTCGCGCAGCCCGCCGATGCCGGCCATCACGAGCCGCGGCGCCCCGCCCTCGCGCGCGCTGAGCAGGCCCATGCTCTCGATGAGCGTGTCCACGCCCTTGCGGGGCACGAGCTTGCCCACGTACGACACCACCGGCCCGTCATCGGGGAGGCCGAAGCGCTGGCGCGCCTCCGCGGCATCGCGCGGAAGGAACACCTCGGCGTCCGCCCCATTGGGAACCACGGTGATGGGCCGCCGGGGACGGGCGATGGCATCCGCGGCATCACCGATGGCGCGGCTGACCGTGACCACGGCGTCGAGATCCTGGATGGCCTCGGCCACGCGCATGCGCGACTGCCGGCCGACTGCCGGGATGTCCAGCACGTCCGCCCGGTGGGCGGTCCCCACCGCGGGCACGCCGAGCTCGCGGCCCATGCGCGCCGCGGCCCAGCCGTCGGGAACCATCATGTGCGCGTGGATGACGTCGAAGGGCCAGTCGCGGTGGATGCGACGCATGGTGCGCCTGATGCCCGCGAGGAACGCGTCGGCGTTGCGGTGCCCGAGCCGCGCCCCGGGCAGCGTGAGCTTGCGCGGGTAGTGCACCACCACGCCGTCCACGGTGTCCTCGGGCACCACGTCGCGGTATGCCCGCCACCGCCCGAGGCCGGGGGGCGCCCAGCCCTTGGGCGATACCACGCGCACTTCATGGCCGCGTGCGATGAGCGCCTTCACCTGCTCGTGCACGAAGATGCCGCCGGTCGGGTTGACCGGGCTGGGGTACATGTGGCTGAGCATGAGGATCCTCATGGGGCCATCCCGTCTGGCCCGGCGCGGCGCGCGAGCACGATGGTGGTGAGGCAGAGCCCGAAGGTGATCCACATCGGCGCGAAGTGGATGGCCGACGATGGCCCGAGGCTGCCGGTGATGAACCCGAGGAGCGCCAGCGATCCGGCGAGCCCCATGTAGCGCAGCCATGGGTCATGGGTGCGCCGGGCGATGCGCAGGTTGCCCACCAGCATGTACACGTAGAGCAGGAGGAAGAGCACGAGGCCGATCACGCCGGTGTCCACCAGCACCTCGAGGGTCCAGTTGTGCAGGTTGGCCACCCCCTCATACCCCTGCTTCTCACGCACGGCCACCTCTGCATTCCCGGCGCCCACCCCGGCCCCACCACTCTGCGCGACCAGGTCGGCGCCCGTGCCGAGCAGCGACGTCCGCACCGCCCCGGATCCGGAGCCGCTCTCCACCTGGGCCCGGAGAGTGCCGAAGTCGAGCTTGGCCACGGCCTGCTCGGGCAGCGGCACGATGCCCGCCCCGAAGAGCGAGGGGATGATCAGCACCAGGGCCACGCCCACCACGGTGAGTGCCGCGATGAACGCGCGCCGCATGGCGGGCTCGGTGGCCATCACCACGAGCAAGCCGATGAGGATGATGCCGGTCGCGATGAGGTTGGCCTTCGACCCGCTGAACAGGATGAGGGCGATCGCCACGACCGCGCCGGCTGCGCCCAGCAGGCGAAGGCGCACATCGCGGGCGATGACCGGCAGCACCACGAGATAGGGCAGCGTGAGCGCGAGATATGTGGCGAAGTTGTTCTGGTTGCCGAAGAACGACGTGGCCGCGAAGGCGCCTACGCGCTCGGCCAGCGCGCTGGTGGGAAGCCGCACGCCGGTGGCGATCTCGGCGAACGCCACGAGCACGGCGAGCACGAACGTGATGCCGAGCGCCCCCAGGAACCACACGAGCCGGCGCTTGGTGGATGCCGCCACCGGGATGGCCAGCATGAGCCCGGTCATCATGAAGAGGAAGATGGTCCAGCGAATGGCATCCGCGGACGAGATGGCCCAGAGGGTCGTGACCAGTGCCCAGCCCACCCAGGCGGCGGCGATGGCCACCGGCCAGCCGAGGCCGTCCGGCACCGGCAGGCCACGGCCCATCACGAGCCACACGCCTATTCCGACGATGATCAGCCCCGCGACGAACCGGAAGGCGAAAGCCTCCTGGGCGCCCGGCACCGCAAGGTTGGGCCCGATGATGGCGGCCACCATGGCCACCAGCACCGCGATGCGCCCCAGCGCGGGCAGAGACGTGTTGCCGAGCAGCACGGCGGCCACGAGCACCACGGCCAGCACCACCCCGGGAACGGGCGCAAATACGGCGAGGGCGCCGGCGGCAAGCGCGGCGACGAGCACGAGGATCCCGGCGCGCAGGCCGAGGCCCCCCGAGGCCCCGCTCGGCCGGGTGGCGGAACCAAGCGACATCTGGCCCCACGGTAGCAACACCCCGCCGTGACCCGCGTCAGGGGGTTACCTGCGGGCGGCGGTTGCCAGCACGCCCAGCACGCGATCCGTCTCGACGTCGAGCGAGTGGACGAGGGCCGCGTCGCGGCACATCATGGGGTCGGGCGGTGCGGAGATCATCCGCGCGAGGCCTGCGGCGATGGCCGCATCGTCGCCCGGATCGACGATCACCCCCGCCACGCCGTCGGGCACGACCTCTCTCAGGCCGCCCACCTCGGTGCCGACCACCGGCCTGCCGCTGGCCATGGCCTCGAGCGCTGCCACGCCGAGGGGCTCCACCAGGCTCACCAGCGCCGCGACATCGCAGGCGGTCATCCAGTCGGTCACCGCGGAGTTGGGCACGAGCCCCGTGCGGATGATCACGTCGTCAAGCCCCATGGCCCGTGCCTGCGCGTCGACGGCGCCCGCGAGCGGGCCGGACCCCACGAGCGCCAGGCGGGCATCGGGCACCTGCTCGCGCAGCATGCCGAACGCGCGCATGAGGCCCAGTGGGTTCTTGCGCTCGCTGAGGCCCCCGACCGCCACCACCAGCGGTGCGTCGGGAGGAAGGCCCAGGCGCGCGCGTGCCCCGGCGCGGTCGCCCACCGCGAAGCGCCGGGCATCCACCCCCATGCTCGCGATCTCCACCCGCTCGGGGCGCAGCCCCTCGGCATACATGCGGCCGGCGAGCCACTCGCTCACGGCGATCACCGCCGCCGCCGAATGCGCCGGCGCGCTGCTCAGGCGACGCACCACGCCGTTGGAGAGGTTCACGACGTCCCCGCCGTGGGCGGTGACCACCCACGGGGTGCGCCCGAGCCCGCCCGCGATTGCCGCGATGAGGCCGGTGGGGAACAGGTAATGCGCCCAGATCACATCCGCCCGCTGGCTCGCCGCGAGGGCCCTGGCCGTGAGCCCGGCGTACTTGAGCGGCGTGCGCAGCCGACCGGACGATCGCGTGCGGATGACCACGCGATCCACCTCCACGCCGCGTTGCTCCATCGCATCGCACATGCGCTCGATGAACGCGCCGTAGTCCGGCGCCCCGGGACCCGGGTACATGTTGGAGAGGCACATGACGCGAAGCGGGCGGGCACTCACGGGTGTCCTCCGCCGCGCAAGCGTGCCGGGATGGTCATGTCCCTGTCGCCGGGCTCTGGTCAGCCCGGGCCCCGCCCGCGGTGGCAGCTCGCGCGGCGATGGCGGCCGATGCCACCAGTCCCGCCGCGAGCACCCATGTATACGGATCCTCGAACATCGCCGAGTAGAGGAGGGCGTGCACAAAGATGCCCACGAGCGCTGCCAGCATTGTGGCCGAGGGTATGCCGACGTCCTCGTCGCGATCACGCGTGGCGCGGATCCCGATGATCACGGCGATCACGCACAGCCACACGAAGAGCGCGAACCCGATTGCCCCCTCCTCGCTCAGGATCGTCACGGGCGCGTTGTGCGAGATGACCACGCGCGTCTTGCGCAGCTCCTTCTCGGAGAGCAGGCTGGCGTAGTCGGTGGCGAACGACCCCAGGCCTCCACCGGCCACGGGGTGCTCCTGGAAGATGTCCAGGCCCCCGCCCACGAGGTCGAAGCGACCCTCGCTCACCTTGTCCAGGCGTTCGGTCGATGTGAGCGCCGCCCGCACCTGGCTCGATGAGGCGATCGCGACCGCGCTGCCGGCGACGACCATGATCACCGCCACCAGCACGGTGCGACGCCAGCCGAACATGCGCAGCGCCATGATGAGCAGGCCGATCATGAGCATGAGCGCGCTGCTTCGCGAGAACGTGACGATGAGGGCGCCCGAGTAGATGGCGGCCACCGCTCCGCAGGCCACGAGGGTGCGCGTGCTGTCGCGCTTCATCCACGCCACGGCGACCGTGATGAGCAGGGCGAGCGCCAGGTACCGGCCCAGGATATTGGGGTCGTAGAAGATCGAGTTGACGCGGAAGAACCGGCTGTAGACGTTCGACTGCATGAGCCGGTGGTTCCAGAGGATGTCCCCCGTGGCGTACTGGCCGAGGGCGAGCACCGCCACCGGCACCGCCATGGCCATCGTGGTGACGGCCAGCGTCACCAGCGCCTTCCCCTGGCGCCAGATCGCCACCACGATGAGGTAGAGCAGCACGAACGGGATCCAGAAGAAGGTGGCCTTCACCGCGCCCTCGGGCACATCGGACGACCAGATGAGCGAGATGAGGGTGAAGCCCACGAAGAGCATGAGCGGCAGGTCGAGCATCGAGGACGGCCACGCACGCTCGCGCGTGCCCTGGCGCTCCATCCACCAGAGGACGGCCAGCCCGAGCACGATCACCGCGTAGAGCGGCAGCAGCAGGTTGGCGCTCTCCCCGCCGAGGGTGATGGGGATGCGCACCGGCAGCGAGAGGCCAAGCAGCAGGAACCACACCCACGGGCGCTTGGCGACGAGCCAGCCCAGGGCCATGAGCCCGGCGAGCGCCACGAATACGCCGACGATCCCGCCCACGAGGCCGACGGGGGTGGAGAGGCGGTCGGAGACGCCGTCGGGCATGAGCGTGCCCGCCATCACGACCCATCCGATCATCAGCACGGCGAGCCCCGCGAGGCGGCGACCCCGGTCGGGCAGCCCCACGGCCGCGGCCAGGGGCGTGGGCGTGAGCATCAGCACCAGGCCGATCGCGGCGATGATGGCCGCGGCGTAGCGGATGGCCTCGGTGCTCATCCCTGCGCCTTGAAGCCGATGAGGGCCTGGTGGACGTCGTCGGTGGCGGCGAGCAGCCAGAGGCGTGCCGGGGCCACGCCCTCGGGCAACGTGATGCGGGCGGTCGACGCCGGCCCGGTGACCGTCGCGCCCATCTGATCGCCCAGCACCTGCACGCCGGCGCGGTCACCGGGGGTGCCGAGGCGCTCCCGCAGGGTGAGAGTCACCTCCGGATCACGCTGCCCCGTGACCACCACGCCCACCTGTCCACCCGCCGCCGGCCGGCCGGGCACTGCCCGGGCCCCCAGATGCGAAACCCAGCATGTGCGCGCCACCGCGTCGCGGTTGCCCCGGTCGTCCTCGGAGACCACGCGGATCACCTGCAGACCCGGGGGCACCAGCTGCCCCCCGCGATCACGCCCGTTCCACGTCCAGGTGGTGCTGCCACGCGGCCCGAGCGAGCGGGGCTTCGCCTCGACGCCGGCATTCGGTGCTGAGAAGGTCACGTCTGCAGCCTCGCCGGGGGCGCTCACCTCGGTCACGCAGGCCGCGGGCGTGGAGGCGACCGTCACCTCGGGCGACGGCGCGGTGGTGTCCACCACCACCTTGCGGCTCTTGGAGAACTTCTTCTCGCCGGCGCGCGCGTCGAGGTCGATCGCGTAGGTGCCGTCGGGCACGCGCCGGCCGTCGAGGTCGTTGCCGTCCCAGCGCACTGCGAGGGTCCTCGTGCGCACGATGTCGCGGCCGTCGGCCAGTCGGGCGACGATCGTGCCCGTCTTCGGGTCCTTGATCGTGATCGAGACATTGCTGGGCTCGCTGAGGCGGATCGCCACGGTGCCCAGCGCGCGGCCGGTCTCGGTGCCGGGGCTGAAGGCGCGCGTGGCCACGAACCGCGTGACGATCGGCGGCGGCGTGGTGAACGCGAACGGCAGCACGAACACCGAGAACGCCACGAGCACCAGCGCCACGATGCCCCCCGCGATGATGCCGCGGCGCCCCCGTTCGGGCATCAGGGCAGCGGCCGGAAGCCCAGGACGATGTAGAAGCCGAACCGCCCGAGCGGGGTCCCTGATGCCCGCCGCTCGAGGTCGCGCACCCGGTCATAGCGGTACACGCGTCCGATCTGCGATCCAACCTTGCCGCCCGGGCGGAAGAAGATCCCGCGCTTGCTCACGGGCACCATGCCCGCGGCGGCGGCATGCGACTCCAGGTCGATCCACGTCTGCCAGTTGTCGATGGGGGCGAGGCTCAGGTGGATGCCCGGCACGCCCCGCTCGGCGAGCCACCGCCGTGCACCGGGGAGGCTGCGCCGGTTCGGGGTGGAGATCACGAGCAGCGCGCCGGGCGCCATCTGCTCGCGCAGCGCGCGCAGGCATCCGCGCGGGTCCTCGAGGTGCTCGAGCACGTCGGTGAGGCACACGAGGTCGAAGGGACCCTCGGGTGGCTCGTAGGCACTGCCCACCTCGGCCCGCAGCTGGTCACCCGCGCCGATGTCCGCGAGCCGCGTGTTGGCGATCTCCACGGACTCGGGCGAGAGGTCGATGCCGACGCCGGTGTACCCGCGCCGCGCGAGCTCCTCGAGCAGGAAGCCCCCGCCGCAACCGACATCGAGCACGCGTCCGCCGGGCCCGGGCCCGTGGTGGTCGATGGTGGCGAGCACGCACGACATGCGGCTCTGCAGGTGCCAGTTCTCCTGCTCCACGGCGCGCAGTCGCGGGGCGATGCGGTCGTAGTACGCGCGGACGTCGTCCAGCTTGTCGTCGCTGCGGCCGTCTCCGGTCATGGTGCCCAGGTCGCAGGGCGCGGGGTGGCGCCCACCTGAGAGGTGAACTGCGCCCAGGCCGGCTTCTTCGTGCCGTTCATGCGCATCAGTCCCCCGGTCCAGAAGGGGTTGTCCTGGAGGTTGAACCAGACGGCCACCTCGACGCGCGGGTATCGGCTGGCGGCCTGCATGGTCTCGCCGACCCACGCGGCCTGCTGCGCCTCGCTGACGAAGTAGCGGTGATAGCGGTTGTACGACGTGTGATAGCCGGTCTCCGTCACGTAGATGGGCGCGCCGGGCTTCAGCCTATCCACCAGCCGCGTGATCTGCGGGATGGTCTTCCACGACGGCACGAAGTACGCCTTCTGCGGCGAGCCGATCGGGTAGAGGTGCATGCTCCAGGCGTCGATCGGCACCTTCTGCCGGATCATCTCCTTGGCGAAGGTGATCGTGCCCACCGAGGAATCGGTTTTCTCGCAGACCGACCCGCCGACGGGGCCAGTGACGCCACCTGTGACGATCGAGCTGGGGCTCACGGCCTTGATCTGCGGGTAGGCGGCGGCCACCAGGGCGGAGTACTGGCGCGCGGACTCCATCACGTAGCGCCCCCTCTGCCTGCGGCACTGCGGCGACCAGAAGGTGCCGATGTTGGGCTCGTTCCAGATCTCGAGGCGCTCGACCAGCGGCAGCGTGCCGCCGGAGCCATCAGGCCACGTGCCGTTGTAACGGCGCGCGATGGCGGCTGCGAAATGCGAGGCGTCGGCCACGCGGGGCGCGGCGTTCGACTTGCCGGTGCGCGACGCCCACTCCGGCGTCCAGTAGAAGGTCATCATCGGCGTGATGTCGCGCGCGATGAGCCCCTTCAGCATTTGGTCGTAGCGCGCCCAGTCATATGCCGGGTCGGCCGGGTCGGTGGGCTCCGCAGGGCGTGTCTTCGCGACCGAGCGCCAGATGATGTCCACGCGCGACACCTTGGTGCCGGTCGACTGCAGCAGGTCGAGCCTCTGGTCGAGTGCCGGACCCGAGAGGTTGTGCAGCTGGTCGTCCTGCAGGGCCAGCTGGGCCCCCGAGGCGGGCATGGCCAGCGCGGCCGCCACGGCCATGCCTGCGATTCCCGCGATCATGCGCCGGGTCCTCATCGCACCCTCCCCACGATGCGCACCGCGGTGGTGCGCACCGTCCTCGTGGCCTTGCCGACCTTCGCCTTGCGTGACACGCGCTCGAACACCGCCACGCGCGATCCATCCGTGGCGATCGCCGCGATCGGGCCGTTGGCGTTGCCGATCTTCCTCGCCGCGCCTCCGCGGCTCGTGAGCACCACGCGCCCCGCGCCGATGGCGATGGCCCTTCCCCCCGCGCCGATCTGCGGTCGGGCAGCGCCCTTCCACACCACGGCGACCGCTCCCGTGGCAGCGTCGGTCCGCGTCACGCGCCATCCGCCCGCGCGCACCACGGATACCACGTAGCCGGGCATGGCGCGCACCTGCGCCACGCGCCCGCCCTGCGCCACCTCGCGGATGTCCGCCACGCCGGCGTCCGACGGGATCCCGAGGCGGATCGATGATCCTCCCTTGTCGGCCCACGCCGCGATGCCCTGGGCAATCGAGGCCAGGCGGGGACCGGGGTTGCCCGGGATCGCGGCCGAGGTGACCCGCTCGGCGTTCTCCACCGCGTCACCCGAGCCGAGGAATGCCCCGCTCGGCCCGCCGGCGATCCACCGCACCCGCGTGCCGTCCATGCCGGCGCCGAACGGATGCGGTGCCGCGCCATCGCTGTCGCTCGACACCACCACCTCGAGGTCCTCGGCGGTGCAGCACCAGATCACCGGTCCGGCGAACGCATTGCCCGACGCCGTGAGCGCGAAGGCGCGCCGCGGACCCGCCATGCGGATGTCCACGCCGGTAAGCGGTCCGGCGCTCGTGCGCACCACCACGGGCTTGGTGTCGCCCGTGATGCGGTTGCCGCGCACGCGGGCGTGAGAGGCGTCCACCCGCCAGTAGGTGAAGGCCTTGGTCTTCGCGGGTTGGGCATCGGTCCACGCGATGGCGCCGCCGCCCATGTCGGCGTAGATCTGGCCCCATCCGCCGATGGTCACGGCACCCGACGCGCTGCCGGCGGTGATGGCGAGGCACCCCGCCGCGACCGCCCCGGCCACCACCGCGCCGCGGATCGCGCGCGCGCGCGGCAACGAGGCATCGGCGAGGGGAGTCATGTCAGTCGGCTGCACGTGCTCTGCTCCGTCGAAGTGGATGGATGGGACCGCGACCGATGACGGGATCCGGACGGGTCGACCCATGGCGGCGACGAGGCTAGCGGAGCCCCGGGGAGCGGGGGTGGGGACCCGGTCCGTGGCCACGCCGCCCGGCGACGGTCACCCTCCCGCGTCGGGCGGGAGCACCGCACGCCCGCGGATCTGCTCGATGTCCGCCACCTGGGCCTGCAGCCACCGGGCGATGTCGTTCTCGTTGATCACCTGGCGGGTGGCGTCGCCGCGGGCGCGTCGCTCGGCGCGGGGCATGGTGAGGGCCTGGTGCAGCGCCTCGGCCTGCGCCTCGACGTCGAAGGGGTTGACCACCAGCGAGTAGGCCCCGATCTCCTCCACCGCGCCGACGTTCTCGGACAGGATCAGCACTCCATCGCGCTCGTTCACCAGCATGGACTCCTTCGCGACGAGGTTCATGCCGTCGAAGATCGAGTTCACGAGCATCACGTCGAAGTGCTTGTAGGCCGTGACGGCCAGCGGCAGGTTGCTCTCGAACCGCAGGTCGATGGGCATCCAGTCGGTGTTGCCGTGCTTCGTGTTGATGCGGCTCACCAGCTCGGTGATGCGCTCCACGTACTCGACGTACTCCGGCACGTCCTGGCGCGAGGGCTGCAGCATGGCGAAGAAGGTGATGTCCTCGTGGAACTCCGGATGGCGGTCGAGGAAGATGTCGAACGCCGTGAAGCCGCGCAGGATGTTCTTCGACAGGTCGGTGCGGTCGACGCGGGCGATGAGGTGCCTGCGGCGGCGGCGAAGGAAGGTGGCCTCCTCGGCGGCTACCGGCCCCGACGTGGCCATCTCGGTGAACCCATCGGCGTCGATGGAGATCGGGTAGTGGCGCACGGCGACGGTGCGGTCGCGGTAGCGCACGGTGAGCGCCGCGTAGTCCACCTCGAGGTCGAGGAGGTCCTCGCACGAGAGCAGGAAGTTGCGTGCGTATCGCTGCGTGTGGAACGCCACGACATCGCATGAGAGCAGCCCGGCGATGATGGCGTCGCGGACGTGGGGAGGCAGCACCCGCCAGTAGTCCGGCTGCGGCCACGGGACGTGCACGAAGAAGTGCAGGAAGGCGTCGGGCACCCGAGCGCGCACCGACGCCGGGGCGGTGTAGAGGTGGTAGTCGTGGATCATCACCACGGCGTCGGGGCTCGCCGCGAGGGCATCCACCACGGCGTCGGCGAAGAGCCCATTGGCCTCGAGGTAGCCATCGCTCCACGCCAGGAGCTCCTCGTTGCGGATGTCCGGGACGTTCGAGAGGTCCCAGAGGTAGTGCTGGATGAACCACAGCATCGGGTTGGCGACCACGTTGTAGTAGCGCTCATACACGTCCGGGTCCATCACCACGAAGCGGCCCGTGGTATCGCGTCCCGCTGAGGAGATGGGAAACGGGCCCTCGGCCTGCTCCGCGACGACGAAGTCACCCGGCTCGATCGCGGCGGATATCCACAGAGCGGGCACCAGGTCGATGAGCCCCGTCAGGGCCGTGACCAGTCCACCGCCGGATCGGACGGCCCGCATTCCCCCCTCACCATCGTCGATGAAGCCGACTGGACCGCGGTTTGACACCAGGATGAGGGGGCTGCCCTCCATGCCCCTACTGTAATCCCCGATTTCACGGGGACCGCGGCCTCGGTGCGATACTGCGCCCACATGCTGAACGGGCGCCTCTACTGGCTCTCATGGCTCGTGGCGGCGCTCGCGCTGCTCGTGGCCCTGTTGACGCTTGAAACACCCGGCGGCACTCCCGACCCGCCGCTGCCGCCCGCGTTCGACGCGATGGCCGCGCGCGGCATCGCCGCGGACATGGCCACGGTGGCCCCGGAGCGCGTGCCGGGCACCGCGGGCGATCTCACGTCGGCCAACTGGATGGTGGAGCAGATGAATGCCGTGCCGGGCGCCACCCCGGTGCGCCGCCAGCGGTTCTCGGTGATGACGCCAGGTGGCCGCGTGGTGACCGAGAACGTGTTCGTGGCGCTCCCGGCGCGCAGCGGGTCGTCCACGCAGGGTGCCCTCGTCATCTCGGCACCGCGCGACACGCCACCCGGCGTGCGCGGTGGCGAGAGCGGATCCGCGGTGCTGCTGCAGCTCGCCCGGTCGCTCGGCACGGTCGCGCGCAATCGCCCGGTGTTCATCGTCTCCACCGGTGCCTCCACCCAGGGCAATGCCGGGGCCCGCTGGTTCGCGAGCCGCTTCTCTGCCACGCCGGTGAGCGCCGCCCTGTCGCTGGATGACCCGGCGGGCACCACCGACGGCATCCACGTGTGGGATGACGCCCAGGATGGCCGCAGATCAATCCCCATGGCCGCCGCCGTGGAGCAGGCCGCCCAGCGCGCCGATGCGCCCCTCGCCGGCTATCCCGGGCCGTTCCCCCAGATGGCGGGCATGGCGGTGCCGCAGACGTCCGGCGACCAGTCGGCGTACATCGCATCGGGAATCCCGGCGGCCTCGCTCGCCGCCCGCCCGCAGGGCCCTCTCACGAGCAACGTCGCGCTTGCGAAGGAGGATTCCCTCGGCGACGCCGGGCGCACCGCCGAGACCCTTGTGGCGTCCCTGGACGAGGCCGATGCCCTTCCCGGCCCGGCCGCCGGGGTGGTGATCAACGGGCGCGAACTGCGTCCGGTGATGAGCCGCATCGTCATCCTGCTGCTGGCCCTGCCGATCCTCGTGGCGTCAATTGACCTTGCCGTGCGCCTGCGGCGCGCTGGAGTGCGGCTCGTGCCCTTCATGGCCGCCCTCCTCTGGCGCCTGCTGCCGGTGGTCGCCGCGCTGCTCGTCGGCCACCTGCTCGTGACCGCCGGGATGCTGGCGGGGGTCGCCGGCGGATGGCCGCCGCTCGCCGAGGCCGTGCCCTTCGACCTGCCGGCGGTCGTGGCGATCCTGCTCTCGGTGGGCGCGGCCGTGCTCACGTGGGTCGCGGTGCGCCATCGGGCCATGCGCCGCGACGCCGAGGTGGCATCCCGCGCGGCCGCCGGGGTGATCGCACTCGGGGTGTTGTGCCTGCTTCTGTGGCTCGCGAGCCCGTTCGCCCTGCTCATCGCCCTGCCCGCCGCCCACTGCGCGCTCATCGCCACCCGGGCCACCCGGCCATGGCAGGTGGTGGGGCTGGGCCTCATCGCGGTGGCACCCGCGGTGCTGCTGGTCTGGTGGGTGGCCGGCCGCATCGATCGTGGAATTCCCTACTCGGCGTGGTACCTGATCGAGACCACCGTCGCAGGCGGGCGGGGCATCCTCGGGCCGATCCTCGCGGCGGCGATGCTCGTGGCCGTGTGGAGCCTGGGCTCGCTGGTGATGTCGCGCGTGCGCCGCGGGCTCGTGGCCGCCGGCCCCTACCGCCCCGTGCCCACCGAGGACGAGCGCCTCGCGCGGCGCGGCCGTCGCCCGATGCCATCCCTCACGCGCCGCGGGCGCAAGCGCGACGCGGCACGCGATGGCGCCGTGGGCGGCGGGCGCTCCTGATGGGCGGGTGGCGCATGCTCTCGGTGGTGGTACCGGTGTTCGACGAGCGCGACTCGCTCGCTGCGCTCGCCGACGAGCTGCTCCCGGTGATGACGGGTATCGGAGCACCGTTCGAGGTGATCTTCGTGGACGACGGATCGCGCGACGGCGGCGACGTGGTGCTCGCGGGGCTCGCGCGCGACCATGAGTCGATCCGCGTTGTGCGCCTGCGCAGCAACTTCGGCAAGGGCGCCGCGCTCACCGCCGGGTTCCGCGAGGCGCGCGGCGACGTCGTGATCACGCTTGACGCCGACCTGCAGGACGACCCCACGGAGATCCCCCGGCTGCTCGCCGCGCTCGACGAGGGCGCCGACCTGGTGTCCGGGTGGAAGCAGAAGCGCAACGACCCGTGGAACAAGACCATGCCGTCGCGCGTGTTCAACAGCGTGGCGCGCAAGGCCAGCGGGGTGGAGCTGCATGACCTCAACTGCGGCTTCAAGGCGTATCGCATCGACGTGGTGCGCGCGCTGGCCATCCCGGGCGAGATGTACCGGTTCATCCCGGTCATCGCCGCGTCCGAGGGCTTCCGGGTGGCCGAGGTGCCCGTGAACCACCGGGCGCGCCAGCACGGCTCGTCGAAGTATGGGTTCGAGCGCTACCTGCGTGGCCTCCTCGACCTCATCACGATCTCGTTCGTGGGGCGCTACCGCCACCGACCCATGCACTTCTTCGGCGGCCTCGGCCTGCTGCTGTTCCTCGCGGGCGTGGGCATCTCGATCTACCTCACCATCGTCAAGCTCCTCGGGGAGGCCATCGGGGGCCGCCCCTTGCTCATCCTCGGCGTGCTGCTCATCGTCGTGGGCATCCAGCTCTTCACCATCGGGCTGGTGAGCGAGCTCATCCAGCGCGGGCGCATGCGATCCGAGGAGGACGAGGCGGCCTCGCGCATCGAGCGCGTCATCGAGGGGTGAGCCGCCCGCTGCACGTCGAGTGGGTCGGCACCTACGAGCGCTCCTATCCCCGCACGCGGGTGCTCGTGGATGGCCTGCGGGCACATGGCGCACGGGTGACGGAGCACCACCGTCCCGTGTGGGAGCGCACGCGCCACAAGGCGGGGGGCTTCCTGTCGGCCGGGCGCCTCGCGGGCGCCGGGGCGTCGTGGGCCGGCGCCTGGGCGGCGCTCGCGGTGGCCGAGCCCCGAATGCCCGGGCCCGTGGACGCCGTGGTGGCGGGCTACCCCGCGCAGCCCGACGTGGTGCCTGCGTGGGTGGTGGCACGCGCCCGCGGCGCCCTGCTGGTTGTGGACATGATGGTGTCGCTGGCCGACACCCTCGGGGATGACCGCGGGCGCACCGGGGCGGCTGCAACGAGGGCGCTTGCCGGCGCGGACCGCACCGCCCTCGCCCTCGCCGACATCGTGCTCGTGGACACCGCCGCCAACGGGGAGTTCCTCGTGCGGCGCTTCGGCGTGCGCCGCGGTTCGATCGTGGTGGCGCGGGTGGGCGCCGAGCCGGAGGCCTTCCCCGCGAGCCCGGTGCCGCGGGGCGCGTTCCATGCCCTCTGGTACGGAAAGCTCTCGCCGATGCACGGGCTCGACGTCATCCTCGATGCCGCGCGCGTCCCCGGGGCCCCGCCGATCCGGCTCGTGGGCGAGGGGCAGCTGGACGACTGGCTCGCCGGCGAGCTGCGCAGGGATCCCCCCGTCGCGCTCGAGCACGTGCCCTGGGTGCCATATGAGCGCCTTCGCGACGAGGTGGCTTCGTGCGGGGTGGTGCTGGGCATCTTCGGGCGCAGCGAGAAGGCCTCGCGGGTGGTGCCCAACAAGGTGTTCCAGGCGCTGGCCGCCGGACGCCCGGTGATCACCGCCGACACCGCAGGCATCCGCGAGGTGCTCGAGCACGGCAGGAATGCCGTGCTCGTGCCGCCGGGCGAGCCGGCTGCCCTCGCCGCCGCCCTCATCTCGATGGCCGCCGATGCCGATGCCCGCGAGCGGCTCGGCGCTGCAGCGCGGGATGCCTACGAGCGCACCGGCACGCCCGAGCGAGCGGCCGCGCCGCTGGTGGAGGCGCTGCAGCGCCGCAGGGGGAACGCATGAGCAACCGCCGCGCATGGGTGCGGTGGGGCGGCCTGGTGGCCGGGCTGGTGATCATCGGCGCGCTGGCGTGGACGGTGGTCGATGCCTGGGATGTGGTCACGTCGTTCGACTGGCAGCCCTCGGCTGGGTGGCTGGTGCTCTCGGTGGTGCTGGCCCTGGCCTCGCTCACGCTGTCCGCGCTGGCGTACGAGGCGATCCTCGGTGGCCTGCACCGCCCCGCCCCGCCGGTGCTGGCCACGGTCTCCGCGTGGGCACGGTCGCTGCTGGGCAGGTACGTCCCGGGCAACGTGCTGATGGTCGTGGGGCGCGCCGTGATGGCCGAGGCACATGGGGTGCCGAAGCGCGTGACCGTCGCGGCCACCACGTATGAGCAGGTCATCGCCCTGGTGGCGGCGTCTCTCCTGGCGGTCGTCGCGCTCCTCGAGATCGGCTCGGGCAGCGCCGTGGGGCCCGCGGCATGGCTGGTCCTGGCCGTGCCGCTGTCGGCCGCGCTGCTGCATCCCCGGGTGTTCGGGCCGCTGTCATCGTGGGCGCTCCGGCGCGTGCGGCGCGAGCCCCTCGGCGCGCTGCTGCCCTTCGGCCGAGTGGTGCTGATGATCGGCTGGTACCTGGTCACCTCGGCGCTGCTGGGCTTCGCCGTGTGGGCCTTCATGCGGGGCATCGGCGGCCCGGATGTGGGTGATCCCGTGGGCGTGGCCTCGGGCTTCCTGCTCGCCTTCGTGGTGTCGATGCTGGTGTTCATCGTGCCGTCGGGACTCGGCGTGCGCGACGCCATCCTGGCCCTGGTGCTCGCGCGCCAGGTGCCCGGTGGGGTGGCCGTGGCCCTGAGCGTGAGCTCGCGGCTGTTCCTCATCGCCGTGGAGTTGGTGTTCGTGGCACTCGCCGCCGCGGCGGGACGCCGCCGGGGTGGCTCATGAGCACCGATCCGCGCACCCGTGCCCCGGGTGGCGCACGCGCGGCCGGGTGGCGCGAGTGGCGGATCGCGCGCGACCTGCCGCTCGCCCTGGTGCTGCTGCTCGCGGCCATCTGGGCAGCGGTGTTCTCGTATCTCTCGGTCGCGCGCCACGACGCCTGGTGGACCGGCCGGTTCGATCTGGGGAACATGGTGCAGGCCATCTGGAGCACCGCCCACGGCGACCTGCTCATGGCCACCAACGCGGCGGGCGACCAGGTGTCACGGCTGGGCTCGCACGTGGATCCCCTGCTGCTCGTGCTCGTGCCCTTCCAGTGGGTCACCGACTCGGCCGTGCCGCTGCTGGTGGCCCAGTCGGTCGCCGTTGCCGCGGGGGCGATTCCGGCCTTCCTGCTCGGGCGCAGGTGGCTGGGCGACGACCGCCTGGCCGTCGCGGCCGCCATGGCCTGGCTGCTCTACGCCCCGCTGCAGTGGGCCGTGGTAACCGACCTTCACGCGGTCACCCTGGCGGCGCCGTTGATCATGCTGGCCATCTGGGCGGCGGAGGCCCGGCGCGACTGGGTGCTCGGAATCGCGGTGGGCCTGGCGCTGCTCGGCAAGGAGCAGGTGGGCCTCGCGATGGCGATTCTTGGCATCTGGATCATCGTGCGCCAGCGGCGGTACATCACGGGGGCCATCGTGTCGGTGGTGTCCGTGGCGTGGACCGCAGTCTGCGTGCTGGTGATCATCCCGGCGATGGGCAGTGGGGTGCCGGAGCCATTCGGGCGTCGCTTCGGGCGCTTCGGCGACACGCCGTCCGACGCCCTCGTGGGCGCCCTCACGAACCCGCTCGAGGTGATCACCACCGTCGGCGGGTGGTCGCGCCTCTCGTACCTGCTCGCGCTCCTTCTGCCGTTGCTCCTCCTGCCGTTCTTCGCCCCGCTGCTCGCGGCCGCGGCACTGCCCGACCTGCTGCTGAACATGCTCGCCGACTGGTGGCCGAACTACTCCATCGAGTTCCACTACGCGGCCGTGGTGAGCCCGTTCCTCATCGCCGCCGCGATCCTCGGCCTCGCGGGCCTTCGCCGCCGCGCGCGCCCGGACTGGCTTGCACGCATGCTGAAGCCCGCCGGTGCCGTGGCGATCGTGCTCGTCGCGGCGGGACTGCTCGGCACCCTCATCATGGGACCCGTTCCATTCGGGGGTCCCTTGTCGCGCGCCACGCCGTCACGCATCGACCAGTACCAGCCGATGGCCCACGCCGTGGCGCTCGCCGAGGCCGCGACGCTGATCCCCGACGATGCGGTGGTGTCGGCGGGCAACAATGCGGGCGGTCACCTGTCGGCGCGCCGCCGGGTGATGGTCTTCCCGGTCATCCGCGACGCGGAGTGGGTCATGGTGGATCGCACGCGCCCGAACGTGCTCGACCGCCTCGACCCCCTGGGTTTCCAGCTGGCCCTCGACGATCTGCAGGCGCGCCCGGACTTCCGCCTGGTCTACGAGCGCGACGGCGTCATGGTGTTCCGTCGCGCCCCGGGATCCACGTCGTGAGCGGCCGCACCCGGGCGATCGGCATCGCCATCGTGGCGTGCGGCGCGCTGATGATGGCCCTGCCGGCGCTGCCCTGGTACGGCGCATCGCTTCCCACCGGCAACGCGTCTCTCACCGGCTACGGCGCCGGCGGCGCCTCCTGGATCCTGCCGGTCATCGGCGTCGCCCTGGTGGTGACCGGGGTGCTCGCCGTGTGGTGGTCTATGCGGCCGGGAACCCGGGGCGCGCGCGTGATCGGCGGGCTGGTGATCCTCTGGGCCGTGCTCGGCGTGGCGTGGTCGGCGCTCGTGGCCCTCGCACCGCGCGTCGAGGTGGTGGCCGAGCGAGCCGGGCTTCCCGAGGCCACCCTCGCGGGTGAGTGGGCGGTGAACGTGTTGCCCGCGGCCTGGGCCTGCCTCGCGGCTGCCGCCGTGGCCGGGATGTCCGGGATCCTCTTGATGACCCCCCGGCCCGGTGACGTGCCGGCAGACGAGGCGGTTGAGGCCCCCTAGGGGGTGGTGGGGGTCGTCGGCGGCGGTGCCGGCGGCGGCTCAGGCGGCGGTGCAGGTGCAGGTGCAGGTGCAGGTGCAGGTGCAGGCGCGGGCGCGGGCGCCGGTGCAGGTGCAGGCGCAGGCGCAGGCGCCGGCGTGATCGTGGTGGGGCCCGTGGTCGGGGCGGGCCGCGGCACGGTCGTGGTCGTGCCCGGCTTGGTCTTGGTCGTGGTGGTCTTGGCGGTGCTGGTGCTCTTCGCCGAGCTCACCATGTAGGAGCCGGCCGACTCGGTGAAGTCGGACGAGAACGCCGACCATTCGACGGGATCCTTCGGCAGCGGGAACTCGAGGCCGGCGTCCTTCTTCGCGGCGACCTTCATGAAGTCGGCCCAGATCCGCGCGGGGAACGTGCCGCCGGCCACCGTGATGCCGTGCACGCTCGTCATCGAGCGGCGCACGCCGTCGTCGTTGGGATACCCCACCCACACGGCGCACACGTAGCGCGGCGTGTAGCCCACGAACCACGCGTCGGTGTAATCGTCGGTCGTGCCGGTCTTGCCCGCGACGTTCGGCGCGATGTTCGCCGCCGTGCCGGTCCCGCTGGTGACGTTGTCGCGGAGGATTCGCGTGACCTCGTAGGCCACGCCATCCTGGAACACCCGGGTGCGCTTCGGCGTGGCGAGGTCGCCCTTGGGGATTCCCTGCCCGAGGTCGGTCATGGCGATGGGCTTCACACGGAACCCGCCGTTGGCCAGCGGCGCGTAGGCCGCGGCCATCTCGAGCGGGCTCACCTCACCCGAGCCAAGGCCGATCGACGGCACCACGGGAAGCTCGCTCTGCACGCCCATGTCATTGGCCATCTGCACCACGCGGTCGGGCCCGACGTCGAGCGTCATCTGCATGTACACGGTGTTGTCGGACGCCAGCGTGGCGGTCGAGATCGGCACGGCGCCACGGTATGAGTTGGAGTAGGTGGCCACCTTGACCGGTCCCCACTTGGGGTCGTTGATGTCGATGGGCCGGCTGTCGTAGACCGTGGAGTACGGGTTGATGCCGTCTGCGATGGCGCGGGTGAGAACGAAGGTCTTGAAGGTCGATCCGGGCTGGCGACGGGCCTGCGCGGCGTAGTTGAACTGGCTGTCCTTGCCGTACTCGCGGCTGGTGGCCATGGCGCGGATGTAGCCGGTGCGGGCATCGATGAGCACCACGGCTGCCGCGGGGTCGCCCTCCTGCCCGAGGTTGCTCGCGATGGCCTGCTCGGCCGCGCGCTGCAGCTTGGGATCGATGGTGGTGCGCACGGCGAGGCCGCCGTTCTGCACGCGCTCGTCGCCGAAGCGGTCGATGAGCTCCTGCCGTACGTAGTCGAAGAAGTAGCCCTCACGCTTGCGCTCGTAGGTCTTGCCGCGCTTCAGCTGAAGGTCGGATGCCTTGGCCTCATCGGCCTCGGACTGCGTGATGTAGCCCTGGTTCGCCATCTCCTGCAGCACCACGTTGCGACGGGCCGTGGCGTCCTCCGGGTTGACGAAGGGGTTGTACGCCGAGGGCGCCTGCGGCAGGCCCGCCAGCAGGGCGGCCTGCGGCAGCGTGATGGCCCACACCGGCTTGTCGAAGTACGTCAGCGATGCGGCCTGCACCCCCACGGAATTCTGGCCGTAGAACACGCCGTTCAGATACTTCGCGAGGATCTGGTCCTTGGTGTACCGGCTCTCGACCTCCCGCGCGAGGTGGGCCTCCTTGATCTTCTGCGCGAAGTCGCGCGGCGCGTCGGGGTCGTAGAGGTTCTTGACCAGCTGCATGGTGATGGTGCTGCCGCCCTGGCGGAGGCCGTCGTTGTCCATGGCGTTGCGAACCGCGGCGCCGACGATTCGCACCCAGTCGACCCCGTCGTGCTCGTAGAACCGCTTGTCCTCGATGGCCACGGTTGCCTCGCGCAGGCTGAGGGGGATGCGCGCAAGCGGGATCTCCGTGCGATTGGTGACACCGGCGATGTACCCGAGCAGCTTGCCGTTGCGGTCGTAGATACGCGAGTTCTGGCCGAGGCCGACAGGATTCATCTCATCGATGTCGGGCAGGTTGGCCGTCACCGATTGGTAGCTGGTGGCGAGCGCAACTCCCAGCGCCGTGCCCAAGACGAGGAGCGCCATGAGGATCACCCGGCCGAGGCCGATGCGCCCGTGGCGCGCGCGGTCCTCGCGCCGCCGCCGGAGACGGCCGATCTTCATCGCACGGCTCCGGTCAGGGGGCGGATGTCCCACTCCACGCGGCCGGTGCGGTAGTCGAGCAGGCCGATCACCTGCTCGGGACCGCCCATCACCCGCCCGGACACCACCCAGTTCAACTCCTCATCGGGCCGGGCGTCGGCACGCGCCGGCGCGGGAGCGGTGCCGCCGGCGGGCACGGGTACCGCCCACTCTTCGGGGATCGACCTCAGCGATACGCCCGACGCCACCGCGGGCGCCCCCGCCCATACCTGCGAGGCCTGCCCCATCGCGGCGTCCGCAGTGCCCAGGCGCGGGTTGCGCGAGGCCGTTACCGCCTCCCAGAGGAATGCCCAGCCCTCGGCCGGATTCGCCAGGTAGTCCGACGCCGGCTCCTCCGCATAGGCCGTGGCGATGAACGACGGAATCCACGCGACCACCACGACGCCCGCGGCGATGAGCGCGATGCGCGCTGAACGGGGCATGCGGGATGGACGCTTGGCGGAGTGGGTGGTCATGGCGGCAGCAGCGGGCACGGCCGCCGAGTATAGGACCGCCCCGCAGGCGGTCCCTTCGCCCCGGTTGCCCCTTACCCTGCCCAGCCATGGCGCCATCACCGCCCGATCTCGTGCTGCTCGACGCCTTCGGCACCCTCGTGGCGATGGACCCTCCCGCGCCGGTGCTGCGTGCCCAGCTGGCCGCGGCGGGATACGCATTCAGTGCGCGCGCCGTGGAGGACGCCCTCGCACGCGAGATCGGCCACTACCGCTCGCGCATGCACGTGGCGCGCGACCGCGCGGGCCTGGATTCCCTGCGCGCGGAGTGCGGCGAGGTGCTTGCGGATGCCCTCGGCCCGGGTGCCCCCCCGCCGCCGGAGGCCACGCGGATGCTCGTGGCATCGCTGCGGTTCCGGTTGCACGACGACGCCCTGGCCGCCATGGATGCCCTCGAGGCGCGCGGCATCCGCCTCGGCGTGGTGAGCAACTGGGATTGTGCGCTGCCCGATCACCTGGCCGCCCTGGGCGTGGCCGAGCGCTTCGAGGTGATCGCCGTGAGTGCGCCGGTGGGGGCAGCCAAGCCCGATCCGGCGATCTTCCTGCACGCCACCAACGCGGTGGGCGTGGACCCCTCGCGTGCCCTCCACGTGGGTGACCGGCGCGCAGAGGACTACGCGGGAGCCCGCGCCGCAGGCCTGCGGGCCCTGCTGCTCGATCGTGCCGGCACCGAACGGGGTCCGGACGTGATCACGACCCTCGCAGCGATTCCTGAGATCATCGCGGGGTGAGGCGCACCCTCTTGACCTACGCCCTCGCGGCACTCACGTTGGCGGCGCCATCGTGATGCACGTCGTCACCTTCGCGCCGGCATGAGGCTCACCGCGGGCATGCTGGTGCTCGCCGCCGCGATGTTCGTGGCCACGGCGGCGGTGTACGTCACGTCCTTCACGCTTGCCCCGAACATGTGGATGCGGGTTGCCGCCGTCCTCCTCGGCGCGTTCGCCGCGGCGGGGATGTGGCTCGCGGTGGCCTCGTCGCGGCCCCTCGCCCGGGTGCGGACCGTGGACATCGCGTGCTCCCTTCTCGCGACGCTGGCGACGTTCTTCCTCTCGCGTGACCTCGGGGTGCAGCCGGTGGTCGCGGCCTCGCTGGTGCTCATCACCTTCGGCGTCGCGGTCCAGCCGCTCGGGCTGGTCGACGGGCGCGCGGCGCGCGCGGGATTCGCCGGCGTGTTCGTCGGTCTCATCGGCCCGAGCATCACCGTGCCCTGGTACTGGGTGGCGCTGTCGGGTGCCCTCGCAGGCGTCCTGTGGAGCCGTGTCGGCCCGTCGATCATGCCCGGGTTCGGCGGCCGCATCGGGCTCGTTGCGTTCATGAGCTCGGTCGTTGCCTATGGGATCGCCGACTTCCTGGGCGGGAAGGGCGATGTCACCCTGCTGCCGCCCACCGACGGCCTGCCCACCTGGACGGTGGTGCCGGTGGGGGTGGCCGCTGCGCTCGTCACGTGGACGCTCTACAACCGCACCAGCCTCCACTACCTCGCGTGCATCGGCATCCCCGCGCTCGTGGTGAGCTCGGGCATTGCGCTGGCGCCGAACCTCGGCGCGCAGGGGGCGGTGCTCGCCACGGCATGGCTCGGCGGCGCCGCACTTGCCGGCACGACCAGCGCGCGCCTTCCCAACGCGGCATGGATCTTCGTGGCCGGGCTGCTGTATGCGGGGCTGATGGTGCGCTTCACCGGCCCGTATCAGGGCCATGCCGGGGTGATCGGCGTGCTCGCATTGATCGGCGAGCTCGGTACCTTCGCGCTGCGGCGCGCGCTGCAGCGGGTGGCGCCGTGGCTACCGGGACAGCCGCGTGTGGCGTAGGAGCGTCGCGAGCCCCTGCTCGAGCTCCTGCGAGCACATCGTGCCGTCGGCCTGCTGGCACTGGCGCAGGCGCTCGCCGATGAGGTGCAGCCCCACCTGGTCGAGTGCGGCGGTCACCGCCGCCAGCTGTACGAGGACGTCCTCGCACGCGGCGTCTTCGTCGAGCATGCGCTGCACGCCGCGCAGCTGGCCCTCGGCCCGCCGCAGGCGCACCATGATCTGTTCGCGCGTGGGCGGGGTGGACGCGGTCGTGGCCACGGCCTAGTGGCCCCCGCAGCCGCAGCCGCCATGCCCGCAGCCCCCGGACGGCGGCGCGGGAGCGGCCGACGCGCCACCCGCCACCGCACCCGCCATCTGGGTGCTCGAGCGCGCGGCAACGAACCCGGTGAACAGCTGCTCGGCGGGCTGCCCGCACGACGGGCATGCGCGGTCGTCGTCGCGCAGGAAGCCCTGCCGGAACACCTCGAACCCGGTGCCGCACCCGCCGCACCTCAGGTCGTAGGTCGGCACGCGGTCAGCCGCCCAGGCCGAGCGCCTGCTCGATGCCGGCGCGCGGCATGGCGCCCACCGCGTTGCGCACCAGCTGGC
Source organism: Miltoncostaeales bacterium (assembly GCA_030833665.1). Taxonomy (GTDB): domain Bacteria; phylum Actinomycetota; class Thermoleophilia; order Miltoncostaeales; family Miltoncostaeaceae; genus SYFI01. The sequence goes on from JAURGT010000008.1 coordinate 24,614, forward strand.
CGTTCTCGAACAGCCCGATGAACGGGATGCCCTGGATGCCGTAGCGCTGCGCGATGTCCGGCGCGTCGTCCACGTTGACCTTGCCCACCACGATGTCCTCGCGGTCGGCGGCGATCTCGTCGATCACCGGGGCGATCATGCGGCATGGGCCGCACCACGGCGCCCAGAAATCCACCACCACCGGCTTCTCGCTCTCGAGCACGAGCCCCTGGAAGGTGTCGCTTGTGATCTCGATGACCTCGCCCATCTCGTCTCCTCGTCAGTCGGCGGACGCGCCCGCGCCCGCGTGGTCCCCGGCCCCGGCCTCCTCGGCCTCGAGCCATCTCTCGGCGTCGATCGCCGCCATGCAGCCGCTGCCCGCGGCGGTGACTGCCTGGCGGTAGACGGTGTCCTGGACGTCGCCGCACGCGAAGACGCCCTCGATGTTGGTGTAGGTGCCACCCGGCGTCGTGCGCAGGTAGCCCTCGTCGTCCATGTCGAGGAGCCCCTCGAACAGCGACGTGTTGGGCTGGTGGCCGATGGCCACGAACATCGCCGCTGCCGGGATGACGTCCTCTTCGCCGGTCTCCACGTCGCGCACCTTCACGCCGGTCACCACGGCGTCGCCCTCGACGTCCTCCACCACGGCGTTCCAGCGCACGGTGATCTTCGGGTTCTCGAGCACGCGCTTCGCCATGATCGCGGACGCGCGGAACTCGTCGCGCCGATGCACGATGGTGACGCTCTCACACATGCGGGTGAGGAACAGGGCCTCCTCCATGGCGGTGTCGCCGCCGCCCACCACGACCACCGCCTTGTCCTTGAAGAAGAACCCATCGCAGGTGGCGCAGGCGCTCACCCCGCGGCCCATCATGCGGGTCTCGCCCTCGATGCCGAGCCAGCGCGCGGAAGCCCCGGTGGACACGATCACCGAGTTGGCCACGTACTCGTCGCCTCCCACCCACATGCGGAAGGGGCGCCCCGAGAAGTCCACGCGGCTGACATCGGCCGTGATGAACCGGGTGCCGAACCTCTCGGCCTGCGACCGGAACATCTGCATCATCTCCGGGCCCTGCACGCCATCCGGGAACCCCGGGTAGTTCTCGACGTCTGTGGTGATCATGAGCTGCCCGCCGGCGCCGTAGCCCTCGATCACGAGCGGCTCGAGCCCGGCACGAGCGGCATAGATCGCGGCCGTGAGCCCGGCCGGCCCGCTGCCGATGATGACCACCTCGTTCACATCGCCCACCTATACCCCCCCTCCGTATACCGGCCCAAGGTATCAGGTGCGGGAGACGGTGAACACCAGGCGGTTGCCGGCGCCCCAGGGGCGGCGGGCGGCGGCCCAGTACATGCGCTTCTGCTCGAGCTGGGTGCGCGCGATGCGCCGGGCGTCCTCGAGGGTGACGAAGCCCCAGGCGAGAAGCACGCCGATGACCACGCCCTCGGCGGTGCCGCCGCGGCCGAGCACCGCGACGAGGAACAGCAGGGTGGCGCCGGCCGAGACGAAGAGAAGGATGGCCACGATCGCGGCGAAGCTGCGCCAGTCGCCGGGCGCTGCGGCGAGCATGCGTCGGCCTTCGGCGGGCTGGGCGTCGGGCAGGCGGATCGAGGGCAGGCCGCCCTTGCGCAGCCACACCCGGAGGATCGGGAAGAACACCAGGCCGGTGATGCCCGTCATCGCGATGAGCGTGCCGAGCCACCACCACGACCAGCCATCTTCCGACGTGGCCTCCAGGATGATCGAGACCGCCACCAGCGCCACCGACACCCCGAGCAGCTGGATGCCGTACATGCGCGCCAGGCGGGCGTAGTCCCACAGCAGGTCGCGATCGCCCACGCGGACGGCTTTCGGGGTCTTGCGGGTCTTCCTCGCCACGGCGGGGAAGGCTAGCCCCCCTGACCCCCCCGGGGTATACCCTCGGCGACGTGCGGGAGACCTTGCTGCCAGCGCGCCTGCGCGCGATCCGCGCTCGCCTCAGGGCGAGCCCGCGGTGGCGCTGGATGGCCATGACCGTCGTGGCGGGCGGGATGATGCTCTCGGTGCTGAACATCAGCATCGTCAACATCGCGCTCCCGGACATCTCGCGCGACTTCGACGCCGACATCTCGGCGGCCGGCTGGGTGGTGACGGGCTTCCTCGTGACGCAGGCGGTGCTCCTGCCCATCGCGGGGCGCGCGGGCGATCTCTACGGGCGCCGGCGCATCTTCGTGCTCGGGGTGCTCGTGATGGTGGGCGCATCGGTGCTCTGCGCCCTGGCCTGGGATGAGCCCTCGCTGGTGGTGTTCCGCGTCCTGCAGGGAGTGGGCGCATCGGCCATGGCCCCCACGGCGTATGCCTACGCGGCCATCCTCTTCCCGCCCAACCAGCGCGGACTGGCCATCGGGATCCTCACGGCGATCATCACGGTGGCGCCCGTGGTGTCACTCAACATCGCGGGCGTGCTGGTGGGGATCTGGGGCTGGCGCAGCGTGTTCTGGTTCACCCCGGTGGTGGGCGCGCTCGTGCTGATCGGCGCTGCCCTCGTGATGCACCGGCGCCCGCCCGGCCCGAAGAGACCCTTCGACCTCACCGGGGCCGCTCTCGCAGCGCTCGGGTTGTTCCCCCTGCTCACGGCCCTCACCAGCGCGTCGAGCTGGGGGTGGACGTCGGGCAAGACGCTCGCGATGGCCGCGCTCGGCGTGCTCGGCCTGGCGCTGTTCGCGTGGCGCGAGACCCGCGCGCCCGACCCGATGCTCGACCTCGGCCTGTTCCGCCTGCGCACCGTGCGCAACCCCAACATCGCGGGGTTCTGCGTGGGGGCCACGATGTTCGGCACGCTCCTGCTGCTGCCGTTCTACTTCACGGCCGTGCTCGGCTACAGCAACGTGATGCTCTCCCTGGCCATCACCCCGGTGGCGCTCTCGTTCATGGTCGGATCGCCGATGTCGGGGCGGCTGCTCACCCGCGTCGGGAGCGACCGCATGATGAGGGTGTCGCTCGTCCTCGCCGTCTCGGGCGCGCTCGTGCTGGCGTGGGGCTTCGGGTTCGAGGCCTACTACGCGGTGCTGCCCGGCATGGTGCTGCTGGCGCTCGGCCTCGCCACCTCTACCGCCCCGGTGACCACCACCGTCATCCACGAGGTACCCGAGGATCGCCTTGGCGTGGCGTCATCGCTCCCCAACGTCTCCCGCTACTCGGGAGGTGCGCTGGGCGGCGCGTTGCTCAGCACGGTGGTCGCGATGACGATCCCCGCCACCGTCACCGCCGAGGACGGCCTGGTGAGCGCCCCGCTTCGCGCGCTCGTGTCGGATGGCATGCGCAACGCCCTGCTCGTGGGCGCGGTGATCCTTGCGCTCGGCGCGATCGCCGCCTTCCGCGTGCCGCGCGTCATCGGTCCCGGCGCCACTATCGCGGCGCGCGTGTCGGGCACGGGGACCGGGCCGGATCCGCGCGGCGGTGGACCACGGTGACGCGCGGGTCGTACCTCGCGCTGGTCGCCCTCCTGGTGTTCACGATGGGCACCAGCATCATCACCCCGCTGCTGCCGCTCTACCAGGGCACTTATCAGCTGTCGAACGGCGTGCTCATGCTGCTGTTCGCCACCTACACGGCCACCGTCGTGCCCACCATGCTCCTGGCCGGCAACGCCGCCGACCGCCTCGGTCGCAAGCGGCTGGCCATCCCGGCAATGCTCGTGATGACGGCTGCGTCGCTGGTGTTCTCGTTCACCGATTCGGTTCCGCTGCTGTTCACCGGCCGCGTGCTGCAGGGGCTGGCGATCGGCATGTACCTCGGGGTGGGCACGGCCTTCATCATCGATCACGCGCGGCCGGCATCCAAGGCGCTGGCATCGATGACGGCGGGCGCGGCCTTTCGCATCGGCTTCGGGCTCGGGCCCCTGATGGGCGGACTCATCGCGCAGTACTGGGGCAACCCCCTGCACCGGCCATTCGAGGTGCATGTGGTGCTCATGGTAGTGGGGCTCGCGTGCGTGCTCATCGCGCGCGAGACGGTTCCGCGGCGCCGATACAAGTTCGAGATGCGCGTGGGAATCCCCAAGGGGCAGGGACTCGGCTTCGCGGGCTTCATCGGTCCCGCGGCATTCACCATGTCGTTCATGGAGGGCACCGTGCTCTCGCTCGTGCCGCTCTTCCTTTACAACACGCTGGGCGCCACCAACGTGGCCATTGCCGGGCTCTGCGGCTTCCTCGTGCTCGGCCTCGGCGGGCTCACGCCGATCCTCACAAGGAATGTCGAGCCACGGCGCGCGGTGATGATCGGCGTCGCGGTGTCGGCCGTCGTCACCTGGCTCATCGCCGCCGCGGCCTTCGCGGGGAGCGCTGCGCTCGTGGTGGTTGCCGCGGCCCTCCTCGGCTTCGTGAACGGGCTGATCCTCCAGGGCGGCACGGTGATCTGCGGCACGATCGTGCCGCTCGAGGAGCGCGGCAAGCTCATGTCGGCGCTCTACATGTGCGCGTACGCGGGCACGATCCCCACGGTGGGGCTCGGATACCTGTCGCAGGCCATCGGGCTCACCAACGCGCTCATCGTGTTCAGCTGCATCGCCTGCGTGCTCGCCGCATGGATCGTGCTCTTCGGCCGCCGGCTGTTCCCCCGGGTCATTCCGTACCGCGAGCCGATCACGATAGGTTCCCCGGCCGCATGACCGACCAGATCGCATCCATCCTCAAGTCGTGGGGAGAGCCCGCCTACCGCCTCAAGCAGGTGGACGACGCCCGGCGCGCCGGCGCCCGCGACTGGGATGACGTGACCACCCTGCCCAAGGACCTTCGCGCGCGGCTCGCCGAGGTGGCCCCGCTGTGGACCGTCACCCCTGATGCCCTTGCCGAGAGCCGCGACGGCACGATCAAGTGGCGCCTGCGCACCGTCGATGGCCTTGCGATCGAAAGCGTGCTCATCAAGCATGCGCGCGGCCGCCGCACCCTGTGCGTGTCGAGCCAGGCCGGGTGCGCACTCGGCTGCCGCTTCTGCGCCACCGGGGCAATGGGCCCCGGTCGTGATCTCACCGCACGCGAGATCGCCGATCAGGCGTTCCTCGCCGCCGATGTGGCGCGCGAGGCGGACGCGCGCCTCAGCAACGTCGTGTTCATGGGCATGGGCGAGCCGCTCCAGAACACCTCCGCGGTCTTCGGCGCCATCCGCGAGATGCACTCGCCCGAGGGCCTCGGCATCTCCGCCCGCTCCATCGCCGTCTCCACCGCCGGGTGGGTGCCCGGCATCGAGGAGATGGTCGCCTTCGACGTGCCCGTGCGACTCGCCCTCTCCCTCCACGCCGCAGACGACGACACCCGCACGGCGCTCATGCCCATCAACAACCGCTGGCCGATCGCCAACGTCCTCGCCGCCTGCCGTCGCTATGCCGACCGCACGGGTCGCCGCGTGTTCATCGAGTACCTCCTCCTCGACGGCGTCAACGACTCCGTCGCCGACGCCAGCCGCCTCGCCTCCCAGCTGCGCGATGGCCGCTTTCACGTGAACCTCATCGAGTACAACGCCACCACCGGCCAGTACCGGGGCTCGCCCCCCGAGCGCGCCAAGCGCTTCGCCGAGGCCCTCCAGGACGCCGGGCTGCATCCCTCGTTCCGCCGCTCGCGAGGGGCCGACATCGCCGCGGCCTGCGGGCAGCTCGCGAACACCGCCGTCTAGTTCCGGGGACAGGACCCCCGGGGGTCGGGCAGGTCGCACATCGGGGTTGCGGGCACTCGCCGAAGCGGGATCGGCATTTGCGGGGGCCGCAAATGCATCATCCCCGGCTGCGATCCCCGCAACCCCGATGTGCGACCTGCCCTCCCGGGATGGGCCGCCGTCTTACGTCAGGCCTGCAGGGCCTCGGCTCCCGGGGCCGCGAGCACGACGTCGTACTCGCGCACGTCGTATTCGGCCACGCCCTCGGTCACGTAGGGATCGGCGGCGATCATGGCGTCCACCTCGTCGCGGGTGACGCCCGTCGCGACCAGGAGGCCTCCCTGCAGGGGGACCTCCCGGCCGGCGGCGATGAAGCGTCCTGCCTCGGCGTTCTCGCGCACCCAGGCGCGGTGGGCGTCGAGGTGCACCTCCACCTCGTCCACGGGCTTCAGGTAGCGGCCGAGCAGCAGGAACATCGGTGCGCTACGCCTTGCAGGTGGCCAGCGACGCGATGAGGCGGTCAGCGTCCGGGGTCTCAAGCGGCTGCACCTGGTCGACGTCGACGATCACGCCGTTGGCGTCGATGACGTAGGTGCAGCGGCCGGAGATCCCGGCCTGGTCGAGGTAGACGTCGTACGCCTGCGCGACCGCGCCCTTCGGGTGGAAGTCGGCGAGGAAGTGCACGTTGTTGGCCTTCATCTGCTCCTTGAAGGCCGCGAGGGTCCACTTGCTGTCGATGCTCACGCCGATGACCACGGCGCCCTCGTAGGGCGTGCCGTCGGCCGCGATCGCCGTGAACCAGTCGCTGCACACCGGCGAGAAGGCGACGGGGTAGAAGTTGAGGTACACGGGCTGGCCGCGGAACTGCGAGAGGGTCACCTCGTCGCCGTTGCTGTCGGACAGGGTGAAGTCGGGTGCCTCGGTGCCGATCTCGAGAGCCATGGTTACTCCTGCGGATTCGCGTCTTTGCGGGGAACGTCGGCGATCGTACCGGGTCCGTCGTCGCGGGTAGCAGGGAAGCGGCAGCCCGCGGCGAATCGGACGGCAAACCTTCGCGCGGGCCGCTCCTGGATGTCTGTCCGCGCGCAGGCGGGTGTAATCGTCACTGGAGTCGACAGGTGGACCAGAAACGCGCTTCAGGGGTCCTCATGGGCCTCACCTACGCATCGGGCACCGCGGGCGTGGTCTGGGGCATGGGCGTGGCCTTCACAGCGAATCCGGACCTGCGCTGGCCATGCTTCCTGGCGGTGGGCATCTCGGGGATCCTCTCGTGGGTGCGCCACTCGGTCCTGCATCGGGGCGACGCCCTGCGCATGGGCTGGGACACCGGCACAACCAACCCGTTCCAGATCGAGGTCGGCCTGGCCAACCTCGCCTGGGGCCTCTTCGCGATCCTCGCCGTGCTGTTCTCGTGGGGACTCGCCGCCTATGCCGCGGCATTCCTCGTGAACGGCTTCTACATGGCGGCGGTCGGTATCTACAAGGCGATCAGGTCAGCCAATGGGCAGCAGGAATGGCGCACCGTGTTCGCGGCGGCCTCATGGGGCGTCATCATGATCATCATCGGCGCCGCAGGGATGGCCGCCCTGCCGTAGGTGGCGAAACCGTCCAGAGGGCACGTGCTTCCCGCGCGGGGTGCGCGCACCGTGCGCGGGAGCAGGGCTGGCGGGTCAGCCGGGGATGGCCACCGGGATGACGTCGCCGATGTCGCGCGCCAGCACCACGGTCACCTGCTCGCGGGCCTCATCTGAGAGCTCCTCCAACTGGTCCTCGTTGTCGGCGGGGATGATGACCCTGGTGATGCCGGCACGCTGCGCGGCGAGCACCTTGTCGCGCACGCCGCCGATGGGCAGCACCTGGCCCATGAGGGTGATCTCGCCGGTCATCGCCACGTCGGCGCTCACGGTGCGGCCGGACAGCGCCGACACCAGCGCGGTGGCGATGGTGATGCCCGCCGACGGGCCGTCCTTGGGGATTGCCCCGGCCGGCACGTGCACGTGGATGTCGTGCTCGCCGAAGTAGTCCTCGGGGAGGTCCAGGCCCAGCTCCACCCCGCGCGCGCGCACGCACGTGAGCGCCGCGCGCACCGACTCGCGCATGACCTCGCCGAGCTGGCCGGTGACCACCAGCGCGCCCTTGCCGGGCATCACGCTGGCCTCCACGAACAGGATGTCGCCGCCCGCCCCGGTGACGGCCAGGCCCGTTGCCACGCCGGGCTCGGCGGTGCGCCGCCGGGCCTCCGGGTGCACGCGCTCGGAGCCGAGCATGTCCCGGACCTGCTCCGGCCCGATCACCTGCGTGCCCTCCCGGCCCTCGGCGATGTCCAGGGCGGCGCGGCGTAGCAGCGCTCCGATGCGCCGCTCGAGCCCGCGCACCCCCGCCTCACGGGTGTACTCGGAGATCACCACCTGCAGCGCGGCGTCGGTGATGTCCACCGCATCGGCCGGCACGCCGGTGGCCTCGAGCTGGCGCGGGATCAGGTACTGCCGCGCGATATGCACCTTGTCATCATCGGTGTACCCCGACAGGCTGATGAGTTCCATGCGATCGAGCAGCGGCCGCGGGATGGTGTCGAGCACGTTGGCCGTGCAGATGAACAGCACCTTCGACAGGTCGAGTGGAAGGTCGAGGTAGTGGTCGCGGAACGTCGCGTTCTGCGCGGGGTCGAGCACCTCGAGCATCGCCGACGACGGATCGCCGCGCACGTCTGATCCCATCTTGTCGATCTCGTCGATCATGATCACCGGGTTCATCGAGCCGGCGTCGCGGATGGCCCGCACGATGGTGCCTGGCATCGCCCCCACGTAGGTGCGCCGGTGCCCGCGGATCTCGGCCTCGTCGCGCACGCCGCCCACGCTGATGCGCGCGAACTCGCGGCCGAGGGTGCGGGCGATGCTGCGGCCGAGTGAGGTCTTGCCCACCCCGGGCGGCCCGGCGAAGAGGATGACCGTGCCCGAGGCGTCGCCCTTCAGCCGCGCTACTGCGAGCTCCTCGAGGATCCGCCGCTTCACGCGCTCGATGTCGTAGTGGTCCTCGTCCAGCACGCGCCGCGCCCGGTCGAGGTCGAGGTCATCCTCGGTGTAGGTACCCCACGGGATGTCGAGGATCCAGTCGAGGTAGGTCCGGATCACCTGGTGCTCGGCCGACTGATCCGGGATGCGCCCGAGGCGCGTGAGCTCGCGCTCCGCGGCCTGGCGCACCTCGTCGGGCAGCGGGGCCTCCTCGATGCGCCGCCGCAGCTCGTTGATCTCTGCCTCGTCGCCCTCGCCCAGCTCGTCCTGGATCGCCTTCAGCTGCTGGCGCAGCACGAACTCCCGCTGGCCTGTCTCGATGTCCTGCTCCACCTCGGCCTGGATGCGCGCGCCGAGCTCCAGCACCTGGATCTCCCGGGCGAGGATCTCGCTGAGGCGGCGCAGGCGCACCGACACGCGAACCTCTTCGAGGATCTCCTGCTTCTCGGCCACCGGCAGCCGCAGGGACGAAGTGACGAGGTAGGAGAGCGTGGATGGATCGTCGAGGTTGGCCGCCGCCATCTGCAGCTCGTCGGGCAGGTACGGCACCAGGTCGACGACCCGGGCGAATGAGGCCTGCACGTTGCCGGCGAGGGCCTTGAGCTCATCCGACTCCTCCAGGACGTCGGGCCTCGGCTCGACGACGGCCACGAGGAACGGATCGCTGGCCGGGTAGCCGGTGAGCCGCACGCGCTCGCCGCCATGCACCAGCACGCGCATCGAGCCGTCGGGCACGCGCAGCATCTTCTCGACCGTGGCCACCACACCCACGTCGTAGAGGTCGTCGGGTCCGGGCTCGTGCGTCTCGGCGTCGCGGGCGGTCACCAGCACGAGGCGCCGCACCTCGCGGTTCATGATGTCGTCCACCAGCCGGATGCTGCGCTCCTCGCCGATTGCCAGTGGCGCCACGGCATCGGGGAAGACGACCGTGCCCTTGAGCGGAAGCACCGGCAACTCGGCCGGCCAGCTGATCTCGGGCGGCGGCGCGGCCTCCGCGGGGGTCACCATGACGTCCTCGGCAACGGTGTTGCCGCCCACCTCCACGGGCACTGCGGTGCCGGTCCCCTCGGGCGCGTCGCTCATGCGTCACCCCGCACGTTCACGCGCACGGTCTCCGGCCCGCGCCGCGGGGCCAGCGGCAGCGTGATGGTGAGCATGCCCTTGTCGTAGTCGGCCGTCGCGGCGTCCACGTCGACCGGCGCGCCCACGCGCAGGCGCCTCTCGAACCGGCCCCACTCGATCTCGGCGTGCTGGTACACGCGGCGCTCGCCCGTGGGCCGACGGCGCTCGCCCCGCACCACGAGCAGGTCGTCCTCGAGCTCCACGCTGATCATTCCCGGGTCCACGCCCGCGACGTCCAACTGCACCACCACGCGCGGCGGGTCGTCGGCCAGCCACACGTCGGCCATGGCGCGCATGCCGGCAGCCCGCGGCGGCCTGCCGCCACCGGCCAGCTCGGCGAACATCCGGTCGAGCTCGTGCTCGAGGCGCCGGTACTGCACGAGCAGGTCTTCCTCAGCCCTTCCCATGCCGTAAGGGTACCGGGGCCACGGGCAGCGGCGGCACCCCCGGGTAGGGTAGGACTCATGAGCGACCCCGACCGCACCCGCCGGCGCAATCCCGCCACGCCGCCCGTCGGCGGCTGGGGATTCGGCGCAGCAGGAATCCCCACGGGATTCTGGGTGGGCCTGTCCGTGGTGCTCGTGGTGGTGGCCATCGTGCTCCTGGCCGTCGACTACACCGGGTACGGCGCGCTGCTGCTGGTGCTCGGCCTGGCCGCAGCGGTCAACCTGATTCCATGATCGACGCCGGGGCGCTGGCCGACGCCCTGCGCACGGCGCGGCCCGACGCCGAGCCGTCGGAGGTATCCCCCGATGAGCTCGACGCGCTGGTGCGCGAGGCCGGCGGTGACCCCGACGACCACGACCTCGTGGGCCGGGCGCTCGTCGAGTGGGAGCGCATGCTGCCCTAGGGCCGGGTCACCCGTTGCGGGTCAGCGCACGAGGCCGGGCGTGGCCTCGAATGCCAGATCGAGGCGCCTGGCGAGTGCCGCCGCCAGTGCGTGCTCCGCGGCCCGGCGGTCTGCCGTGCCGCCCTCGGCGGCGATTGATGTGGCCGGTACATCCGGCGCGCCGCATGCGCTCATGCGAGCCGACCATGCGGGGTCGGGGTTGACGTTCAGCCCGATTCCGTGCATCGAGACCCCCTCCGCCACCCTTATCCCGACGCTGCCGATCTTGCGGCCGTCGACGTAGGTGCCCATGGCCTCGTGGTCGCTCGTCGCGCCGGGCACCCCGCACGCATGGCAGGCATCCGTCATGGCGTCGACCAGTGCCGCGACGAACCGGCGCACGCCCGGGCCGCGGCGGAGGTCCATGATCACGTAGCCGGTCACCTGCCCGGGGCCGTGCCACGTCATCTGCCCGCCGCGGTCGGTGGCCAGGCAGGTGGTGCCGAGCGCGGCCAGCGCCCCGTCGTCGATGAAGAGGTCATCGCGCGTGCCGTGGCGGCCATAGGTGTACACCGGGTCGTGCTCCAGCAGCCACACCACTGCGGGGCTGTCGCCGGTGCGCACCAGGTCGGCCAGGCGGCGCTGCTCGTCCCAGGCCGGGATGTACCCGATGCGCTCCGTGCGGGCCAGCACCGCCGGCCGGGGCGCGCGAACGCGCTCGCCCGCGCCGCGCATCACACCAGCAGGGCGGCGGGGTGCTCCAGCAGCTCGGCCACGCGCCCGAGGAAGGTCGCGGCCTCCGCGCCGTAGGCCACCCGGTGGTCCACCGACAACGACAGGGTCATGACGTCGCGCACCACCACGTGGCCGTCCACCACGACGGGCTTGGGCACCGCGCGTCCCACGGCGAGGATCGCCGCCTCGCCCGGGTTGATCACCGCGTGGAAGCGGTCGATGCCGAACATGCCGAGGTTGGTCACGGTGATCACCGACCCCTCGAGCTCATCGGGGCGCAGCTCGCCGGCGCGGCCCCGGCCCGCCAGGTTGCGCACCTCGGCGGCGATCGCGGGCACGCCCTTGGAGTCGGCGTCGCGGATGACCGGCACGATGAGGCCGCCGGGCACCGATACGGCCACCCCCACGTCCACGCCATCCGGTACCACGAACTCCTGGCCCTCGAGGCGCGACACCATATCGGGGCGCTCCCGGGCGGCCATGGCCACTGCGCGGATCACGAAGTCGTTCACGCTCGGGCGGTTCTGCTCGGGAAGCGCCACGCGCAGGTCGGCGCGCGCCGCTGCGAGCGCGGTGGTGTCAACGTCTCGCTCGAGTGTGAAGTCGGGGATCGCGTTGGCCTGGTCCATGCGCGTGCTGATGGTGCGCTGCAGGCGCGTGAGCGGCGTGCGGCGACCCGCCGGCCAGGCCTCGAGCGGAACGGCGGAGGGCGGAGGCGGAGGGGCTGGGGCGGCGACAGGCATCGCGGGCGACGGAACAGCGGATGGCGCGGGGGATGCTGCCGCCGGTGCCACGCCCGGCGCCCCGGCGATGGCGGCCTCGACGTCGGCCTTCACGATGCGTCCGCCGGGACCCGTGCCCCGGATGGTCGCGAGGTCGAGGCCCGCCCGTGCGGCGATGGTGCGGGCGAGCGGCGACGCGGCCACCTGCGGGGAGGTGGCGCCGACGTCGGCCGGCGTGAAGGCGGCGGCGATCGACGAGGCGGTGCCGTCCTCGGCCGTCGGGATGCCCTGCGCTTCGTCCTGCGTCTCCTGTGGCGCCGGCCCTGCCCCTTGCCGTGCGCCTGGCTCTGCTGCCTCCGCCGCAGCCTGGGTGACCGCCTCGATCTCCTGCGTGGGCGCGTCGGGAACCTCGATCACGCCCGTCGCGCCGGCGTCGCCAATGGCGGCGATGGGCGCACCGACATCGCGCACGTCGCCCTCCGCGGCGATGATGCGCAGTGTCCCCGATTCCGGGGCATCGACCGTCATCGTGGCCTTGTCGGTCTCGATCTCCACGAGCGGCTCGCCCTTGGCGACGGCCTCGCCGTCGGCCTTGAGCCACTTGAGCACGGTGCCCTCCTCCATGGTGTCGGAGAGCTTGGGCATGAGCATGTCGCTCACCGGGGCACCTCCCGTGCCAGGGTCGCCATGACGGCCGCCACCACATCGGCGGGCTGCGGAATCGCCGCCTGCTCGAGGTTCTTCGCGTACGGCATCGGCACGTCGGCCGAGTTCACGCGCCCGACCGGCGCATCGAGCCAGTCGAAGCACGACTCATAGAGATGGGCGGCCAGGTTGGCGGCGATCCCGCACTCGGGCCAGCCCTCGTCCACCACCACCGCGCGCGAGGTGCGACGCACGCTCTCGGCGAGGGTGTCGAGGTCAAGCGGGCGGTACGTGCGCGGGTCGATCACCTCGGCCTCCACGCCCTGCGCGGCGAGTTGCTCGGCGGCGGCCAGCGCCACCCACACCATGCGCGAGGTGGCCACGATCGTGCAGTCGCGCCCGGGGCGCCGCACCACCGCCTGCCCGAAGGGGATGAGGTGGTCCTCCCCGCCCACCGGGCCCTTCTTGCCGTAGAGGCCCTCGCTTTCGAGCATGATCACGGGGTCGGCGTCGCGGATGGCGGTCTTCAGGAGCCCCTTGGCGTCCTCGGGCGTGGAGGGAACGCACACCTTGAGGCCGGGCACGTGGGTGAACATGGCGTCGAGCGAGTGCGAGTGCTGGGCGGAGAGCTGGTGCCCGGCGCCGCCCGGCATGCGGATGACCATTGGCACGTCCACCTGGCCACCGAACATGTAGTGGATCTTCGATGCGTTGCTCACGATCTGGTCCATCGCCACCAGCGCGAAGTTCACCGTCATGATCTCCACTACGGGGCGCAGGCCGGCCATCGCCGCGCCGATGCACAGCCCCGTGAAGCCCGCCTCGGTGATGGGGGTGTCCACCACGCGCTTCTCGCCGAACTCCGCGAGGAGCCCTTTGGTCACCTTGAAGGCGCCCTCGAAGTGCCCGATGTCCTCTCCCATGAGGAACACCGACTCGTCGCGGATCATCTCCTCGCGCAGGGCCTGGTTGATGGCCTCGCGGTACGTGACGTCCTTGACCTCGGTGCTCATGGCCGCACCAGGGCGCTGCCGTGCGCGGCGTCATTCCACGGCTCGGCATAGACGTAGTCGGCAAGGTCCGCGATGGGCACCTCAGGGCTCTCCCGGGCGAAGGCCGTGGCGTCGTCAACCACCCTGTCCACCTCGGCCCGCATCGCGGCCACGCCCTCGGCGTCAATGATGCCCTCGCCCAGCAGCACGCGCTCGAAGGTGATGAGGGGATCGCGTGCCTTCCAGCGCTCCTTCTCCTCGGCCGCGCGCACGGTGTCGGGGTCGCTCATCGAATGGCCCCGGTAGCGGTAGGCCAGGAGCTCCACGCACGCCGGTCGCCGCTCCTCACGCGCCAGCCGCGCTGCCTCCGACAGTGCCGCGCGCACGGCCAGCACGTCCATGCCGTCCACCTTCCACGACTCGATGTCGTAGGCCGCCGCCCGCGGGAAGAAGTCGTCCATCGCGGCGGCGCGCTCCACGGGCGTGCCCATTCCGTACTGGTTGTTGAGGATGAGGAACACCATCGGCAGGTCCCAGAGGCCGGCCATGTTGAAGCACTCCGAGACCACGCCCTGGTTGGCCGCGCCCTCCCCGAACATCGTCACCGACACCTGCTCGGTCTCGCGGTAGCGGGCGGCCCACGCCAGGCCCAGCGCGAGCGGCACCGCACCGCCGACGATGCCGTAGCCCCCGTAGAACGCGCGCTGCACGTCCATGAGGTGCATCGAGCCGCCCCGGCCCCGGCAGATGCCCGTGTCCCGGCCGAGCAGCTCGGCCATGATCGCCCGGGGGTCGGTGCCCCGCGCGAGGGCCTGGCCGTGTTCGCGGTAGGTGGAGGTGAGCGGGTCGTCGGGTCGCAGCGCGGAGATGGTTCCGACGATCGCGGCCTCCTCGCCGATGGCGAGGTGCAGGAAGCCCCCGATGCGCCCCGCCATGTACTCCTCGGCGGCGCGCTCCTCGAAGCGGCGGATGAGGGTCATGGTGCGGAATATGTCCCGCATCTCATCGGGCGGCGGGACCGGCGGCGGCGAGGTGGTCATCGTGACTTCTCCAGGTGCAACTCGACCACGGTCACGTCGCGCCAGGCGCCGTCGACGTGGCCGTGCGCATGGTGGGTTCCCACTTCGCGGAAGCCCCGCCCGCGCGCGAGCGCCAGGCCTGCCGCGTTGCCTTCGAGGATCATCCCCACGAGCTTCCAGTATCCGAGCCCGGGGGCCGTGTCGATGAGGTGGTCGAGCATCTGCCCGCCCGCCCCGGTGCCCTGCACTCCGGCCGAGACGTACACGGTGTACTCGGCTACCCCGTCGTACCACTCGCGGTGCGAGAACGGGGCCAGGGCCGCCCACGCGATCACGTCGCCAGACGCATCGAGCACCCACACCGGCGCGCGATCACCGCGCGCGGCGAGCCACGCCATGCGCTCCGCCTGGTCGTGCGGGCCGGCCGCAAAGGTGGCCACCCGCGTGGCGATGGCCTCGTCATAGATCGAGCCGATGGCACCGGCGTCGCCGGGTTCGGCCCTGCGGATGAGGCGCTGACGCGTCGGCACGAGACCCAGCATAGAACGGCCTGACCCGGTGCTGGCGCCGCTCACTAGCCCCGCCCGATGCGCGCGGGACGGTCCTCCAGCCGCAGCGTCACCGTCTTCTCCTGTCCGTCGCGAAGCACGGTGACGGTGACCGACTCGCCGACCCGGCGGCTCGCGATGGCGCGGCTGACGTCCGCCATGTCGTGCACGGCCCCGCCATTGATGGCGATGATGAGGTCGCCGCCACGCGGCACCACCGCGTCGGCGTTCCCCGCCGCCTTGAGCTCCGCCTTCGCGGCGGGGCCGTCCTTCTCCACTCCGGCGATGACCACGCCACGCCTGCCGTCGAGGTCGAGCGCCTTCGCCATGGCGGGCGTGAGGTCGCGTCCGGTGATGCCGATCCACGCGTGCTCCGGCTCCCCGCCGTCGATCACCGAGCGCGCGATGGGCTTGATGGTGTCGATGGGGACGGCGAACCCGAGGCCCACGTTGCCGCCGTCACGGCTGGCGATCTGCGAGTTCATCCCGATCACGCGTCCGGCACGGTCGAAGAGCGGACCGCCGGAGTTGCCCTGGTTGATCGCCGCGTCGGTCTGGATGGTGTTCTGGATCGTGAAGCCGTTGGGCGACTCGATGGTGCGCTCGAGGGCCGAGACGATGCCGGTGGTGGCCGTGCGCTCGAGCCCGTAGGGGTTGCCGATAGCCACGACTTCCTGCCCCACCACGAGCCCGCCGCTCGAGCCGAGCGGCACGGGCCGGACGCCCTCCGGTACGGAGCCGATCTTGAGCACCGCGAGGTCCGTCGACTTGTCGAGACCGAGGATGCTGGCCTCCTCCTCGGTGCCGTCCGAGAACGTCACGGTGATGTCTTCGCTGTCGTCCACCACGTGCGCGTTGGTGAGGATGTGGCCGTCGCGGTCGATGAGGAAGCCCGATCCGAGCCCGCCGGACGATCCCGACCCCGCCTCGATCAGCACCACGGCCGGCGATTCACGCCGAACGATCTCGGCCACCGAGAGGGCGCCGTCGCCGCGCTGCACGGCCTCCTCGGCCACCACTGCGGCATCGGATGGCGACGCCGCGCCGGTGGTGATGGGCGCGGTCTCGCGGATGACGGTGACGTCGCCATCTCCCAGCTCGCCGGTGGCGGCCAGCACGCCCAGCGTGACGGCCGCGCCGACCAGCGCGGGGATCACCAGGGCGGCCGCCCGGCGGGCGCCGGAGGGGCGCTTCGGGGCCGCCTCGCGGGGTGGCTCGTTCGGGCTCATGTCGTTCATGGACAGGGTTGTACCGCGCGAGCGTTAGCGGCGGGTTAGGACCGGTAGCATCGCGGCATGGCCGACCGGGTGCTCGTGGTGGACGACGAGAAGTCCATCCGCAAGGTGGTGGAATACGCCCTCACGGAGGGCGGCTTCGAGGTGCTGTCTGCCGGTCGTGGCGACGATGCCCTCGAGATCATCGAGAGGGAACCCGTTGACCTCGTGGTGCTCGACCTCATGCTGCCGGGGCTCGACGGCATCGAGGTGTGCCGCCGCATCCGCTCCACGCGCAACGTGCCGATCATCATGCTCTCGGCGCGCGATGACGAGGTGGACAAGGTGCTCGGGCTCGAGATGGGCGCCGACGACTACGTGACGAAGCCCTTCTCGCCGCGCGAGCTGGTGTCGCGGGTCAAGGCCAACCTGCGTCGTGCACGCGTGGTGCCCGTACAGGAGGACCCCATCCGCGTGGGCGACATCGAGGTGGATCCGGCGGCGCGCACCGTGATCCGCGACTCCGAGGACATCCCGCTCACGTTCTCGGAGTTCGAGATCCTCCTCAAGCTCATGAAGTCGCCGCGCCGGGTGTTCACCCGCGAGGAGCTGATGGACCACCTGTGGGACGGCTCCTTCTATGGCGACCTCCGCAGCGTGGACGTCCATGTGCGCCACCTGCGCCAGAAGATCGAACGCGACCCCGCGAACCCGGTGATCATCCGGACGGTACGGGGTGTCGGGTACGCGCTCGGCCGGGAGGACGGGCCGGCGGAGTGAGTCGGCCCCGGGGACGTACCGGGCTCCAGACCTGGCTCATCGGGTCGTTCATCACGCTCGGCATCGCCGCGAGCCTCCTCATGTTCCTCGTGCTGCTGCCCACGCTCGAGGGCAGCGTGGTGTCGGGGGCGACCGAGCGCACCTCGCAGTCCACCGTCCGCGTACTGGAGGGCCTCTCGGAGGCCCCGGGCGAGGGGTACGGGCTCACGAGTGAGGAGGGCGACGCCTACGTGGCGCGCCTGGCGTCGGAGGTGCGCGGCTCGGCGCGGTACTTCGACATCGCCACGGGGTGGCACGCGGCCAACCTCGCAGCGGTTCCCGGTGCCTTCCCCGATGATGCACTCACGCAGGAGGGCGACCTCGCCGACAAGTCCGTGTCGCCCGCGCCCGTGCGCACGCGCGTGGCCGAGGGGCCCGGGGACGCCCGGACGGTCTTCTCGGCCGTGCGCGTGACCCAGGGCGGGAACGTCGTGGGCATCGCTGAGGTCGCGGTGCCGGTGCCGCCGCCGACTGCCGAGATCGGCGCGCTCCAGCGCCGCGTGCTCTTCGCGATCATCGCCGTGCTGCTGCTCGCGACAATCGCGGGCGTCGTGCTCTCCCGCGTGCTCGGCCGGCGCATCGCGCGCGTGGCCGATACCGCCGCGACGCTCTCCGGCGGCGACCTCTCCGCCCGCGCGCCGGCGTCGTCGCCGCGTGAGGTCGCCACGCTGGCGGACGGGCTCAATCGCATGGCCGATCGCGTGGAGGACCTCATCGGCACGGTCACCGGGGAGCGCGACCGCGCCCGCACCCTCGTGGCGGGCCTCGCCGAGGGCGTGCTGATGATCGACCCCGACGATGAGCTGGTGGTCACGAACGACGCGGCCATCCGCATGCTCGGGCTCGCGCCCGGTGGCGATGCCCGGGCCGCCGACCTCGACCCGGGCCTCATGGAGATGGTGAGCCGGGCACGTGCGGAGGCCGGGCCGGTGGACGGCCCCGAGGTGACCACGCCCGAGGGCGGCGCCCTCGCCGTCGAGGCGGTGCCGCTCTCGAAGCCCGCCGGCACGGTGATTCTCACGATCCGTGATGTCACGCAGGAGCGCGCGCTCGCGCGCACGCGGCGCGAGCTGGTGGCCAACGTCTCGCACGAGTTGAAGACCCCGGTCGCGGCCATCCGCGGCCTCCTCGAGCTGATGGAGGACGACTCCATGCCGGCGGAGGACCGGCGGGAGTTCGTGCGTCTCATGAGCGCCGAGTCGGCTCGCCTGCAGCGCCTCGTGGAGGAGCAGCTGCAACTCGCGCGTCTCGACTCCGGCGGGCTTCCCCTCGAACGGCAGCCCATGGACCTGGCCGCCACCATCCGGGCTGCTGCCCGCCCCCGCGCGCTCCTCGCCGAGCGCGAGGGGGTGACCATGCGCATCGAGGCGGCCTCGCCCGTGCCGATGGAGGGTGACCCCGACCGCCTCGAGCAGGTCCTGCTCATCCTCCTCGACAACGCCGCGCGCCACACGTCCGCCGGGGACACCATCACGGTGGATGCCCACGTGCAGGGCGGGGATGCCCTGATGTCCGTGTCCGACACAGGCGAGGGCATCGCGCCGGATGCCATCGACAGCGTGTTCGACCGCTTCTACCGGGCCGACGCCTCGCGCGAGCGCGCGGACCAGCAGGGCGCGGGCCTCGGGCTGGCCATCGCCCGCGGCATCGTGCGCGCCCATGGCGGCGAGATCACCGTGCGATCAGAGCCCGGGCGCGGCAGCGTGTTCACCGTGCGGCTCCCGCGTGACGCCCGGGTAGTCTCCTCCGCGTGAGCACACCGGTCGCACTGGTCACCGGCGCCGGCCGCGGCGTCGGCCGCGCTACCGCCGAGCGCATGGCGCGGGGGGGCTACGCCGTGGTGGCCGGAGTGCGCGACCTCGCGCGGGCGCATGAGGAGTACGACGATCCGTCAGCGCTCACGCTCGTGGAGCTCGACGTCACCCGGCCCGAGCAGATCGCCGCCGCCGCAGCCACGGCCACGGACCTGGCGGGCGGCGGGGCGATCGACGTGCTCGTGAACAACGCCGCCTACGCGATGATGGGCCCGCAGGAGAGCGGCGACCTCGAGGTGGCCCGCGAGATGTTCGAGACCAATGTGTGGGGCGCTGCCGCAGTGGTGCAGGCGGTGGCTCCCGCCATGCGCGAGGCGCGCCGCGGCATGATCGTCAGCGTGTCGTCCATCGGCGCGCGGCTCACCAACCCCCTCGTGGGCTTCTACCACGCGTCGAAGTACGCCCTCAACGCGCTCTCGGAGGCGCTGTCGGTGGAGATGGGCCCGTTCGGCGTGCGGGTCATCATGATCGAGCCCGGCATGATCGACACCGATTTCCCCAGCGCCACGCGCATCAGCGGCGGCGTGACCGATCCTGATTCGCCCTACGCGCCGTTGTTCGGCGACCTGCGCGCGGGCTTCGGGAAGTGGCGCGAGCGACCCGACTCCAGCACGGCCGACTCCTGCGCCGAGGCCATTTGGGATGCCATCCACGCCCACCCGCCGCCTATCCGCGTGGTGGTGGGCGACGACGCCGCCGAGCTCGACGAGGCCATCCGGACGTCGGCGGATGACGTCGAGTTCCAGGAGCGCCTGCGCGGGTTCCTCGACCTCGACTGGGCGCCGCAGCCCCCGACGCCCCGGGACTGATGCGGGTCGTCGCGGCCCCCGCGCCCTTCAAGGCGGCGCTGGGCCCCGCCGATGCCGCCGAGGCAATCGCGGTCGGGGCCAGGCTGGCCGGGGCCGAGGTGGTGGAGGTTCCGGTGGCCGACGGTGGCGAGGGCACGCTCGATGCCCTCGTGGCCGCGGGTGGCGGGCGCATCATCGAGGCACCGGCGCACGATCCGCTCGGGCGCCCCATCACCGCCGCCTTCGGGATGCTGCCCGACGGCACCGCCGTGGTGGAGCTCGCGCAGGCATCGGGGTACGAGCGCCTCGCCGACCATGAGCGCGACCCGGAGGCCACCACCACCGCGGGCACGGGCGACCTCATCCGCGCCGCGCTCGACGCCGGCTGCGCGCGCGTCATCGTGGGGGTGGGCGGCAGCGCCACCACCGATGGCGGACTGGGCCTTGCCATCGCGCTCGGCGCCCGCGCGCTCGACGACAACGATGAGCCCCTCGCGGGAATCGGAGGCGCGCTGTCGCGGGTGAGGCGCGTCGACCTCTCGGGGCTCGATGCCCGGCTGGCCGCGGTGCCGATCGATATCGCCTGTGACGTGACCAGCCCGCTCACGGGACCGGAGGGCTCCGCCGCGGTGTTCGGGCCGCAGAAGGGCGCCACCCCCGAGGGCGTGGAGCGCCTCGAGGAGGGCCTCACGAACCTCGCGGCCGTGCTCGCCGCCCAGGGGCTCCCCGACATCGCGGACATGCCCCGGGCGGGCGCTGCGGGAGGCGCTGCCGGCGGCATGCTCGCCATGCTCGGGGCCGCGCTCACCGATGGCGGCGCGCTGGTCACACGGGCGGCGGGGCTGTCCGCAGCCCTGGAGGGCGCCGACGTGTGCATCACCGGCGAGGGCCGGCTCGACATGCAGACCCTCACCGGCAAGGCCCCCGCCGCGGTCGCGGCGGCCTGCGCCGAGGCGGGGGTGCCCTGCGTGGGGCTGTTCGGCCAGGTGGATGTGCCCCCGGGAATCGCCCGGCGCATGGGCCTCGTGGCGGCGCTGCCCATCGGCCGGGGCCCCCGCCCGCTGCCCGAGGCACTGGCGGCCACGGCCGACGACCTGGCGGCCGCCGCAGCCGCGGTGGTGGCGCTGCGCGGCTAGGTCCCGGGCAGCGCCCCCGCGTCCTGTGAAATCGGCCCCGCTGCTAGGGTCGCCCGCTGTGATCACGGAACTCAAGGGACTGGTGCTCTCGGGCGGCGCCGGAACGCGGCTCCGGCCCATCACGCACACCTCGGCCAAGCAGCTCGTGCCGGTGGCCAACAAGCCCGTGCTCTTCTACGGGCTCGAGGCCCTGCGCGACGCCGGAATCACGGACATCGGCATCATCATCGGCGATACCGGGGATGAGATCCGCGAAGCCCTGGGCGATGGCTCATCACTCGGCGTGCGGATCACGTTCATCCCCCAGTCGGCGCCGCTCGGCCTGGCCCATGCGGTGCTCACGGCCGAGGCCTTCCTGGGCGACAGCCCGTTCGTGATGTACCTGGGCGACAACCTGCTGCGCGACGGCATCACGCCGCTCGTGGAGGAGTTCCGCGCCTCGGACCCCGACGCGATGATCCTGCTGCAGCACGTGCCCAACCCGTCGTCGTACGGCGTGGCCGTGCTCGAAGGCGATCGCGTGGTGAACCTCGAGGAGAAGCCGGCACAGCCCAGGAGCGACCTCGCGCTGGTGGGCGTGTCCATGTTCACGCCGGCGATCCTGGACGCCGCCAAGTCGATCCAGCCCTCCGCCCGTGGCGAGCTCGAGATCACCGACGCCATCCAGTACCTCATCGACCAGGGCCGCCGCGTGGAGCCCCACGTCGTCACCGGCTGGTGGAAGGACACCGGCCAGGTGGAGGACATGCTCGAGGCCAACCGGCTGATCCTCGACGTCATCGAGCCCCGCGTGGATGGCGAGATCATCGACAGCGACATCGAGGGGCGGGTGGTGATCGAGGCCGGCGCGCGCCTCGTGAACAGCCATGTGCGCGGGCCGGCGGTGATCGGCCGCGACGCCGTGGTGGAGAACGCCTACATCGGGCCGTACTCCTCGATCTCCACCGGGTGCGTGGTGCGCCGGGCGGAGATCGAGCACTCGATCCTGCTCGAGCGCGTGCACGTGGAGGACCTCGATGCCCGGGTCGAGAGCAGCCTCATCGGGCGCGACGTCACCATCACCCGCACCGACGCCAAGCCACGGGCCTACCGGTTCGTGCTCGGCGACTCGTCGGTGATCGGCCTCACCTAGGCGATCGGGATGCGTGCGCTGGTCATCGGGCACCGGGGCATGCTGGGCACCGACCTCATGGACCACCTGGCGGTGGGGGGGCACGAGGCGGTGGGCCTCGACCTGCCCGAGCTCGACATCACCGACCGGCGGCGCGTGGTGCGCATGGTGTCCGAGGCGGCGCCCGACGCCGTGTTCCACCTCGCGGCCTGGACCGACGTGGACGGCGCGGAGGAGCACGAGGAGCAGGCCCTCCTGGTGAATGGCGAGGGCTCGCGCAACGTGGCCATCGGGGCGCGCGAGGCAGGCGCCGCGCTGGTGGCCGTGAGCACCGACTACGTGTTCCCGGGGACCGGCGGTCCGTATGCCGAGGACGACGCCACCGACCCCATCCAGGCCTACGGCCGCACCAAGCTCGCGGGCGAGCGGCTGGCCGAGCTGGAGTATCCGGAGGGCACGCGCATCGGCCGCACGGCCTGGCTCTACGGCGCGCATGGGCGCAACTTCGTGGACACCATGATCGCGCTGGGGTCCGATCCCGCGCGCGATCACGTGGACGTGGTGGCCGACCAGGTGGGGTGCCCCACCTGGACCCGCGACCTCTGCCCGGCCCTGGTGGCGCTTGTCGATGAGCCCGCGGGCATCTACCACGTGGCCGGCGGCGGCAGCACCAGCTGGGCGGACCTCGCCCGCGAGGCCTACCGGCTCGCCGGGGTGGAGTGCGAGGTGCGCGACACCACGACGGAGGCCTTCGCCCGCCCGGCGCCGCGACCCGCGGTGAGCGTGCTCGAGGTCACCCACCAGGGTGCTCCGCGCCTGCGCGCGTGGGAGGATGCCCTTGCCGACTACGTCAGGGAGCGTTCGTGAAGGTCCTCATCACCGGCGGGTGCGGGTTCATCGGCTCGGAGGTCATCCGGGTCGCCATCGAGCAGGGCCACGAGGTCGTCAATCTCGACAAGCTCACCTACGCGGGCAACCCCGCGAACGTGGCCGAGCTCATGGGTAACCCGCTGTACTCGTTCATCCACGGCGACATCGCCGATCCGGAGGTGGCGGCGACCGCGGTGGAGGGCTGCGAGGTGGTCATCAACCTCGCGGCCGAGAGCCATGTGGACCGCTCGCTGCACGACCCCACGGAGTTCATCCAGACCGACGTCGTGGGCACCGCGACGCTCATCATGACCGCGCGCGATGCCGGCGTGCGGCGCTTCGTGCAGGTGAGCACCGATGAGGTGTACGGCTCCATTCCCGCCGGCGCCTTCCGCGAGATCGATCCGATCCAGCCGTCCTCGCCCTACTCGGCCAGCAAGGCCGGCGGCGACCTCCAGGCCCTGGCGATCCACCACACCTTCGGATACGACATCGTCATCACGCGTGGCTCGAACACCTATGGCCCCCGGCAGTACCCCGAGAAGCTCGTGCCGCTGTTCATCACCAATGCGCTCGATGGCCTGCCGCTGCCCGTCTACGGCGACGGCCAGCAGGTGCGCGACTGGATCCACGTGCGCGACCACGCCGAGGGCATCTGGTTCGCCATGGAGCACGGCGAGGCCGGGCAGGTCTACAACGTGGGTGGCGGAAACGAGTGGCCCAACCTGGAGATCACGCGGCGCATCCTCGCCCACACCGGTGCGTCCGACGATCTCATCACCTACGTGGAGGACCGCCCCGGCCACGACCGCCGCTACGCCCTCGACACATCGAAGATGCGCGCCATGGGCTGGGCGCCCCAGGTGGACTTCGATGAGGGGCTCGCGGCGACGGTGGAGTGGTATCGCGACGGCCGCCCCTGGTGGGAGCCGATCAAGAGCGGCGAGTACGCCGAGTGGTACGCGAAGAACTACGCCTCCCGCTGACCGCCCTGGCCGCGCAGGGCGCGCCGTGCGTCACCTGATCCGCACCCTCACCGGATAGGTGCTCCAGTAGCGCATGCCCGTGGTCGCATCGCGCACGTCGGCGAACACCGTGAGCACCTGGCCAGTGCGGTGTGCATGCCGGTGCTTCACCGACCATGCCCCGCATCTGGTGCGCATGGTGCGCGACGTGGCCCGGGTGTAGTGCCAGGCCTCACCGGGGTGCGCGGCCCGGAAGCGCGTGATGATGCGATGCCCTATGCCACCCGATTGGCACCAGCGCATGGTGAGATCCGTTGAGCGCATGCCGGGCACCTGTCGCGCCGAGATCGCGGTGACCTCCGGCAGGCTCACGCGCCCATCGCCACCGGAGCGCACCCAGTCGATCCACGTGCTGTAGGTGCCCACGTGGGTGTAGGCCGTGGGAGACGTGTAGTCGCAGCCCTCGGGACCGAAGGAGACGATGCCGATCAGCACGCCCTCGTGCTCGAGCGGCCCACCGCTGTCACCCCAGCACGCGGAGGCCTCGGTGGAGAAGGGTGTCGTGCCGCAGATGGTTCCCCACGGCGCGCCAACCGCGAGGCACTGCGCGGGCGTGGATACCGAGATCTGCCCGGTGAGCAGCTGGTCGCTTCCGCTCGGTGCCTCGGCGGTGGCGCCCCATCCCGACACCCACCCGCTGGCCGCGTACGACGCCCGCGGGCCTCGCTGGTAGCGCTCGGTGGCTGGGCTGATGGACTCCGGCACCGGCTGGGCCAGGTGCACCATCGCGATGTCGTGGCCCCAGCGCCGCAG
The DNA here is from genome assembly GCA_030833665.1 of Miltoncostaeales bacterium. Lineage (GTDB taxonomy): Bacteria > Actinomycetota > Thermoleophilia > Miltoncostaeales > Miltoncostaeaceae > SYFI01. Next base: position 49,375 of record JAURGT010000008.1, read on the forward strand.
GTCGTACAGCGGGTACTGCGTGATGGCATCCACGGCGTGGCGGTTGCCATCCGTCACCAGCGACAGCACCGGCTGCCCCACGGCCACCACGAGCTCCTCTGGGCGCAGGCCAGCGGTGCAGTGCCCGGCCGTCACCACCCACTGTGCGTCGAGCAGGGTGCCGGTGCAGAACTGGCCCGCGCGCGCCGTCGGCTGGGCGGGGTCGATGAGGGCCACCACGTGGTCGCCGGTGCTCGGATCCGCAGGCGTGCCGCCCAGCACCCCGAGCGCGGCGGGGGCCGTGCAGAGGGCCAGCATCGCCATGGTGATCGCCAGCACCCTCCCCATCACCCGACCGTATCAGCGGGTCAGTCGGCCACGGGCGGGCCCGGGTGAGAACCGTCCGTTCGGGTAGCCCGCATCGGTCAGTACCAGCCGATGGCCCCCAGACGAGCACCCCGTGCTGACACCGGTCGTGCACCGCGAAGTCGTGTGCCTCGTTCACCGCGTGCGCATCTCTGCTCGACCGTCGACCGTCGACCGTGGATCGTCGAGCGGAGGTCTCCCCCACCCCAAGGCGGGCGTCACGGCCGGAGCCCGGGGGCTCGTCGTCGGGACCGGTGACGTGGGCGCGAGACTCCCCTTGGCGGCGCGGGTGGTACTGCGCCGCGGCGCTACTGGTTGTTGAGCAGCTCCTCGTCGGGCACGTCGCGCCACACCCGGGCGGGAAGGCCCGCCACCAGCTTGCCGGCGGGGATGTCCTTGGTGACCAGGGCGCCCGCCGCCACGAAGGCCTCCTCGCCGATCTCGATGCCGGGGAGGATCACCACGCCGCCGCCGATGCGCGCGGCGCGGCGGATGGTGGCGCCCTCCAGCAGTTCGTGCCGCGCCTCGGTGCGGCCCATGAAGTTGTCGTTCGTGGTGGTGACGCACGGCGCGATGAAGACGTCATCCTCGAGCACGCAGAGGCGCGTGATGTAGGAGTTGCTCTGGATGTTGCAGCGATTGCCGATGGTGGTCTGGTTCTCCACGCACACCGCCCGGCCGATGCCGCAGTCGCTGCCGATCTGCACGTTCTCGCGCACGAAGGCCTGATCGCCGATGACGGTGTTGTCGCCGATGCTGCTGCCGGCGAACACGACTGCCCCGGAGCAGATCGACACGCCCGAGCCGATGACCAGCGGCGGCAGTGGCTCGCGCTTGGTGGTGGATCGGCGCGCGAGCTTGGGCTGCTTGCCCAGCACCACGTTGTCCTGGATCACGCAGCCGGCGCCGATGACCGTGCCGTCGTGGATCACCACGTTGGCCCCGATCTCGACGTCGTCGGCGATCTGCACGCCCTCTCCCAGCACGAGGTTCTCGCGGCTCATCGGGATGCCCCCTCCAGGGTGATCGGTCGGCCGCCCTCGGCCAGTGATGTGTCCATGGCCTCGAGCACCTCGACGGTGGCGAGGCCTGCCCAGCCGTCGGCCACGGGGGCGGTGCCCGCGCGGATGCTGTCGAGGAAGTGCTGGCAGACCAGGCGCAGCGGCTCCGCGCTGTCGATCTTCGGGCTGAAGATGTCGCCGGATCGCACCTGGATGTATTCGCCGTAGTCACCAGTGCGCGGCACGGGGCCCTTGTCGTAGACGGTGATCTTGCGCTCGCTCTCCATGTCGTCGAATACCACCATGCGCTCGGAGCCGATGACGGTCATGCGGCGCATCTTGTGGGGGTCGAGCCACGAGAGGTGCAGGTGCCCGATGACGCCGCTCTCGAAGAGGATGCGCCCGAACACGACGTCCTCCACGCCCTCCTGCAGGTAGCACGCGCCCGTGGCCGACACCTCGACGGCCCGCTGGCCCACGAGGTGCAGCATCACGCTGATGTCGTGGGGGCCGAGGCTCCAGAGTGCGTTCTCGTCCTTGCGCACGATGCCCAGGTTGAGCCTGTTGCCGTAGAGGTAGTGCACGTCGCCCAGGTGCCCGGAGTCCACGAGCTCCTTCACCTTTGTGACGCCCGGGTGCAGCACCAGCAGGTGGTCCACCATGAGGGTGACGCCCGCGGCCTCGGCTGCCTCCGCCACCGCGCGGGCATCGGCAGTGGTGAGAGCCAGGGGCTTCTCCACGAACACGTGCTTACCGGCCGCGATGGCCTTGAGCGCCAGCGCCGCGTGCGTGGGCACCGGGGTGGCGATCACCACGGCATCCGTGTCCGGGTCGGCCAGCACCTCGTCGAGGTCGGTGGTGAACTCCGTGCGCGGAAACGCCGCGCGGTGGCGGTCGAGCAGCGACGCATCGAGGTCGCAGGCCCAGGCGAGCTCGGATCCCTCGAGCCGGTCGAAGTTGCGGGCCAGGTTGGGCCCCCAGTACGACATGCCCACCACGGCCACGCGAAGCGGCGTCACAGCGTCCACACGTTCTCCCCCCTGGGAACCGCGTTGCGGAAGTCCACGACCAGCCGGCTCCGGTCGGCCACCCGCTGCCAGTCGATGCCCGAGTGCGCGGTGACCACCACCACG
>JAURGT010000008.1:51863-55729 GCA_030833665.1 Miltoncostaeales bacterium
GGCTCGAGATCTTCTTGAAGATCTCGGCTCAAGTGTCAGAGGCTCGAGATCTTCTTGAAGATCTCGGCCGCCGGACGAGCGACTTTCCCGCCGAGTTCGGCGAGTCGTCGACGGATCCGTGCTTCGAACTCGGCCAGGGCGTCGTCGTCGAGCGGCACGCTGGTCATCGCGCGGTCGATGCCGTGCCCGGGCTCGAGTTCCGGCACGTGCGGGTCGTGGTAGGTCACGTCGGCCCCGCGCTCGATGAGCAGCGAGATGACCTTGAGCGCCGGGCTCTCGCGCATGTCGTTGACATCGGCCTTGTAGGCCACGCCGACCACGAGCACCTTCGCTCCCTTGAGCGCCTTCTCGTGCTCGTTCAGCGCGCGCGCGAGCTTGCTCACGCAGAAGTAGGGCATCTGCGAGTTGATCTTCCCGGCCAGCTCGATGAACTCGGTGTGGAAGTCGTACTCGCGCGCCTTCCACGTGAGGTAGAAGGGGTCGATCGGGATGCAGTGACCGCCGAGGCCCGGGCCGGGGCGGAAGGGCATGTAGCCGAAGGGCTTGGTGGCCGCGGCGTCGATGACCTCCCACACATCCACGCCCATGCGGTCGCACAGCAGCGCCGTCTCGTTGACCAGCGCGATGTTCACGCTGCGGAAGACGTTCTCGAGGATCTTTGTCATCTCGGCCACCTCGGGCGTGGAGACCGGCACCAGCGTGTCGAACGCCTGGCCGTACACCTCGAGCGCCTTCTGCGTGCAGGTGGGCGTGAGGCCGCCCACCACCTTGGGCGTGCTGCGGGTGGTCCAGTCCTCGCGGCCCGGGTCAACGCGCTCGGGGCTGAAGGCCAGGTGGAAGTCCCTGCCGGCCGTGAGGCCGTACTCCTCGAGCAGCGGCGCGAGCTCCTCGCGGGTGGTGCCCGGGTAGGTGGTGCTCTCCAGCACCACCAGCTGGCCCTTCTGCAGGCGCGGGGCGATGTCGCGGGCCGCGCCCAGCACCGCGCCCAGGTCGGGCTCGCGGTGCTCATCCAGCGGCGTGGGCAGGCAGATGACGATGGCCTCGAGCGCAGGCAGCTCATCGAGGTCGGTGCTCGCGCGGAGCATCCCCGAATCCACGAGGGGCGCCAGGCGGCCTGACGGGACGTCCTCGATGTGCGAGGTGCCGCGGTTGATCGCGGCCACCTTGTCATCCACGACGTCGAGCCCGACCACGGGCACGCCCGCCTCGGCGAACACGACGGCCAGCGGCAGGCCGACGTAGCCGAGTCCGATCACGCCGATGCGCGGCGGTGGGGCGCTCATGAGGCGTCCTTGGGGATGTTGGTTCTCGGCACAGGCAGCGGCGGTATCGTAGTCACCATGGCCGATGCGGCGCTTGCCGGGCTACCCCGGATCGTGCGGGCGGATGACGAGATCAGGTGGCGAGGGCAGGTGCTCACGTCGCTCGGGCTCGCCTCGCTCTCGTACTGGATCATCCTCTGGCTGGTCGAGGGACCGGTCGAGCCGCTGTTCGCGGGCATCGTGTTCGCGGCCGCGCTGCTCTTCGCGCTGGTGCTCGGCGGCGTCACGAGCCGCCGCCGCTTCGCCCATGCCATGCTCACCCTCAGGCCCCCCCGATCGGTGGTGCACGAGACCCTCGCCGACGCCCGCGAGCGCCGCGTGCGCGCCGCCACGGTGATGTTCCTCGGCGTGGGGATCCTGCTCCTGCTCGACACCCTCGTGAGCGAGGTGGGCGCCACCGCGGCCCTGGTGGCAGGCGCGGGCATCGGCGGCGGCATCATTGACCGGCTGGAGGCCCGCAGGTGGGGCCAGGTGGAGGAGGAGCACGAGTCGCGCATCTTCCTGGTGCTGCGCCCGAACGCGCTCATCGCCCGCATGGGCATCCAGGACGCCTACGAGCTGCCACGCGGCCGCCGCGAAGGCGACGACGAGCCGCCGGACTTCCCCGGCACCTACCTCTAGCCGAGCTCGGCCACCACCGCGCGCGCCACCGCGTCGGCCGCGTGGCCATCGCCGTAGTACGGCGGGCGCTCGGCGGGCATCGCGACATTCGCGAGCGCGGCCCGCACCGCACCGGCATGCATGCCGGTGAGCGTGTTGAAGCCGCCCTCCACGGTCTCCACCCACTCGGTGGTGTCGCGCAGCGTGATGCAGGGGATGCCATGGAAGTAGGCCTCCTTCTGCACGCCACCGGAATCGGTGACCACCGCGCGGGCACCCATGAGAAGGCTCGTGAAGTCGAGGTAGCCGGCAGGGGCTGCCAGCACGAGGCCGGGCACCTGCGCGAGGGCATCCCACCGGCCCGCGGCCTGCAGCTTGCCGCGGGTGCGCGGGTGCACGGGGAAGATGGCCGGCGCGTCGAGCGATGACAGCACCTCCACCATTGCGTCGAGGGCCTCGGGGGTGTCGGTGGCCGCGGCGCGGTGGATGGTCACCAGGAGGTAGTCACCGGGCTGGAGGCCGTGGGCTGCTGCTGCGTTCCGCTGCTCCGCGAGCGGGGCGAACATGCGGCTGGCGTCGAACATGACGTCGCCCACCAGGTGCACGCCGCGGGTGAGGCCCTCGGCCGCGAGGTTCTCCACCGCCTGGCGGGTGGGGCACAGCAGCACATCGGAGAGGTGGTCGGTGACCACCCGGTTCTGCTCCTCGGGCATCGACCTGTCGAACGAGCGCAGCCCGGCCTCCACATGCGCGAGCGGCACGCCGCACTTCGCGGCTGTCAGCGCGCCGGCCAGGGTGGTGGTGGTGTCGCCGTAGACGAGCACGGCGTCGGGTTCCTCGTCGCGCAGCACGCCCTCGAAGCGCTCCATGATGGTGGCGATCTGGTGCACGGGCGTTCCGGGGCCCACCTCGAGCGCGTGGTCGGGGCTCGGGATGCCCAGCTCGTCGAAGAAGAGATCGGCCAGCTCGGGGTCGTAGTGCTGCCCTGAATGCACGAGCACCTCATCCCCCTGGGCGCGGAGGGCGATGCAGAGGGGCGCGGCCTTCACGAACTGGGGCCGGTTCCCGACGAGGGACACAATGCGCACGGAGGCTCCTAGAGGCCTGCGAACCCGATGGTGGCGAGTCGCTGGGTGATGCGCTCGAGGTTACCGGTGAGCACCATGATGCCCAGCACGATCATGAGCGCGCCGCCGATCGCGTTGACCGCATACCAGCGATCGCGCAGCCACTTCGAGGCCGAGAGGGTCTGCGTCATGAAGATCCCTGCGAGCAGGAACGGTATGCCGAGGCCGAGTGAGTAGACGAACAGCAGGAGCGCCCCCGCCGCCGGTGATCCGGTGGGCGCGGCGTACGTGAGGATGCTCCCGAGGATCGGTCCGATGCAGGGCGTCCATCCCGCGGCGAACGCCGCGCCCACCAGCCCGGCGCCGATGAGGGTCTCGGGTCGCTTCGAGAGCCGCACGTGCCGGTCGGACTGGAACCACCCGAGGCGGGGCAGCACGATCATCGCGATCCCGAAGATGATGAGGATGATGCCCGCGACGAGGTTGAGCACGTCGCGATCCCGCGCGAGGGAGCGGCCGATGAGCCCGGCGCTGGCGCCGAAGATCGCGAACATGATCGCGAAGCCCATGACGAAGGCCGCCGTTGGGCGGATGACCGACTTCCAGCGCCTGTCCACCTGGTCGGCCGGCACGCCCGAGATGAAGGACAGGTAGCCGGGCACCAGCGCCAGCACGCAGGGCGAGATGAACGAGACGAAGCCGGCCGCGAAGGCGACGGCGAGAGAGATGACGAGACCGGCGAGTACGCCGAGCTCCCACAGGATTGGCTCGAGGTTGCCGCCCTCGCTCAAGATCCGCTCCGCCTGCGCAGTGACGACGAGCACACGCCGCACAACGGCAACGAGGCCGATGATGAGGAACGGCTCAAGGATGAGCT
>JAURGT010000090.1 GCA_030833665.1 Miltoncostaeales bacterium
ACACCCTCGGCCCGGGCTCGTACGTCCTGTCCCTCTCCCCCGGCGGCGCGGGCGTCGCCTCCCCCGCCGCCGACGTCGCCGCCGGCTTCTTCGGGCGGGTGGACGACCAGGTCGTGGAGGCGTGCGCCGCCATCGCGGCCGACCCCCGCATCGCGCGGGCGGGGGCGTACAACGCCGTCGGTTTCTCCCAAGGCGGCCAGTTCCTGCGCGCCGTCGCCCAGCGGTGCGGCGGCAACGGCGGCGGCGGTGGACGCCGGTCGGCCCACTTCCCACCCGCCGGCACGTCGCCCCCACCAAAGCGGGCGGCCCTGTTTTGTGCGGCGCCTGAGGAGGAGGCCCCGCTGCCGCCGCCGCCGCGGCCGCCCCACCCCCACCCCTCGCCTCGCCCGCCGCGGGCTTTGGCCTGGCCACCTCTGTAGATGTCGCCGCCGCGCGGGCCTCCTGCCTGCTGGCCCGCGGCGACGCCGCGGGTGCGCACGCGGCGACCGCCGCCGCTCTGGCCCGCGACCCGGCCGCGCCCGCCGCGCTGCTCCTACCCCACCTCGCCGCCTGCGTCGCCCTGCGCAAGAAATCCGACCTCTTCCTCCTGGCCCACCGCCT
>JAURGT010000091.1:0-320 GCA_030833665.1 Miltoncostaeales bacterium
TGCATGCGAGCTGCAGCGTGGGTCGGTTCTCTGCCTTCGCCATCTGCTACTCGGTGATCTTCGTGATGGAGCCGGCACCAACGGTGCGGCCGCCTTCGCGAATGGCGAAGCGCTGACCAACCTCGATCGCGATCGGGGTGATGAGCTCAACCGTCATCTCGACGTTGTCGCCCGGCATGATCATCTCGGCGCCCGCTGGGAGGCCGATCGAGCCGGTGACGTCGGTCGTGCGCAGGTAGAACTGCGGACGGTAGCCGTTGTAGAACGGCGTGTGCCGTCCGCCTTCGTCCTTGGTGAGGACGTAGACCTCGGCGTTGAAC
>JAURGT010000091.1:329-599 GCA_030833665.1 Miltoncostaeales bacterium
CTTGGTGTGCGGGGTGACGGAGCCGGACTTCGCCAGCACCTGACCGCGCTGGATCTCTTCGCGCTCGATGCCGCGGAGCAGGAGCCCCGTGTTATCGCCCGCGCGTCCTTCGTCCAAGAGCTTCTTGAACATCTCGACGCCGGTGACGACGATCTTGCGGGTGGCGGTGATGCCGACCAGCTCGACTTCGTCGCCGACCTTGACGATGCCGCGCTCGATGCGGCCCGTGGCGACGGTACCGCGACCCTTGATGCCGAAGACGTCTTCGAC
>JAURGT010000092.1 GCA_030833665.1 Miltoncostaeales bacterium
GTCGATTCGCTGATGCGCCTGGATCTCCCGGCCGGCGTCGACATCGAGATCAAGCTCTAGGACGCGACGAATGGACAGGACAGTCAAGGGAGTGTTGGGCGAGAAGCTCGGCATGACCCAGGTATGGGACGAGAACAACCGCGTTGTTCCCGTGACCGTGGTCAAGGCAGGCCCCTGCGTGGTCACGCAGGTGCGCACGCCCGACACCGACGGCTACTCCGCGGTGCAGCTCGGCTTCGGTTCGGTTGACCCGCGACGGGTGAACAAGCCGGACGCCGGTCATTTCGCCAAGGCCGGAGTTGCCCCGCGTCGGCACCTCGTGGAGCTGCGCACCTTGGACGCGGGTGACTACACCCTCGGCCAGGAGGTCGGCGCCGAGACTTTCGAGGCGGGTGACGTCGTCGACATCACCGGCACCACGAAGGGCAAGGGCTTCGCCGGCACAATGAAGCGGCACGGCTTCGCTGGCGTGAGCGCTTCCCACGGTGCGCACCGCAACCACCGCAAGCCCGGTTCCATCGGCGCCTGCGCCACCCCGGCCCGTGTGTTCAAGGGCCTGCGGATGGCCGGTCGCATGGGCACGGT
>JAURGT010000093.1 GCA_030833665.1 Miltoncostaeales bacterium
CCTCGCGGACGGCGGCCAGGGTGTCGGCGGTCTCGCCCGACTGGGAGATGGCGACGATCAGGTCGCGGCCGTCCACCAGCGGATTACGGTAGCGGAACTCGGCGGCGGGCTGGACCTCGGCCTGCAGGGCGGCGAGTTCCTCGAAGGCGAAGTCGCCGACCATGCCTGCGTGCAAGGAGGTCCCGCAGCCGACCATCACGATGCGCTGGAGGTCGAGGAGTTCGCGGGCGGTCGCGCCCATGCCCGAAAGCACGGCGGTGCCGTTCAGGAGATCCAGACGACCGCGCAGCGCGTTCCGGACGGACTCCGGCTGCTCGTGGATCTCCTTGAGCATGAAATGCTCGAAGCCGCCCTTCTCGACCGCGCTGACCTCGAATGCGAGCTCCGCCACGTCGCGGTCCATCGGCGCATGGTTCAGGTCCGTGATGTCGACGGAATCAGCCGTGACCAAGGCGACGTCACCGTCGTCGAGATAGATGACGCGGCGGGTGTGCGAGATCAGCGCCGAAGGATCGGAGGCGATGAGACACTCGCCTTCACCGACGCCGATCACCAAGGGGCTGCCCTTGCGCGCGACGACGAT
>JAURGT010000094.1 GCA_030833665.1 Miltoncostaeales bacterium
TTCCGTGGAGGTGTAACCAATTGCCTGCAACATGTGGTGCCGGTCGGATTCGCTAAGACCAAGATGCCTTGTTGCGAAGTGATCTGCTTCGAATGCAGGCGTGGTGAGTGAGCGTGGGGTAGAGGTCATGGTTGCTCCGATGGACTCTGATACCCCCGCTGTCGTTTGTGCCTGAGAGCTTCACCACTTGCGTGGCTTTCCCCGTCGGCGGAGGGCGAGCCCTCTCTTTCCAGCGTTCGGCGTCTACCTGGTCCCTGTGCCTGAGAGATTCCGGGGTGGTTGCTCCTTCGGCGGTGTTTCAGATGAAACACACTCTCCCAAGTAGACGTTTTCTTACACCGTAGTCGGTGAGCCGTGTCGAGTGATTACTCCGTGGTGGCGTAGGCCCCGGCTGTGCCACTGCCGCCCACAGACTCGATGACGGCCCGGTCGAGGTCTGCGAGGAACTCATCCACCAATGGAGCGTGCACTGCGTTGACAGTGAGGTGAACACTGTCTGGCGGAGTTTGGCGATCCATGTACCAGCCGTACGAGATCAGGGTGTCTGCAATGGCAAAAACGTCATGACGATTTACATCGGT
>JAURGT010000095.1 GCA_030833665.1 Miltoncostaeales bacterium
CGCGTCATCGCCGGCAGGCGGCCTGCCCGCCGCCGCACCCTCCCGCAAGCGCCCGCGCGACGACGGCGCGCAGCCGCCGCCGCCCGACGGCTCGGGCGCGCTGCTCGCGCTGGCGAAGCCCGGGGAGGCCTGGCAGGACGTCGGCGCGCGCGCCGCCGCCGCCGGCCGGCCCCAGCACCAGCGCGGGCAGGCCGTCCAGGGCCAGGCGCACCCGGTAGTGCGCCTTGATTTTGCCCGCCAGGTCGGCGGCGGCGGCTGGGCTCAGCGCCGGCGCCGTCGGGCGGGCGGCGGCCCCGCCGCCGCCGGCCCCGCCGCGACAGCCGCCGCGGCGCAGCGCGCGCAGGCCGCCGCCGCCGCCGCCGGTGCGCGCTCGACCCCCCCGTCGTGGACGTCCGTGGCGCGGCGGCTGGCGGCCGCGCGCGCCGCTTGGCTCGCCGACGGCAGCGAGGCCCAGGTCGGCGGCGAGTCGCTGCGGCGCGTGGCGCCCCTGCGGCGCGGCACCGGCGACGGCGCCTCGTCCTCCTCCTCCACCGCCGTTCTGTGGCCGCTGGGCGCGGCCGCGCCCCGCGCGCGCA
>JAURGT010000096.1 GCA_030833665.1 Miltoncostaeales bacterium
ACTCCCTAGCGCGCCAGGGCGCGGCGCTCGGCGAGGTCCACCAGCGTGTCCTCGTCCACGATGCGCCCGTCGAACAGCCGCACCTGGCGGTCCGCATAAGCCGCGTAGCGCGGGTCGTGCGTGACCATGCAGATCGTGGCGCCCTCCCGGTGCAGGTCGCGCAGCAGCTGCATGACCGCCTCGCCGTTGCGCGAGTCGAGGTTCCCGGTCGGCTCGTCGGCCAGCACCAGTTGCGGCCGGTTGGCGAGCGCGCGGGCGACCGCGACGCGCTGCTGCTCGCCGCGGCGACCGTCGATCGCGTGAGCAAGGGCAGCCTGCCGGGCGATCCCTGGGTGTCGCTCGAGGCGCTGACCGCGCGCATCGCCGGGGTGAAGCTCGCCGCATGAATCCGCTCGGGATCTTCGGCGGCACCTTCGACCCGATTCATCTGGGACATCTGGACGTGGCCCGGGCCGCCCGGCAGGCGCTGTGGCTCGACCGGGTCGTCCTCGTACCCGCCCGCACTCCACCGCACCGGCCCCGGCCGGCCGCCTCGGCGACCCATCGCCTGGCCATGGTCCAACTCGCC
>JAURGT010000097.1 GCA_030833665.1 Miltoncostaeales bacterium
TTGTTCCTGGCTACGGCATGGCGGTAGCGCAAGCTCAGCACGCCGTTCGGGAGCTTGCCGAGCTCATTGAGAAGCGCGGCGGTCGAGTGCGCTTCGCCATCCACCCAGTTGCGGGGCGCATGCCTGGGCACATGAACGTGCTCCTCGCCGAGGCGAATGTGCCATACGACCACCTCTTTGACCTTGATGAAATCAACGAAGAGTTCCATGCCTGCGACGTTGCGTTGGTGCTCGGCGCAAACGACGTTACGAATCCCGCCGCGAAGAGCGACCCAGGCTCGCCGATCTACGGCATGCCGATCCTCAACGTGCAGGACGCCGAGCAGGTCATTGTGGTGAAGCGCGGTATGGCGACCGGATTTGCTGGCATTGAGAACGAGCTCTTCTATCTCGACAAAACCTCGATGCTCTTCGGCGATGCTAAGACCGTTCTCTCTCAAGTCGTCACCGAAGTGAAGGGGCTCTAGGGCCCAATGGAGCTCAATCCCCTCACACGTGCGGTCAGTACGGTCGCCCTGGCATCCACCGCCTGCTTTACGCTGGCCGCCTTCATGCAGCTCCCAGCAG
>JAURGT010000098.1 GCA_030833665.1 Miltoncostaeales bacterium
TGTTTGCATATAAAACATCATTAACAATTCACATGTACCATCACAATCGCGCGCGATCTCTTCGTCTAATCCCTCTCCCGTCCCTCTCGTTCGCGTTCATTCGCCTTCACGTCCGCGTCCTCGACGACCACGCGCTCACGACGGCCCCCGTGGCGACGCCCGCGACGACGGCTCCGATGCGCGCCGCCGATGCGAGCGCGCGCGCGCTGCCGTACGGCGACACCATTCCTTCCTCGGTCTTCACCGCACCGTCGCGCAGTGTCGCCCCGAAGCTTCGTTCGTCGTCGATCGATCGATCGATCGCGATCGATGTCGATCGATCGATCGATATCTATCGATCGACGTCGATCGATCGATATCGATGAATGACGATCGATGACGATCGATCGCGCGCGTCACACGAACGAACGAACGCGTCGCGCGTCGCGGCGTCGCGAACGATGTCGATGGACGACATCGTGTACGCGATGTCACGCGCGCGCGCGACGCCATCGAACGCGTCGCCGTCGAGCGCGAATGCACAGCGAGTGAGCGCGAATGAGAAGACGCGCGTGGTGTTT
>JAURGT010000099.1 GCA_030833665.1 Miltoncostaeales bacterium
TTCGCCCACCTCGCTTGCGCATCCCCGACGTGAGGGCCTTCTCCGGTCGGCCGTTCCATAAATGCGCTCGACTCGTCGTTATGCGTCCGCGCTGTCCCGGGGACGTCGGTTTGTACACCTTCATCCCTTCGCCCGCCGGCGCGGTGGCGAACCCTCTCGCGGCGAACGCGTTCGACGCGCGCGCGTCCATCGCGCGCGATCGAAGCGAATACATCGACGCTCACCATCGCACTCGCGCGATCGCCGTCGCGTTCGCTTGCGCACAAGCGTCGACGAATGTCTCGCTCGATGTCCATCCGTCGTCCGTCATCGCGCGCGCGCCAGTGCTCGCCACCGCGCGTTCGCATTCATCCATGGCGCTTTCCAACCTTACACACGCTCGCGCTCGCGCGAAGACGACTCACACGCGCGTCATTCGCGCATCGTCATCGAATTCGCGCGACGCGCGCGCGATCGCGAGCGACAACGCGCCGAAACCGTTCGAAGTCCCGCGCGGGACGCTCGGGGACGTGGCGAGCGCGTCGTTGCCTCTGGTCGCGCGTCTCGGGCGCGGAGT
>JAURGT010000009.1 GCA_030833665.1 Miltoncostaeales bacterium
CGCGCACCGCCGTGGAGATCCGCAACCAGGTGCGCGCGCTCTCGCCGCACATCGGGGCCACGCTCGGCATCGACGGCCAGCAGTTCAAGATCTGGAGCGTGAAGCCCACAAATGCCGCGGCGGTCCCCGGGCTCGTGCGCGATTCCGGGCGCTTGGTGCTGGGCACGGCGTCCGGCGGCCTGGAGATCGTGGAGCTGCAGCCCCCGGGCAAGGCCCGCATGCACGCCGACGCCTTCCTGAGGGGGTATCGCGGTGAGCTCGCGCTCACGTCCGCGTAACCCGCGCGAGCAGCGCGCGCAGGCATCGCCCGCCCGGCGCATCGCGCTCGGCGTGCTGCGTCGCGTGGATGAGGGGGCCTACGCCGACCGCGCCCTCACGGCCGAGTGCGCCCGCGCGCGGGTGGACCCGCGCGATCGCCAGCAGGCCCAGCGCCTGGCCTACGGGGCGGTGCAGATGCGCCGCCTGCTCGACTGGCTCATCGATGGCGTGGCCGAGAAGCCCGATCGCATCGAGCCCGGGGTGCGTGACGTGCTGCGCCTCGGCGCCTACGAGATCATCTCGTCCGACGGCACGCCGGATTTCGCCGCCGTGAACGAGGCGGCCACGCTCGCCCGGTCGCTGCCCGGGCCCCGTGGCAAGGGATCTGCCCGCGCGGGCCTCGTGAATGCCATCCTGCGGCGAATCGCCGCTGAGGGGCCGCAGCGCATCGCCGGCATCGACCCGTCTGACATCGCGCTCCGCCACTCGTTCCCCGACTGGATCGCCCGCGGGCTCGTCGACTCCCTGGGGACCGCCGACGCCGAGGCGGTGATGGCTGCGGCCAACATGGCGCCCGAGTCGGCCGTGCGGTGGAACACCCTTCGCGGCCCGCGCGAGCAGGTGGAGGAGGAGCTGCCGCCGTGGCGGCCCGATCCGATGCTCCCCGAGGCCATGGTGCTGGAGCAGCCGTTCGCCCTCGAGCATTCGTCGGCGTGGGCCGAGGGGCGCGTGATGGCCCAGAGCCGCGCATCGATGATCCCCGCCCGCGTGCTGATGCCATTGCCGGGCGAGCGCGTGCTCGACCTGTGCGCCGCCCCGGGGGCCAAGGCCACGCAACTCGCCGCGCTGGCGGAGGGGAAGGCCGAGATCGTGGCGGTGGAGCTGCACCCGGCCCGGGCCCGAGCGCTGCGCGAGACCGCCGAGCGCATGGGGGCCCCGATGACCGTGATCGACGGTGATGGGCGCGAGGTGGAGATCCCCGGCGGTCCGTTCGACGCCGTGATGGTGGATGCCCCGTGCACCGGCACCGGGGTGCTGGCCTCACGGCCCGACGCCCGGTGGCGCCGGCGCGAGGAGGCCCTTCCGCCGCTCGTGGAGATCCAGCAGGGCCTGTTGGCGCGCGCGCTCGAGCTCGTGCGCCCAGGCGGACGCGTCGTCTACTCCACGTGCAGCCTGCTCCGGGCCGAGGACGAGGACGTCGTGCGGGCCTCGGGGGCCCGGGTGGACGACCTGTCCGGGGAGTTCCCGGCAATGGCGTCGCCCGACCTTCCGGGCACGCTTCGCCTGCTGCCGCACGTGCACGGCACGGACGGATTCTTCGTGGCGAGGCTGCGGGGCCGATAACCTGCCGCCGATGCCCGAGCTGCCCGCCACTCCCGCGGTGTGCCCCTCGCTGATGTCCGCAGACCCCCTGCGGCTCGGCGAGCAGGTGTCCGCGCTGCTCGACGCCGGCGCCCGGGTGTTCCACGTGGACGTGATGGACGGCCGGTTCGTGCCCAACCTCATGCTCGGCACCGAGACCACCCGCGGCGTCGCCGCGCTCGCCCGCCCGCGCGGCGGCCTGGTGGACGTGCACCTCATGGTGGAGGGCCCCCGCGAGGCCATCGGCTGGTACGCGCCGCACGCCGACATGATCAGCGTGCACGTGGAGGCCGACCCGCACCCGCACCAGCTTCTCTCCGAGATCCGCGAGGCCGGCTGCCTCGCCGGCCTCGCCATCAATCCGGGCACCCCGGTGGAGATGGTGCTCCCACTCGTGGAGCGGCTCGACTACGTCAACTGCATGGGCGTGAACCCCGGCTTCAGCGGCCAGTCGTTCATCCCCGAGACCCTCGGGCGGCTCGGCGTCCTGCGCGACCTCCTGCCGCCGCGCGTGGCGGTACAGGTGGACGGTGGCATCGGCCCGGCGAACATCGCCGACGCCCGCGCCTTCGGCGCCGACCTCCTGGTGTCGGCATCGGCGATCTTCGGGGCGGATGACCCCGTGGCCTCCTACGCCGACCTGGCGGAGCGGGTCGCATCGGCGTGAGCCCTCCCGGGCGCCCCAGCGCGAGCGAGCGCACCCATCTCATCCGCGCCTGCGAGCTCGCGGAGCGCGGTCGCGGCCACGTGAGCCCGAATCCCGCGGTGGGCGCGGTGATCATGCAGGGCGATGCGGTGGTGGGGGAGGGCTGGCACGACGGCCCGGGTCTGGCGCATGCCGAGCCCGTGGCCATCGCGGCGGCGGGTGCCGCCACGCAGGGCGCCACGCTGGTCTGCACCCTCGAGCCCTGCAGCCACACCGGCCGCACGGGGCCGTGCACGCAGGCGATCATCGACGCGGGCATCGCGCGCGTGGTGGTGGGCGCCCTCGACCCGCTGGAGCGCACCCGTGGCCAGGGCGTGCGGATCCTGCAGGACGCCGGCATCGAGGTGGCCGTGGCCGATGGCGACGACGCCGTTCGCGCCCGCGAGGCCGCGTCGGCATTCCTCACCTGGGCCGCCACCGGGCGCCCCGAGGTGCTGCTGAAGATGGCCGCGTCGCTGGATGGGCGCGTGGCCACCCGCACGGGCAACACGCGGTGGATCTCCGGCCCGGAGGCCCGGACGCTGGTGCACCGGTGGCGCGCCGAGAGCGACGCCGTGGCCGTGGGCATCGGCACGGCGGTTGCCGACGATCCCATGCTCACGGCGCGCGATGTCGGGGTGCCCGACGGCCGCGCGGCCCTGAGGGTGGTGCTCGACCCGCGCGCACGCCTGCCCCTCGAGAGCGCCCTGCTCTCGAGCCTCGACGAGGCCCCGGTGACCATCATCGCCGGATCTTCCGCCGATACGGGGCGCGTGGACGCCCTGCGCGCCGCGGGCGCCGAGGTCGACGTGACCGACGCCGATCATGGCGCGGGCTTCCTCGCGCAGGCCATGGACGCCCTGGGGCGCCGCGAGGTGCAGTCGGTGCTGGTGGAGGGCGGGCCCACCGTGGCCGGGGCCATGCTCGAGGCCGGCCTGGTGGACGTGCTCGCATGGGTGGTGGCGCCGATGGTGATCGGCGGGGATGGCGCGCCAATGGCCGCACGCGGGCACGGCGCCGACCAGATCAGCGACGCCCCGCGCATCCGATCGCCGCGCGTGGAGCGCCTCGGCGATGATGTACTGGTGATGGGCCGGTTGCGGCCCGTTCCCGGGGAGGGCTGATCAGGTGTTCACGGGTCTCGTGGAGGAGATGGGCACGGTGCGCGAGCGCACCCCGAGCGCCGCGGGTGCCCGGCTGGCCATTGCCTGCGACGCCGTGCGCGACGGCCTGGCCATCGGCGACTCGGTGTCGGTGAACGGCGCATGCCTCACCGTGGTGGAGATGGGCGACGGCTGGTTCGCCGTGGACTGCGTGGAGGAGACCCTCCGACGCACCTCGGTGGGCGACCGCGAGGCCGGCGACCACGTGAACCTCGAGCGCGCGATGCGCGTGGGCGACCGCCTCGGCGGGCACATCGTGCAGGGGCATGTCGATGGCACCGGCACCGTGCGCGCCTTCACGTCGGAGGGCGACGGCATGCTCATGTCGGTGGGCGCGCCGGACGAGGTGCTTCGCTACGTGGTGGAGAAGGGCAGCATCACCGTGGACGGCGTGAGCCTCACCGTCGCGTCGCGCGAGCCGGATGGCTTCACCATTGCGCTGATCCCCCACACCATGCAGATGACCACCCTCAACCCCGACGCGGTCGGCCGCAGGGTGAACCTCGAGGCCGATGTGGTGGCAAAGTACGTGGAGGCGCTCGCGCGCCCGCACGTCGACGGGGGAGGACCCTCCTGAGCACCCAGACCACGCCGTTCTCCTCCATCGAGGAGGCCATCGAGGACATCCGCGCCGGCCGCATGGTCGTGGTGGTCGACTCCGAGGACCGCGAGAACGAGGGCGATCTCGTGATCGCAGGGCAGTTCGCCACGCCCGACGCGGTGAACTTCATGATCACGCACGGCCGCGGGCTGGTGTGCCTGGCGCTCACCGAGGAGCGCTGCGAGCACCTGGGGCTCATGCAGCAGGTGAAGCGCAACGAGACCCCGCTGGGCACGGCCTTCACCGAGAGCATCGAGGCGCGCGAGGGCATCACCACCGGCATAAGCGCCCCGGACCGCTCGCGCACCATCATGGTGGCCATCGACCCCGACTCCTCGGCCGGCGACCTGGTGAAGCCCGGCCACGTGTTCCCGCTGCGCGCGAAGGCCGGCGGGGTGCTGGAGCGCGCCGGCCACACGGAGGCGGCGGTCGACCTGGCGCGCATGGCCGGCCTCATCCCCGCGGGCGTGATCTGCGAGATCATGAAGGACGACGGCGAGATGGCCCGGGTGGACGACCTCATCGGCTACGCCCAGCAGCATGGGCTGAAGATGATCACCATCACCGACCTCATCGAGCACCGCCGCCGCACCGAGCGGCTCATCGAACGCGGGGCGGCCGTGCCGCTGCCTACCGAGTTCGGGGAGTTCACCGCGGTGGGCTACACGTCGCTGGTGGACGGGAAGCACCACATGGCGCTCGTGAAGGGAGAGGTCGCGGGCCAGCAGGACGTGCTCGTGCGCGTGCACTCCGAGTGCATGACCGGCGACGTGTTCGGGTCGCTGCGCTGCGACTGCGGCGACCAGCTGCACGCCGCGCTTCGCATGATCGAGGCCCAGGGCGAGGGCGTGCTGCTGTACATCGCCCAGGAGGGTCGCGGCATCGGGCTCATCAACAAGCTGCGTGCCTACGAGCTGCAGGACGCTGGCCGTGACACCGTGGAGGCCAACCTCGAGCTGGGGTTCCCGGCCGACCTGCGCGACTACGGCATTGGTGCGCAGATCCTCGTGGACCTGGGCCTCAGCACCATCCGCCAGCTCACCAACAACCCCAAGAAGATCGTGGGCCTCGAGGGCTATGGGCTCAAGGTCGTCGAGCGCGTGCCGATCGAGGTGGAGCCGGGCGACCACAACGCGCGCTACCTGCAGACCAAGCGCGACAAGATGGGGCACATGCTGCACCACAACGGGCTGGACCTCGAGGCCCCCGAGGGCTAGGGCCTCCTCGGCGCTGGGCTTGGTCCGTCGCGGCTGCGGCCCCCACCGGGGGCAGCACGCGGGCCTTTATCAAGACACTGCAGGGGGAAGACGATCACCCTCGACCGGAACGACAGCCGACCGTCCGGGCCCGCAGATGGCCACCGTAGCCGCGTGGATCGCCCCGGATGGTCCGGGGGTGGTCGCTACCACCACGGCGCGTCGCGCGAGCCGGTCGGGCGCGAACCGGACCGTCGTCCCGGTCGCCCGGCACCCGGGCGGGGAACGCCGCGTGCCCGTCGGACTGGTTTCGGGTTGCAGCGGTAGTGTTTCCCGGACATAGCGGAGAAAGGGCTTCCCGTGAATCGTCGCTCCATTGTCTCGGCCGCTGCAACGGTCGGCGTCATCGCCGCAGCCGTGGCGGTTGCCGGCCCCGCGTCGGCAGGGCTCCTCGCCGGCAACTGCACCACGGCTCAGGCGGGCAACGCCTCCGTGCAGGCGTTCGGCATCCCGAACCTCGGCAGTAACCCGTTCCTCATCACCTCCCGCGGCACCGGTGCCGCGGGGTCGCTGGTGTTCAGCGCCCGCGGCGGCAACAGCGTGCAGTCGTACACGCCCGCGACGAACGCCTTCTCGGTGCTGGCCTCCACCAACGTTCAGGCGCCGCAGGGCGTCGCCGTGGCGTCTGACGGCTCGGTGTGGTTCACCAACTCCGGCCCCAACACGATCGGCAAGATCGAGCCGAGCGGGGCCGTCACCAGCTTCGCGATCCCCACTGCCGGTAGCAATCCGTGGGGGATCGTGCAGGGTCCCGACGGGAACATGTGGTTCACCGAGTACAACACCGGGAAGATCGGCCGCATCACGATGGCCGGCGTGATCACCGAGTACACGCAGCCGATCTCCACGCCGCTGCAGATCACCGTGGGCCCCGACGGGCGCATGTGGTTCAGCGCGTTCCAGGGCAGTCAGATCGGGGCCATCGACACCAACGGCAACTGGCAGGTGTATGCCCTGCCCAAGGCCGGCACGAGCCTCAACGGCATCGGCACCGGCTCCGATGGCAACGTCTGGTTCCTGGACGCCCAGTACGGCAACCCGGGCGTGGGCATGATCTCCGCCACGGGCCAATCCATCACGTATCCCATCGGCATGGCCAACGCCCAGCCCGCCCAGATCGCTGCCGGGCCGGCGGGCGGCAACGCCCAGTGGTTCACGCAGGGCAACGGCAACATCGGCAAGGTCACCACTTCCGGCGTGGTCACCTCGTATCCCGCCACCAGTTCGCAGGCCAACCCCAACGGCATCGTCACGGGGCCCGACGGCAATCTGTGGTTCACCGAGGCGGGCTGCGGGGCGCTGGGAACCATCGACACGTCGCCCTCGGTCTACGGCGTGATGACGGCACGCCCGTCCACGGCGAGGCGCGGCAAGACCTACACGGTGAAGGTGAAGATGAGCGCCAAGGGCAAGGTGAGCCTCGGCATCATCGGCAACGGCAAGCGCCGCACGCTGCTCAACACCACGGGCAAGAAGGGCGTCACCACCATAAGGATGACGATCCCGTCGAATCTGCAGTCGTCCTTCCGCGGAAAGGTGACCCTGGTGCTCAACGCGGCCCCGGGCAAGTCGGCCAACAAGGCCGCGCAGACCGCGCCGATCACGATCAGGTGAGGGCCCGTGCGGGCTGAGTGATCCGCGCCACCGCGCCGTCCGCAGTCACTGCGATTGCGGCGGCGCGGTGGCGCGACAGCAGCGGAACGGGGTCACGCCCTATCCTGCCCGCGATGCCAGCGTCTCCCCGACCACGTCCCGCCCCCGCGATCGGCTGGTCCGCGTGGGTGCCGCGCGCCGTTGCCCTCGCCGCGGCGTTCTTCATCGCCGACGTGATCTCGAGCCTCACGTCGGCCCCCGGGTCGGGCATCGCCGGCATCTGGGTACCCGGTGGTGTTGCCCTCGCGGGGCTCCTGATCGGGGGCATCTCGCTGTGGCCCGCAGTGCTGGCGGGTGGGCTGGCGGCGGCGCCCGCGTACGGCGTGCTCGGGGCGTCAACCGTGCCGGTGGTGCTCGCCAACACGGCCGCCGTGGTGGTGGCCGCGTGGGCGATACGCCGAATGGGCACCGACATCCGCCTCGGGCGCCTCGGCGATGTCGCGCGCTTCGCGCTTGGCAGCCTCGCCGGGGCCCTTCCCCTTGGTGCAGTTGGCGTGGGCGCCCTCCTCGCCCTGGGTCCGGTGGAGTCCGACCCCACCGGCAGCGTCGTCGCCCTGTGGCTTCTCTCCACCGCGACGGGATTCGTCGTGGTCGGCGGTGCCATTGTCGTGCTGTGGTCGCGTCGGGCGGATGCCATCCCCGCGCGCAGGCGCGCGGAGGGGCTGGTCGGACTCGCTGCGATCGCGGCATTGGCACTGGCGGTGTTCGTGCAGGATCAGGCGGCGCTCACCTTGCTGCTGCTGCTGGTAACCGCCCTCGTCGCCGCGCGCACCGGCCCGCGGGGTGCCGCGCTTGCGGTGGTGATCGTGTTCGGCTTCGCCGCCGCCGCGGTGCTCGTGGATGGCGGGCCGTTCGGTGGGGATGACCTGGTCGGACGATCGCTCACCTACCAGACGGCCGTCATGGTGATCGCCGTCGGCATGCAGGCGCTCGGGGCGCTCGGTTCGGGCGAGCCCGGGGCAGTCCCCGGCACGCCGGGCACCGCGCTCACCGTCGGCCTGCTCGCCGCAGGCGGGCTCGCCCTGGGCCTCAGCGAGGGCATCGTCGCGCCCGAGGTCATCCTGCTTGCGCCCAAGGCGCAGGTGACACTGATCGGGCTGCTCATGTGCCTCGTGGTGGTGGTCGGCGCGGTGGCGGGCACCGGGCTGCGCTCGCACGCCAGCGATCTTCGCCGGGCGGGTCGCCGGTGGTGGGCCTGGGCGGCGCTCGCGGGCGTCGCGCTGTTCGGCGCGGAGGAGTTGTTCCTGCTGTCGCTGGCCACCATCAGCCCGACCCGGGCGATCGTGGTGTCCAGCCTGGCCCCGGTGATCCTGCTCGTGGTGGCCATGGTTCGCCGGGAGATCCGCGTGACGGCGGGCGTGGTCGGCGGAATTCTTCTCGTGCTTGCCGGCTTCTACGCCATATCGCCCGGCGACTACGGGTTCCCGGGCTCCGGGGCGGCGGGGCTGTGGATCGCCCTCGGATCATCGGCGTGCGCCGCGGTGCTCCTGCTTTCCCTGCTGCAGTGCCGCCGCAGCGCGGGAACGGCTTCGACCCTCGTGGTGGTCTTCGCGGTGGGCGCGATCGCCGCCGTGGTGTTGTGCGCGGCGCTCGGGGTGCTGCCCGGCCCCGACGTGTGGAGGATGGAGGAGGTCATGGGAGGCATCCTCTACGTCGGCGTGGTCGGCACCCTCGTGCCGGTGCTCCTGGCGACCTGGGCGATCCCCGTCTTCGGTGCCGCGTGGGTGTCGCTCTTCGAGGTCCTGGCTCCTCCCATCGCCGTCATCGCCGCGCTCGCCTGGGGCGACTCGGCCATCGGCGCGTGGCAGGCGCTGGGCATCGTGCTGCTGCTGATCGGCGTCGCCATTGCCGCGCGGGCGCACTCCGGCGGGCACGGCGACGTGGTGGTGCGGGCGCCCTAGCCGAGCGGGATGCGCACGCGCACCCCACCGATCGACCCGCGGTAGGCCCGCTCGCCGCGGCGGGCCAGGTACAGCGTTCCGTCCCAGGCCCCGGGTCCGTTCACCCGGAGGGTGCCCTGGAAGGTCGAGCCGTTGAAGCGGATGGTTCCCGTGATCGTCACGCCGCGCACGGCGCTGAAGCGCGAGAAGGCGATCTCCGTCCCGAGGAAGTCCAGCGGGCGCGCGACGCCGCCGCGGATGCCCGGCAGTCGCTCGAGCCCCGCCTCGGTGGCCGCATCCATGGCGTCGACGGCATCCCTCACCGCGAGGCGCGCGGCGTGGGCCACGCGTCCTGCGGTGCCGGGGGCGCCGCTGGGGCGCACGGCACCGAGGCCGGCCGGCGGTACGGTCACGGGATAGGGCACGGGCGCCTCGCGGTTGCAGGCCGCCGTGGACACCGGCCTTCCTGCGAGGAGCCGGGCCAGCTGGTCCTGCGCGCAGGTGAGCTGTCCGAGGACGGAGTGCCCGGCGCCCGGCGCCACCAGCACCTGGGCGGTGGGCGAGCGCGTGGCCACCGCCCGGGCCGAGGCCACGGGCGTGCGCATGTCCTGGCCACCCGCCAGCAGGAGAGTCGGCACGGCAGGTAGCGGGCCTGGCTGCAGCGGGTCGGTGGCCGCCTCGGGCCATGCGGTGCAGCCGTTCGCTATGACGTCGGGCAGGACGTTCGCGGGCAGGAACGGCGCGAAGGCGGCGGACTGCGCGCGCACCGCGGCCGTGGCGATGGCGGGACGCTGCTTGAGCGGGGTGGAGGAGTTCCACGGCAGGGCGCTGTCCTCGCACGTCGTGGCCCAGAAGAGGGCCGAGGACACCTCGGTGGGCGGCGGCGGCTCCTCGCTGCCAACCACGATCGTCAGCATGCGCATGATCGGCGCCACGTCCCCACTGGTCGCGGCACGCGCCGCGCCGGGCCACAGCCGACGCAGCCCGAGGTCGAAGTCGCCCGCGGCGAGGAGCGCGGGGATGTCCCCCTGATTGCCGGGACCGCCGAGGGTCGAGCGCACGACCGACCCCGACAGAGTGGTGCGCCGCCCCCGCAGCGCCGCCGATGTCGTGCGCGCGACGAGGGTGGAGACGTCCGCGATGGGGTCGGGAGTCACGCCCCGGCACCGGCGCCCCCCGCAGAGGGCGGTGAGGACGGGAGTGGTGGACGCGAAGAACGGCACGTCGAGGCCATCGAAGGTGGCGGGGTCGACCACCGAGTCGAGCACCAGGTGACTGACGCGCGCGGGAAACATCTGCGCGTAGTACTGGGCCACGTAGGTGCCGTACGAGACCCCTCCGAGCGCGAGGGCCTCGAGCCCGAGGCCTGCGCGCAGGTCCTCGATGTCGAGGGTGCTGTCGCGCGAGCCGTAGAACGCCCGGTTCGGGCCCACCTGGCCTGCGCACCGGCCGACGACGACGGGTGTCTCGCTGCTGGACGGTGTATCGAGCGCCGCGCACTTGAGGGCGGCCTTGCCGGTCCCGCGCTGGTCGAACATCACGAAGTCCCAGCCGGGAATGGCATCGGCCACCGGGTCGTCGGGGCTCACGGGAGTGCCCGCTTCGCCGGGGCCGCCCGCGAGCAGCACCATCGTGCCCCTGCGCGTGGTGCGAGCCGGCAGCCTCTCCACGTGCAGCGAGAGCGTGCCCTTCGCGGGGTCGGCGCGGTCGAGCGGCACCACGAGGGTTCCGCACTGCACGGCCGGTCGGCCCGGGCACTTGGTGAAGGCGATCGGAGCGGCGCCGGCGGTTCCCGCGACAAGTGCTGCCATCGACGCCACGACGACGGCGATGGACAGGCGCAGGCGTATCACGCCCTGAGTGTGGCACACCGGCGGCTCGGCGTCCGCGCGGCCGGGGCGGGGCGTAGCCTGTTGCGCCATGGCCCGAACTGATCCCGCACCGCCCGCCGAGAAGCTCATGGTCGCCGACGTCCGCCTGGCCGCCGTGGTGGCCGGGTTCCACCGAGCGGTGGCCGAGTCGCTCCTGCAGGGCGCGATCGACCGTCTTGCAGAGAGCGGCCTGCCGGCCGATCGCGTGGATGTGCAGTGGATCCCGGGTGCCTACGAGGCCCCGGCAGCCGCGGCTGCGCTGGCAGCCACCGGTCGGTATGCCGGCATCATGGCCCTCGGCGCGGTGATCCGCGGCGAGACAGCCCACTTCGACTACGTCTGCGACGCGGCGGCAAGCGGGCTCATGCGGGTGTCGCTCGACACCGGGGTGCCATGCGCGTTCGGCATCCTTACCTGCGATACCAAGGCGCAGG
This sequence comes from Miltoncostaeales bacterium, assembly GCA_030833665.1. GTDB lineage: Bacteria > Actinomycetota > Thermoleophilia > Miltoncostaeales > Miltoncostaeaceae > SYFI01. Next base: position 11,164 of record JAURGT010000009.1, read on the forward strand.
CCGAGGCGCGCGCGGGTGGCGACAAGGGGAACAAGGGCGACGAGGCCGCGGATGCGGTCGTCGCGATGATCAACCTGCTGGCGTCCGCCCGGGCGATGGGCCCGGGAGGGGCGAGCCGGTCCTAGGCGCCGGAGACGGCCTTCTGCACCTTGCCGGCCTTCAGGCAGCGGGTGCAGACGTACGCGCGCTTCGGCGTGCCGTTCTCGATGATGCGCACCTTCTGGAGATTCGGGTCGAAGCGACGGGACGTCGCGCGCATGGAGTGGCTGCGGTTGTTCCCGAAGGCGGGACCCTTGCCGCAAGAAGTGCAGACCTTCGCCATGTCGACTGGTTACCTCGAGTAGGAGAGACGGAGCGGCGCTGGGCGCCGCGACCCGGGCACGATGCCACAACGCGGCGCGGGTTGCCAGCGTGAGCGTGCTGCGCGGTGCATTCGGGCTGGCTCGGGCCTCCGGCGCGGGGGACGTGCGCCCGCACAGGCCGGGCCCCGCGTGGTGGCGTGCTCCGGTGCTGGAACTGCCCGGCGTGGGCCCCGCCACGGCCGAGCGGGCCGAGGCCATCGGCATCCGCACGATCGGTGAGCTGGCCGAGCACCTGCCCGCCCGCTACCTGTCGTATGACGCCGCGCGACCCATCGCGGGCCTTGCGGATGGCGAGGAGGCCACGATCCGCGTGGTGCTCGACTCGATCGCCGTCGTCCCCACCCGGCGCCGGGGGCTCCGGATCGTGCGGGCGAAGGTGCACGATGACTCCGGCGCGATCTCGGCGGTGTGGTTCAATCAGGCCTACCTCGCGGACGTGCTCGATCCCGGGGATGAGCTGATGATCCGCGGCAAGGTTGCGCTCAAGCCCCAGCGCCAGGTGACGGTGAAGGCCCATGAGGTGCTCGGGGGTCCGGCGTCGGAGGGGCTCCACACCGAGGGGCTCGTTCCGGTGTATCCGGCCACCGAGGCGCTGCCCGCCCGACGGCTGCGCGAGATGGTGGATGCCGCGCGACCGTGCCTTCCCGCCGCCCCGGAGATCCTCCCGTCGTGGATCCGCGGGCGCCTCGCGCTCCCCACCCGCGCCGATGCCCTGTCGGCCATGCACTTCCCGCGCACCGCCCGGGAGCCGCGCGCGGGCAGGCGCCGGCTGGCCTTCGAGGAGCTCCTCGTGCTGCAGCTGGGGCTCATCGCCGTGCGCCGGCACGAGGAGGTTGCGCGTCGTGCCCTGCCCCTCGAGCCCACCGGCGCGGTGATCGACCTCGTGCGCGCCGGGTTGCCGTTCACGCTCACGGGCGAGCAGGAGCGGGTCGCACGCCAGGTGTCGCGCGACATCCGCCGTGAGCGCCCCATGCGGCGCCTGCTCCAGGGCGAGGTGGGTGCGGGCAAGACCGTGGTGGCGGCGCTGGCCTGCGCGCAGGCGGTGGAGGCCGGCGCGCAGGCGGCGATCCTCGTGCCAACCGAGACGCTCGCCGAGCAGCACATGCGCACCCTCGACTCCCTGTTGGCGCCGGCGGGCATCGCCCCAGTGCTGATCACGGGCAACGTCCCGCGCGCCGAGCGCGAGAGGCGCGAGATGGCCGTGGCCACCGGCACGGCCCAGGTGGTGGTCGGCACGCAGGCGCTGCTGGTGGGCGGAGTGCGGTTCCAGCGCCTCGGGCTCGTGGTGGTCGACGAGCAGCACCGCTTCGGCGTGGAGCAGCGCCAGGCACTTGCCGACCGCGTGGGATCCGGGGCCGATGCGGCTCACCTGCTCTACATGACGGCCACGCCGATTCCCCGGACGCTCGCGCTCACGGCGTACGGCGACCTGCGGGTCTCGGCCATTCGCGGCCGGCCCCCTGGGCGCAAGGACATCGCAACGCGCTGGGTGCGCGAGGAGGATCGCGACGACGCCTACGAGCAGGTGCGCGCTGAGCTCCGCCGGGGCCGGCAGGCGTATGTGATCTGCCCGATGGTCGACCAGGGCGAGGAGGGCGTGGCGGCGCGCTCGGCGGTCGAGGAGGCCCGCCGGCTGGCGGATGGCCCGTTCCGCGACTTCCGCGTGGGGCTGGCCCACGGCGCGCAGAGGCCCGACGAGCGCCGTGCGGCCATGGCGGCGTTCGCGGCGGGGGACACCGACCTGCTGGTGGCCACGACCGTGGTGGAGGTGGGCATCGATGTGCCGAATGCCACCGTGATGGTGGTGGAGGACGCCGACCGCTTCGGCCTGGCCCAGCTGCACCAGCTGCGCGGGCGTGTGGGGCGCGGCGAGCACCCCGGGGTCTGCCTGGTGTTCGCCGAGCCCGCGGCCGAGGACGGCGTGCGGCGGCTGGAGGCGCTGGTGCAGACCAACGATGGGTTCCGCCTGGCCGACATCGACCTGGACATCCGCGGCGAGGGCAGCATCCTCGGCCTCAGGCAGTCGGGCCCGACCGACCTGCGCTTCGCGCGGCTCTCGCGCGATCGCCGGTCGCTCGCCGAGGCGCGGCGCATCGCCAAGGTGGCGCTCGAGCGTGATCCACGGCTCGAGCAGCCCGAGCACGTGCTGCTGGGCGATGCCGTGCGCGCCGCCTTCCCCGACATGCCACGGCTGCTCGACGCATGAGGGTGATCGCCGGGGAGCTCGGAGGCCGCAGGCTGATCGCGCCGTCGGGTACGGGCACCCGACCGACGGCCGACCGCGTGAAGGAGGCGCTCTTCTCGATCGTCGGCCCGGTGGGTGGCGACCGCGTGCTCGACCTGTTCGCCGGCTCGGGCGCGCTGGCGATCGAGGCGCTCTCCCGCGGCGCGGGTCACGCGACCTGCGTGGATGACGACCGCGGCGCGGCGGACGCCATCGCGGCCAATGCGTCCGTGCTGGTCCTGGGTGACCGGCTGCGCGTGGTGCGCCGCGGCTGGCGCGGGGCGCTGCAGGCCGCGGCCGAGGCCGGCGAGGCCTACGACCTGGTGCTGGCCGATCCGCCGTATGACCTGCTGCCCGTGATCATCGAGGAGATGGGAGAGTCTCTTGCCAGGGTGCTCGCCCCGGGGGCCGTGGTGGTCATCGAGCACGCCCGCGGTGCGATCATGGGGCCCGGCGGGGTTCCGGGCATCGCCGTCGAACGTGAAACCACGCGAAGGTATGGGGATACGGAGATCACCGTGATCTGGACGCCGGGAGAAGGAACATGAGCACCGGAAGGCGAATCGCCCTGTGTCCGGGTACCTACGACCCGGTCACGTACGGACATCTCGACATCGTGGAGCGGGCCTCGCGCCTGTTCGACGCGGTCGTGGTGGCCGTCGCCGAAGGATCGAACAAGAAGACACCGCTTTTCACCGCGGACGAGCGAAAGACCATGGTGCGCACGAGCGTCGAGCATCTCGGGAACGTGGAGGTAACGGGCTTCAACGAGCTCGTGACGTCGCACGCCCTTGCGGTCGGCGCCACGGCGATCCTGAAGGGCGTCCGCAGCGCGGCCGACTTCGACTACGAGTCGCAGATGGCCCAGTTCAACCACCGCCTGGCCCCTGAGGTCGAGACGGTTCTCCTGCCCGCATCGCCCGAGTGGGCATTCCTCAGTTCTTCCGGCGTCCGTGAGGCCGCCGCCTGGGGGGCTGACGTGAGCGGATGGGTGCCGCCGCACGTCGCCGAGGCCCTCCTCGACCGAATCGGCCCCACCGCCTGACAAAGGACGACCCCATGGATGTTCTCGCCCTCATCGACAAGCTGGACGACCTCGTGCACAACGCGCGCGCGGTGCCCCTGACGGATCAGGTGCGCATCGACCGCGAGGCCGTGTACGAGGTCCTCGACCAGATGCGTTCCACCCTGCCCGAGGAGATCAAGCAGGCCCGCTGGATCGTCAAGGAACGGCAGGAGATGCTCGCCGAGGCCAAGCGCGAAGCCGACCGCATCGTTGACGAGGCCAAGGAGAAGGCTGAGCGCCAGGCCTCGCAGCAGGAGGTCGTGAAGCTGGCTGAGAAGCAGGCATCCGACCTTCTCGACGAGGCCCGCCAGCGCGAGCGCGAGGTGCGCCTCGGCGCCGAGGACTACGCCGACGAGGTGCTCGGCACGCTCGAGGTGAACCTCGAGAAGTTCACGGCCGCCGTGCGCCGCGGCCGCGAGCGCCTGCAGGGCAAGTCCGAGGACCGCGTCAACGACGGCCCGTTCGTCAGCGACGAGGCCGACCCCAGCGACTACTAGGCGATGACCGCCGGGCACCGGGACGCGCCGGAGGGGGTCGTCGACCTCCGTCGGCTCGATCTGGCGCCCGGTGCGGGCGCGCGGGTGGACGTGGCCGTGGCGCTTGAGGAGATCACGCTGGGCGGGCAGCCGTATGCACCCGATCCGCGCGTGGTGGATGCCCGTCTCGACGTGGGGTCGTCCGGATCGGGCCTGGGCCTCAGGCTGAGGTTCGCCACCACGCTCACGGGGCCGTGCCAGCGCTGCCTTGCCCCGTCGCGCCTCACCGTCGAGGTGGACGCGCGCGACTTCCAGGCGTCGGGACGCGGTGACGCCGACGAGCCGGACGAGGACCTCGACTGCGAGTACCTCGGCGGGCCCGTTCGCATGGAGCTGGATGTCGGGGCATGGGCCCGTGACGTGGTGGCCGAGGAGTTGCCGATGTCCATCCTGTGCCGCGAGGACTGCGCAGGACTGTGCGCCCGCTGCGGCGCCGATCTCAACACCACTCCATGCGACTGCACCGACGACGCGGTGGACCCCCGATGGGCCGCCCTCGGGGAGCTGAAGGAGCGGCTCGGCGACGCGGAAGTCGACGCCGGATGAACCGGATGACCCGCTCGGGTTGCCCGCGCCACTCGTGAGGCGCTAACCTCCCGCGTCGTTCCGGACCCGGTCCCTACCAGGAGCCACGTTGGCAGTTCCCAAGCGCAAGACTTCCCGTGCCCGTCGTGACAAGCGGCGCGCCACCCATTCGATCCAGGCGACGCGCCTGGGTCGCTGCCCGCGCTGCACGGCTCCGGTGATGCCACACCACGTCTGCATGGTGTGCGGTCACTACAAGGGCCGCGCGGTCGTCGACACCGGCGCCTGAGCACCATGTCTGACGTCGTCGTCGCCGTCGATGCGATGGGCGGCGACAAGGCACCGCAGGTTCCCGTGGCCGGCGCCATCGAGGCGGCGCGCGAGGGCATTGGCATCGTGCTCGTGGGCGACGCCCCGCTCCTCGAGAAGACCCTCGAGCAGCACGGCGACCTGCCGTCGAACATCGAGATCGTCCACGCGCCCGACCGCATCCTCTCTACCGACGACGCGGTCAAGGCCGTGCGGACCAAGCCGGATGCCTCGATGGTGGTGGCGTGCCGGCACGTGCACGAGGGCCGCGCCGGCGCGGTGATCTCCGCCGGGCACACCGGCGGCATGCTGGCCGCGTCCACGCTCATCCTCCGCCGCCTTCCGGGCGTCATCCGCCCCGGCCTCGCCGTGCCCATGCCCTCGATCGCCGGGCCCATCGTGATGATCGACGGCGGTGCCAACGCCGAGTGCAAGCCCGAGTACCTCGCCCAGTTCGCGGTGATGGGCCGCGTGCTCGGCCGCGACATCCTCGGCATACACGAGCCCACCGTGGGCATCCTCACCATCGGCGAGGAGGCGGGCAAGGGCACCGAGCTGGTGCTCGAGACCTACGAGCTGCTCCAGGGCACCCCCGGCTTCATCGGCAACATCGAGGGCCGCGACATCCCGAAGGGCAAGGCCCGCATCATCGTCACCGACGGCTTCACCGGCAACGTGGCGCTCAAGCTCTACGAAGGCACTGCCGCGATGATCTTCCACGAGATCCGCCGCGGCCTCACGTCAAGCGTGCGGGGCAAGGTGGCAGGCGCCCTCGGCATGCCCGTGTTCAAGGACCTGCGCAAGAACATCGACCCCGAGGAGTACGGCAGCGCCTACCTGCTGGGCGTGCGGGGCATCTCGATGATCGGCCACGGCAACACAGGCACCCGCGGCATGGCCAACGGCATCCGCCGCGCCGCACAGGGCATTCGCGAGGACGTCACCGGCCACATCCAGGCCGGCATCGCCGCCAGCGCCTGAATCCCGCTTCATGCCGGGCTGCGGGGCGTCCGGTGGCACTGGTACGTTCCCGCCCGTTCCCGGACCAGTCTCATGCCCTTAAGGAGCAATGGTGGATCGAGCGCAGGCCCTCTCCGAGCTTCAGTCAATCCTCGTCGAGCAGCTCGGCGTGGACGCCTCCGAGGTCGTCGAGACCGCCTCCTTCGCGGAGGACCTCAACGCGGACTCCCTTGACCTGGTCGAGATGATCATGGAGATGGAGGACAAGTTCGGGGTCAAGATCCCGGATGAGGATGCGGAGAAGATCGTCACGGTCGGTGACGCCGTCGACTACATCGTCGCCCGCTCCGGTTCCTGACGGGTCCGGGCCCCGGCCACGTGATCTGGCGGAGCTCCTCGCGTTGCTCGCCCCAGATGCCCGGCGCCTGGCGCTCACCCATCCGTTCTGGGCCCCGGACTCCCTCCGTTCGTATGAGCGGCTGGAGTTCCTCGGGGACGCGGTGCTGGGCGTGATCGTCACGGAGGCGCTCATGCAACGTCACCCTCACCGACTCGAGGGCGACCTCACGTGGATGCGCCAGGCGGTCGTGTCGCGCGATGCCTGCGCGGTGGTTGCCGATGCCTGCGGCCTGCCGCAGGCCATGGTGGACGCCGCGCCGACGCCGCGCCGCGACGACGCACGACGCCTCGGCGAGCACCGCAACGTGAAGGCCGCGCTGGTGGAGTCGGTCATCGGCGCTGCCTGGCTCGACGTGGGGGTGCTCGCCACGCGCTCGGCGGTGCTCGGTGCCTTCGCCGAGCCGCTGGATCATGCCCACGAGCGCATCCGTGATCCGAAGACCAAGCTGCAGGAACTGCTGCAGGGGCGGGGAGAGCCGTCCGCGCGCTACGAGATCACGGGCCAGGAGGGATCGGCCCACGACGCCACGTTCCACGCGCGCGTGCTGCAGGGCGACCGCGAGCTCGGCGCGGGCTCGGGCCGTTCGAAGCAGGCAGCAGAGAGGGCCGCGGCCGAGGCCGCCCTCGCGTCCCTGGGCGAGGGGAGCTGATTCCGTGCTGAGGCGCCTTCGCATCAAGGGCTTCAAGTCATTCGCCGACCCGGTCGACCTCGAGTTCGGTCCGGGCATCAATGTGATCGTCGGTCCCAACGGGTCCGGCAAGAGCAACATCTCGGAGGCCATCGCCTGGGCCCTGGGCGAGCAGCGCTCGGGCAAGCTGCGCGCGCCGGCCATGCAGGACGTCCTGTTCTCGGGAGGCGACGGCCGGCAGCCGGTTGGACTGGCCGAGGTGGTGGTCACCCTCGAAGGCGCGCCCGGCGAGGGACCAGCCGAGATGGGCGTCTCCCGGCGCCTCACGCGTGCAGGGGAGTCGGGATACCGGCTGAACGGCGGCAATGCCCGCCTGGTGGACGTGCTCGATGCGCTCTCCACCCGCGGCCTCGGACCGCAATCGCTCTCGATCATCCGGCAGGGGCAGGTGGAGGCCATCTGTCAGAGCAAGCCCGTGGCGCTGAGGGGAATCCTCGATGAGGCCGCCGGCACGGGCCTGCCCAAGCGCCGCCGCCATCGCGCGGAGCTGCGCCTCAAGCACGTGGACGACCACCTGGCCCGTGCCCGCGACCTGGCGAACGAGCTGGCATCGCGCGCACGGTCTCTCGAGCGCCAGGCCCGGGCGGCCGAGCGGGCTGCGGAGGTCGAGCGCGAGCTCGATGAGGCGCGCGAGGCCCTCGCCCGCGCGCGCGCCGTGTCGGCGGCCCGTGAGCTGGCGGCCGCGCGCGACGACCGCTCCGCCAGGTCGGCAGCGGTCGCCACGGCCCGCGAGGGCCTCGATGCCGCCCGGGCTGCCGCGCAGCAGATGGCCGCGGAGCGCCAGCAGGTGGTGTCCGAGCGCGAGGCGGCCATGCAGTCGGCCTCACGCATCCGGGGTGTCGCCGAGCGCCTGTCCGGGCGCGCCGAGGTTGCCGAGGGGCGCGTGTCGGCGGCTGCCGAGGAGGCCGAGCGACGTCGGGAGCGCCGGCGCGAGGCCCAGGAGGCGCTCGTGGCGGCTGAGTCGGCGGCGCGTGACGCCGAGCAGGCTGTGGAGCGGGCGGAGCGCGATGCCCGGGCGGCGTCCGAGCGCCTGGAGCAGGCCGAGCAGGCAGACGCCGCCGCCACGGCCGCGCTCGAGGCCGCACGCGATCACCGGCGCCTCGCCGAGCGGGACGCCCAGGAGCGTGCGGCAGCCGAGGCGCGCATCGTCCGCGCCACCGAGGCGCTGTCCGATCTCGACGGGGTCGGGGGCCCCGATCTCGAGCGCATCGATCGTCGCGCGGGCATCTCGCGCGCTCGTCGCGAGCGTGACGCCGAGGCCCGGGCAGCTGCCTCGCGCGGCGCCGAGGCCGCCCGGTCGGCGCGCGAGGGCGCGGCGAGCAGGTCGGCGCGGCTGGCAGCCGAGGCCGCCGCGCTCGCCCCAACAGATGATCGCCACGCCGACGCGGTGGTGCTCGGCGATGGCATCGAGGTGCAGGACGGCATGGAGCGCGCGGTCGCCGCCGCCCTCGGAGAGCTCGCCGATGCCCCGCTGGTGGCGTCGGTGCGCGAAGGCGCGCAGGCGCTCGAGGATGGCGCCAGCGCGGCAGCCGTCGCCCGGCCCGCCGCCGCGGCGTCGCCGGCTCCGCCCATTCCGGGCGCGCGCCGCCTCGGCGATCTCGTCACCGCCTGTCCCGACCGGGCGCGGCCGTGGCTCGACGGGCTGCTCGCCGATGCGTGGCTCGTGCCGTCCGTGGACGGCCTGCCGCATGACCTGCGCCCGTGCGTGCTCGTCACGGCCGACGGCCTGGCATTCCGGCCCGGCACGGGCATGCTCACCGGGGTCCGTGGCCCATGGGCTGGCAGGGCGCTTCACAGGCGTGCCATCGAGGCTGCTGAACAGGCGTCCGCCCGTCTGGCTCACGCCGAGGACGCCGAGAGCTCGGCAGTGGCTGCCGAGCGCCGCGCCGAGGCCCGCGCGCGCGCCAGCACCCGGTGCGCCGAGCGATCGGATGCCGCGCTTCAGTCGGCGCGCGCCGAGGATCGCCGCCGCGCCGCCGCCCGCGCAGAGGCCGTCGCGGCACTCGATGCCGCCCGCGCCGAGATGACGCGTCTGGGGTCGGCGCCAGATGGTGCTCCTGTGGACATCGACGCCGCAGAGCAGGCGGCGCGCGCCGCGCGCGACGCCCGCGACGCCGCGCGCGAGGCGTCGCGACTCGCCGAGGCGGGCGCAACACAGGAGCGCGCCCGCCATGCGGACATCGTCGCCCGGCGCGCCCGCGCCCGGGCCGAGGCCGAGGCCCCCGAGGCGCCGATGGCCGACCACTCCGTTGTGATCGCGGCCGCGCGCGCCATGGAGCAGGTGGCTGCCGCGCTTGCGCCGCGCGCCGACGAGGTGGACGAGCGCTCGCGTGCGCTTGCGGCCACCATCATGGAGCTGGCGTCCACGGTCGCCGCCGCGGAGCAGGCGCGCGAGGCCGCCGAGGCCGCCCTGGCCGCTGCGGGCGACGCCGAGCGGGCCGCGGAGATCGCCCTGGCGGTCGCTGGCGAGCGCGCGCGCGAGGCCGGCGTGGCCGAGGACGCCCCGGCACCGCCGCCCCCGCGGATGACGAGGAGCCCGTCGACGACATCGCCGAGCGCGTCGAGGCACTTGCAATGCGGCGCGAGGGCATGGGTGCGGTCAATCCGCTCGCCGCCGAGGAGCGCACGGAGCTCGCCGATCGTGAGGCCGAGACCACCGAGCAGATCGCCGACCTCGAGCAGTCTGCCGAGGCACTGCGTGCCCAGATGGCTGAGCTCGACGCCCAGGTAGCCGACGGCTTCGCCGACGTGCTGCGATCGGTGGATGAGCGATTCCAGGAGGTCGTGGGCCTCCTTTTCCCGGGCGGCACCGGGCGCCTCCGCGTGGTCGACGATGAGGGCGAGGAGGGCGTGCAGGTGGAGGTCGTGCCGGCCGGCAAGCGTGCGCGGTCGCTGGCGCTCTTCTCGGGCGGCGAGAAGTCGCTGATCGCCCTCGCCTTCTGCCTGGCCATCGCCATGGCCCGCCCCACGCCCTTCTACCTGCTCGACGAGGTCGAGGCGGCCCTCGACGACGCCAACCTGCGCCGCTTCCTCGGTGTGCTCCGGCGGCTGGCGGGCGAGCGCCAGTTCATCCTCATCACCCACCAGCAGCCCACGGTCGAGGTGGCCGACACGCTGTTCGGGGTCACCATGGGCCGCTCCGGCGTGTCGCAGGTGGTTGCCCGTCGCCTCGACCGTGACGCCGAGGGTCCGGCGCGCCCGTGGGTGCGCAGGCAGCTCGCCGAGGTGCGCGCCCCCGAAGCGCCCTCCGCGCAGGCCGGATGACCGACGGGCCGGCCGAGGGAGCACTCGGCGCGTTCGCCGAGCTCTTCGGTCTGGCCGCGCCCGAGCCCGAGGATGCCCGCCCCGAGCCATCGCGTCGCGGGCTGTTCCGCCGCCTGCGCGAGAGCATCGCGTCGAGCCAGTCGCAGGCCATCTCGCCGCAGCTGGCCGGCATCTACCAGGCGAAGATGGTCACGGATGATCTGTGGGATGACCTGGAAGAGGCCCTCATCATGGCCGACTGCGGCATGGCGGCCACCACCGACATAGTGGACGCCCTGCGCGAGCAGGCTGCGGAGGGCCGCATCACGTCGGGCGCGTCGCTCGGCACTGCGCTCACCGCCGAGATCACCCGTCGCCTGGCGCCCGAGGCCCCTCGCATCGCGCTGGGCGACGGGCCCACGGTCATCCTCGTGGTGGGCGTCAACGGCAGCGGGAAGACCACCACGATCGGCAAGCTGGCCAACCGGCTCACCGAGCTGGGGCAGAAGGTGGTGATCGGCGCGGGCGACACCTTCCGTGCCGCGGCCGTGGAGCAACTGTCGGTGTGGGCCGACCGGGCCGGCGTGGACATCGTGAAGCAGGGACAGGGTGCCGACCCGGGCGCCGTTGCGTTTGACGCCGTGGCCGCGGGCCAGGCACGCGGCGCGGACGTGGTGATCATCGATACGGCGGGGCGCCTGCAGACGCAGCACAACCTCATGGAGGAGCTGCGCAAGGTGCACGGGGTCACCGGCAAGGCCATGGCGGGTGCGCCGCACCACGTGCTGCTCGTCATCGACTCCACCACGGGGCAGAACGGCCTGTCGCAGGCGCAGCTCTTCTCGGAGGCCGTGCCCGTCTCGGGCCTGGTGCTCACGAAGTTCGATGGCGTGGCACGTGGCGGCATCGTGCTTGCCATCGAACGCGAGCTGGGCATTCCCGTCACGCTGATGGGCGTGGGGGAGGGCATCGACGACCTGCAGCCCTTCGATGCCAGGGCCTTCGCGGAGGCAATCTTCTCGCCCGCCTCGGGCGCCGGCGCCTAGCGCGATAACCTCCGCGGCCGTGTTCGACGCACTCACCGACAAGCTGCAGGGGGTGTTCTCCGGCCTGAAGGGCCGGGGGAAGCTCACCGAGAGCGACATCGACAAGGCCATGCGCGCCATACGCCTGTCGCTTCTCGAGGCCGACGTGAGCCTGCCTGTGGTGAAGCAGCTCACGACCGCCATCAAGGAGCGGGCCACGGGCGACGAGGTGATGTCGTCGATCACGCCCGACCAGCAGGTGGTGAAGATCGTCAACGAGGAGCTCACGCGCCTCATGGGCGGCACCAACGTGAGCCTGGCGATGTCGCCGAATCCGCCCACGGTCATCCTCATGGCCGGCCTTCAGGGATCGGGCAAGACCACGCACACGGCCAAGCTGGCGCGCATGCTCGCCGCCGAGGGCCGCGCGCCGATCATGGTGGCCTGCGACGTGCGCCGACCGGCAGCCATGGAGCAGCTCGCCGTGCTGGGCGAGCAGATCGACGTTCCCGTGCACCGCGAGGATGGCGCCACCGACCCGCTGAAGGTGGCGAAGGACGGCATCGCCGCCGCCAAGCGCACCGGCCGCGATGTGGTGCTCGTGGACACCGCGGGCCGCCTCAGCATCGACGCCGAGATGATGGACGAGCTCGTGGCCATCCGGGATGCCGTGAAGCCCACGTCGGTGATCCTGGTGGTGGATGCCATGACCGGCCAGACGGCCGTGGACGTGGCCGTGGCCTTCCAGGACGCGGTGCAGTTCGACGGGGTGATCCTCAGCAAGCTCGACGGCGACGCCCGTGGTGGCGCGGCGCTGTCGGTGCGGGCGGTCACCGGCAAGCCGATCCTCTTCGTGGGAACCGGCGAGAAGGTGGACGCTCTCGAGGCGTTCCACCCCGATCGCATGGCCTCGCGCATCCTGGGAATGGGCGACGTGCTGAGCCTCATCGAGAAGGCCCAGCAGAACGTCGATGCCGACGACGCCAAGCGCATCGAGGAGAAGATGCGCGGGGGCAGCCTGACCCTCGACGACTTCCTCGACCAGCTGCGCCAGGTGCGGAAGATGGGCCCCATCGGGCAGTTGATGGGCATGATTCCCGGTCTCGGGCAGCAGTCGAAGATGAAGGACGTCGAGATCGACGAGCGGCGCATCGATCGCGTCGAGGCCATCATCTCCAGCATGACCTTGCCCGAGCGGGCCCGTCCGGACATCATCAACGGAAGCCGACGGCGCCGAATCGCAGAGGGAAGTGGCACCACGGTCCAGGAGGTCAATCAACTCCTGGCGCAGTTCAAGCAGATGCAGAAGCTCATGAAGCGCATGGGCAAGGGCGGACTACCGTCCATGCTCGGCGCCTGACACCGAATCCGACTGGGAGCACAGTGGTCAAGATCCGCCTCGCCCGTGTGGGCAGCAAGAAGAACCCCATCTACCGCGTCGTCGTGAGCGACTCGCGCTCGCCGCGTGATGGGCGCAACATCGAGACGATCGGCCGGTACAACCCGCAGACCGACCCGTCGATCGTCGAGGTCGACCTCGCGCGCGCCGATCACTGGATGGGCCACGGCGCCCAGCCGACGCCGGCCGTGAAGAAGCTCATCTCGATCGTCCGCGAGCGCGCGTGAGCGAGGAGCGCGCCACCGAGATGGTTGCCCGCATCGCGCGGGCGATGGTGGAGCACCCCGATGAGGTCTCCTCGTCCGTCGGCGATGACCGCGGCGAGCCGTGCGTCGACCTCTTCGTGGCCGAGACCGACCGCGGCCAGGTGATCGGCCGTGGCGGACGCGGCGCCCATGCGCTGCGCACCCTGCTGCGGGCAGCGACCGGCCCCCGCAGCGCCGGCGGCCTCGGTCTGAGGATCGTCGACTAGCGCCATGCCGGACGCGGGCGAGCGGGTCGCCATCGCGCGACTGGGTCGCCCGCACGGGGTGCGGGGGGCCATCACGGCGCATGCCGACGGGCCCACGCTCGGCACCCTCGAGCCCGGCGATGCCGTGACCGTCCGCGTGGGCGCGTCCGAGCGCACGCTGGTCCTCGCCGCCCGTCGCGGCGAGGCCCCCAAGGCCATCGTGTCGTTCGAGGGCGTGGGCACGCGCGAGGACGCCGCAGCGCTCACCGGCGGCTCCGTGCTCGTGGAGGCCGCGCGCCTCCCGGAGCCGGATGACCCCGATACCTTCTACGTGCGCGACCTCGTGGGGTTCGAGGTGCACTGCGGCGACGCGCTGGTGGGAACGGTGCGCGACGTGCAGCCAGGGCTCGCGAACGATGCCCTCGCCGTGGTCACGGGCGACGGGGAGATATTGCTGCCCTTCACCGCCGATGCCGTCACCGAGGTCGATGCCGATGCCCGCCGCATCATCCTGCGGGAGGGGCTGCTGTGAGGGTCGACGTGCTCACGCTGTTCCCCGAGTGGTTCGACTGGTTGCGGCGCCCGCGCCACCTGGCCAATGCCTCCGCCACGAGCGGGCTCGACATCCGGTGCTTCAACCCGCGCGAGCACACACCGCTTGGACAGGGCCAGGTGGACGACGCCCCGTACGGCGGCGGCCCGGGAATGGTGCTGCGCGTGGACGTGATCGCTTCGGCATTGGAGGCCGTGTACGGAATGCCGGCCGAGCGGGTCCGGGAGACCCGGCGGGTGGTGGTGCTCTCACCGCGTGGGCGCCCGTTCGACGACGCCGTGGCCCGGGAGCTGGCCGCGCTTCCCGACCTCACGCTGCTGTGCGGGCGCTACGAGGGTTTCGACGAGCGCGTGCACCAGCATCTGGCGAACGACTGCATCAGCCTCGGACCGTTCGTGCTCGCGGGTGGCGAGGTGGCCGCCATGGCAATCATCGACGCCATGGCGCGGCGCCTGCCGGGCGCTCTCGGCAACGACGAGAGCCTCGACCGGGAGTCGTTCTCCCCCGGCATGGAGGGCCAGGTGGAGCACCCGCATTACACGCGGCCGGCGGAGTTCCGCGGGTGGGGCGTGCCCCCGGTTCTGCTCTCCGGCGATCATGGCGCGATCGAGGAGTGGCGCCGATCGCAGGTCCGTCCCGCACCCGCCCCCGGGTCGGTGCTATTCTCGCCGCCGCTTTCATTCCAGGAGGACACCCCGGCATGACCGTTATCGAGACCTTGGAGCGGATGCAGCTCCGCGACGACCACCCTGACTTCCGTCCGGGCGACACCGTGCGCGTGCATTTCCAGGTCATCGAGGGCCAGCGCCGCAGGGTGCAGGTGTTCGAGGGCACTGTCATCAAGCGCCAGGGCGCGTCCGCCCGCGAGACCTTCACGGTGCGCAAGCAGAGCTTCGGCGTGGGCGTGGAGCGCACGTTCCCGCTCCACTCGCCGAAGATCGAGAAGATCGAGCGCACCCTCGAGGGTGACGTCCGCCGCGCCAAGCTCTACTACCTCCGCGACCGCGTGGGCAAGAAGGCGCGCGTGCGCGAGAAGGCCACGTGGATGTCGCAGCGCCAGGACGCCGCAGTCGTGGAGCCCGAGCTCGAGACCCCTGTCACCGAGGTGGAGGAGATCGTCGAGGTCGAGGAGGTCGTGGAGACCCCCGGGGCCGTGGTGGTCGAGGCCGCCGTCGACGTCGAAGAGCCCACCGGCGACGCAGAGGGCTCGAAGGACTGACCCGCGCGGCCTGCTGCACGTCGCGGCGCGCGCCGCGGCGCCTCAGGCGCTGAGGAACTCCCCGAGCCCGACGATGGTCGAGACGGTCGTGGTGGCGTCGGGCTTCTCGATCGTGATGTCGCCGCCGAAGTCGGTGATGGTCTCGGTGCTGGTGCTCATGATCCGCAGGGCCATTCCGGTGGCATCGCCGGCGTCCTCACCCGAGGCCGCAGCGATGGCGCCGAGGTCGAAGGCGATCTGCATGCTGATCTGCATCTCGGAGATGGCGCCGTTGGCGTCGTCCACCATGAGAACCGCACTGCCCTTCTCGATCTTCACCGCCTTGCCGAGCGCCGCCCCCAAGTCGCCGAGGCCGCCGGTCACCGACGCCACGGCGTCGCCTGCCGCGGCGGTGTTGATGCCCGCGGTGAACTGCTGGGCAGCCTTGCCGTCGACCGCGCCGGTGCCATCGGCGGTGATGTCGGTGAAGAGCACCGTCGGGTCGAGCCGCGCCAGCGACGATGCCTGCGAGAAGGCCTCAGCGGCCTCGCCCGTGACCTCGGCCCACGCGGTGCCGTCGGCGCTCACGTAGGCCGTGCCGTCGTAGAGGACGATCTGCTGGGTCCTGCCGCCGATCTCCTGCGTGATCTCCACGCGCTCGGGCGACTCGAACCGGGTGCTGCTCTTCACCGTGCCACCGGCCTGCTCGGCCTGCTGCTGCGCCTGATCACGGATCTCCGCGGGCAGGTCGCTGGCGTCGAGTTCCTGCTCGGTGATGCTGGTGGAGGTGTACGACTGCCCGCGGAGGGTGGCGAAGGCCGTGGACACAGCGGCAGTGGCGTCGGCCTGCCCCGACGTGGACGTGGTGCCCGTGGTCGCATTCGTGGCCGCGGTGGTCGGAGGTGCCTCGGTGGTCGCGGTCGGGGTGGAGTCGCCGCAGCCGGCAAGCGCGCCTGCGCCGCCGAGGATGACGATTGCCGCGGTTGCCAGTGCGCGCCTCATGGAAAGCCTCCGGTCGGGATGGGGACCGCATTTTCGCCGATGATCACGGCGTCTGCCCCGACGCCTCAACCCCGCCGCCCGCGATGCCTCCGTGGAACTCGCGGGTAGCGTGGGCCCATGACGGCTCCTGCCGCCTTGCAGGGCGCGAGCCCTCTCCTCGTCCACGACATGTCCCTTGGACACCCCCTGGTGGCGGGTGCCGATGAGGCCGGTCGGGGCTGCCTCGCGGGCCCCATCGTCGCAGCCGCGGTGTGCCTTGACCTGCTGGCGATCGATGGCGAGGGACTGGCCGAACTCGCGGGGCTCAACGATTCCAAGCGCCTCACGCCGCGCCGGCGGGCGGCGCTGGTGGGCGTGGTGATGCGGCGTGCGCGCCAGGTGGTGGTGATCTCCGCCAGTGCACGGTCGATCGACGCCGATGGGCTGCACGCCACCAACATCCGCATCATGCGCGAGGCACTGGCCGCGCTCAGCCCCGAGCCGGGCGTGGCGCTGGTGGATGGATTCCACCTCGGAGACGATGCTCCGGCGCACCGCAAGGTGATCAAGGGCGATGCCACGAGCGCCGCCATCGCAGCGGCGTCGGTGATTGCGAAGGAGGCGCGCGACCGCCTCATGCGCGGTCCTGCCGCGGCGCTGTACCCCGGCTACGGGTTCGAGGGCCACGTGGGCTACATCACCGCGGCGCACACCGATGCCGTACGGCAGCTGGGCCCGTGCCCGTTGCACCGCCGGTCGTTCCGATCGAGCGCCTACGGCGACGACCTCACCCTGTTCGATCAGCGGCGTCGGGGGTGATGTCCTCGATGCGCGTGATGTGCCAGAGCGGCCCGTGCGGCACGACGATGATGAGGTCGGGCCGGAGGGCGTGCCCTGCGTAGGCGGGATGGCGCGCCTGCCACGCCTGGGCGGCGCGCGCCAGGCGCATGCGCTGCCCGTGGCTGATGGGGGGCGCATGGGGGTGGACCCGCGTGCGCGTCTTGACCTCGCAGGCCGCTACGACGCCCCGTCGCTCGGCCACGATGTCGATCTCGCCTCCGGCGGCCCGCCACCCACGCGCCAGCACCCTCCAGCCACGCCGGATGAGCCAGCGAGCGGCGGCATCCTCCCCGGCGGCACCCAGCGCGTGATCCGGGTGACGTGACGTCGCGGACATGCACCCATCATCGAGCGCGTCGTGCATGGCATGGGTCACGTGGTGCGCCGACATGCGCGCGGAAATGTGCCGATCTCCGTGTATCGGCGGTCCCCATCGGCAAGACTGCAGCCGTAGCACCCGAGACGAACCGATCCCGAGGAGGCCGCATGCCCTTCGAGCTCCCGCCGCTCCCATATGCGTTCAACGCACTCGAGCCGCACATCGACGCCACGACGATGGAGATCCACCACGACCGCCACCACAAGGCATACGTCGACAACGCCAACGCGGCGCTGGCCGGCACCGCGTGGGAAAACGCCAGCGTGGAGGACGTGCTGACGAGCCTCGGCCAGATCCCCGAGGACATCCGCACGGCGGTGCGCAACAACGCCGGCGGCCATTACAACCACTCCCTCTTCTGGGAGATCATGGGGCCGGATGGCGGCGGCGCCCCCGGCGGCGCGCTGGGCGCGGCGATTGACTCCACGTTCGGCTCGCTCGACGACCTCAAGGCCAAGGTGAACGATGCCGGGGTCAAGCGCTTCGGGTCGGGGTGGACCTGGCTCGTGGTGTCGGGCGGCGCCCTTGAGGTGATGTCCACGCCCAACCAGGACACGCCGCTTTCGGAGGGCAAGGCGCCGATCCTGGGCATCGACGTGTGGGAGCACGCGTACTACCTCGAGTACCAGAACAAGCGCCCGGTGTACCTCGAGGCGTGGTGGAACGTCGTCAACTGGGACGCCGTCGCGGCCCGGTACGACGCAGCGAGTTGATCACCGCCCGATGATGTGACGGAGGCGCGCGGGCCTCGTTGCGGCCCGCGCGCCATCCGTGCGCAGTGCGCGTCCATGCTCGATGCATGGTCGCGCGCATGGTCAGCCCCGCCCTCCTCGGGCTCGAGACCGCCACCGTCGAGGTGGAGGTCGACCTCCGACCGGGCCTTCCGGGGTTCAGCGTGGTTGGGCTGCCCGATGCCGCGGTGCAGGAGGCCCGCGAGCGCGTGCGGTCGGGGTTGGTGAACCAGGCCTTCGACCTTCCGGCACTGCGCATCGTCGCCAACCTCGCGCCGGCCGACCTGCGCAAGGCCGGGCCGCAGTACGACCTGCCCATCGCGCTCGCCGTGCTGTCGGGCTCGGGCCAGTTGCGGCCGGGGGCCCTGGCGGGCACGGGCGCCATCGGCGAGCTCGCCCTCGATGGGGGCCTGCGTCCCGTCCCGGGCGCCCTCGTGATGGCCGAGCATGCGGCACGCCGGGGGTGGCGGCAACTCGTGGTGCCCGAGGCCAATGCGGCCGAGGCCGCGCTCGTGCCCGGCATCCGGGTTCTGGGCGCGCGCGGGCTGCGCCATGCCGTCGACGTCCTCGAGCAGCGTTGCGATGCCACTCCGGTCAAGGTTGATGCGGAGGCGCTGCTGGCGGCCTCGGCTCCCGAGGCCGGGGGCGACCTCCGGGAGGTGCGTGGGCAGGGCGATGCCCGCCGGGCACTCGAGATCGCCGCCGCGGGCGGGCACTCGCTCCTCATGATCGGTCCGCCCGGGGGAGGGAAGACCATGCTCGCCCGACGGCTGCCCGGCATCATGCCGCGCCTCCGCCTGCACGAGGCCATCGCGATCACCCGCGTGCACTCGGTGGCGGGCCTGCTCGCCGACGGCGAGGCGTTGGTCATGCAGCGCCCCTTCCGCGCCCCGCATCACACGATCTCCGCCCCGGGGTTGGTGGGCGGAGGCCGTGTGCCGCGGCCCGGTGAGATCACGCTCGCGCACCTCGGGGTGCTGTTCCTCGATGAGGTGTGCGCGTTCTCGCCGGTGGCCATCGATGCCCTCCGCCAGCCGCTCGAGGAGGGGTGCATCGACATCACGCGCGCCGCGGGCAGCGCGCGCTTTCCCGCCGAGCCCCTGCTGGTGTGCGCGGGAAATCCGTGCCCATGCGGTCACGCGGGCGATCCGGCGCGGGCATGTACCTGTGCACCGGCCGCCGCCGATGCCTATCGGGCACGCATCTCGGGGCCCATTGCCGACCGCATCGACCTGCGTGTCGACATGCCCAGGCTCGCGCGCGACGAAATGCTGCACGACTCCGCGGCAGCGGAGCCGAGCGCGGCGGTGCGGGCCCGGGTGCAGTCCGCGCGCGAGGCCCAGCACGATCGCGGGCAGCGCGTGCCGAACGCCCGGCTCGGTGCGGCCAGGGCGCGCGAGGCCGCGGGTATGCAGCGACCGGCGCGCGCGCTGCTCGGCACGGCCATCGACCGGCTGGCCCTCACGGCCCGTGGGTGCGACCGGGTCATCCGGGTGGCCCGCACGGTGGCCGACCTCAGCGGCAGTGAGCGCGTGGAGGCCGAGCACCTCGCCGAGGCCATCCGCTACCGCAGCGCGGGTGGGGTTGGGTGATGGCTGATCCCGAGTGGCCGCTGGGGCTGGCATGGATGGCCCACGCGCTCTCACGCGACCTCCAGCGCGCTGCCAGGGTGGCCGGAGGGCCGGAGGTCCTGTGGCGCGCCGGAGGCCCCCAGATGGCCGCATGGCTGCGCGCGGACGCTGATGGGGTGGAGAAGGCCCTCGCGGCCCGCGCGGCGTTCCGCGCGGCTCCCGCGCGCGACGCCCTCGCCCGGCGGGCCATCGCGCACGTGCCGATCACCGCACCCGGCTACCCCGCGCGCCTGCGGCGCATCTTCGACCCGCCCTTCGGACTCTTCGGCGTGGGCGCCGTGGCAGATGCGCTCGCCGCGCTCGATGCCGGTCCGGCCATCGCCATCGTCGGGTCACGCCGCCCCTCGGCGGCGGGGCGCGCCATGGCGCGCGAGATCGCGGCCGACCTGGCGGCGCGTGGCGCGGTGGTGGTGAGCGGGCTCGCCCGGGGCATCGACGCCGCGGCGCACGAGGGGGCGCTCGATGCCGGCGGGGTCACGGTGGCGGTGCTGGGGTCGGCGGTCGACCGCATCCACCCGCGCCGGCACATCGGCCTGGCGCAGCGCATCCAGCAGCAGGGCGCGGTGCTGAGCGAGTACTGGCCGGGCACCGATCCCATGCCGTGGCGCTTTCCCGCGCGCAACCGCATCGTTGCGGGGATATGTGACGCCGTGGTGGTGGTGGAGGCCGCCTCGCGCTCGGGCGCGCTGATCACGGCGGACTTCGCCATGGAGAACGGCAGCCCGGTGCTCGCGGTGCCCGGGTGGCCGGGCTCGGCGCTCTCCGCCGGGTGCAACGCGCTCATCCGGGCCGGTGCGGCGTTGTGCGAGGGAGCCGACGACGTGGTGGCTGAGGTGCCCACCGCCGCCTGGGGTGATGCCCCGGTGCCGGCCAGCGCCACGGGCACCTGCGCTCAGGTGCTGGCCATCATCGCGCGCGAGGCCGCCGGGGCCGACCGCATCGCCGCAGAGGCGGGCCTGGGCCATGCCGATGTGGCCGTTGCGCTGGCCGCCCTCGAGATGGACGGGCTGGTGGCCCGCGATCCGGGCGGCGTGTTCCGTGCGGTGCGGCCTCAGGCCAGCGGTGGCAGTCGCTGACCCCCGCCGCGCGCCGTCGGCGCCGCGAGTGGGGCTACCGGCGGGCGGGCGCCACGGAGTAGTGCTCGAGGATGCGCTCGGCGTAGCTCGCCACTGCGGCGCGCAGGTCCTCGGGGGTGTGCAGCACGGCCTCGCCGCCATGCTTGGTGATCTCCTTCACCAGCCACTCGTCGCTGGCGTAGGGGATCTCAGCCATGATCGAGCCGTCGGAGAACCGCTCGGCCGATGGGTGCTCCTCGGCAAGCCAGCGGGCGATTGCGGGGCTGCACCACACCCGCGCGATTTGCGCATGCTGCTGGGCTTGGCTCGACGTGCCCCACGGCTGGTAGGGCACGGCTTCCACCTCCACCCTGCGCTCGAACACCTCGTCGAGAGGGTTGGCGCCGCGGATGCGGTCGAGGCGGAAGGTGCGCTGCTCCCCGGCCTTGCGGCAGAACGCAACGAGGTACCAGGCATCGCGCGAGTTCATGAGCATGTGCGGCTCGATGACGCGCGTGGTCACCTCGCCGCGCGACTCGGTCCAGTAGTCGATCTCGATCACGCGGTCCTCGCGCACGGCCCGGGCCAGCACCGCGCCCACCGACTCGCTGGCGGTCTGCACCGCTCCCAGCTCCACGCCGGTGGTCGATGCCTCGCCCACGGCGTCCTCGATCTTGCGGCGGGCCGACGCCAGCGATTCCTCGCCTACCAGGGGGAGGCGGCCACCCACGAAATCGAGTGCCCACAGCAGCGCCTTGGCCTCGAGCGGCGACAGGCGGGCCGGGCGCGAGAACTGGTCGCCGTAGACCTCCTTCTGCACGATCACCTCGTCGCCTTCCACCTGGGCGAACAGCGCGTAGCAGCCGCCGCCGAAGTTGATGAGGTTGAGGAGGGTGAGGTCCTCCTCGAGGGCCTCCTGCGTGAGGTTGAGCTCGCTACGCAGCGCCGAGCACTGCACTTCGGCCTCGTACGAGCGCCCGCAGGCGGCGAGCAGGCGGGTCATCAGGGCGAGCAGGCGCGATATGCGCTCCACGGGCACCACGCGCTCGGACGGGTCGTCGGCGTCATCGACTGGCACGGACTCGGCAACGCGGGGCAGTGGCTTGGCACGGCGGCGCGGCTTGGTGGAGTGACGGGTGCGCAGCAGTTCGAGCGCGGCCATGGCGGCGTCGCGAAGCGCCGGGGGCTCCAGTACCTGTGCCTCGGCCCCCAGGCCGAGTACCCACGAGATGATCTCGCGCTCGCCGCCGTACTCGGTGCGGAACAGCGCCGAGCCGTCCGCGCGCTCCTCGTACTCACCCTGGTCGCGGAACATCTGGTCCACCCACCAGGCGATGGTGGGGGAGAGCTCGATCACCGCCGTGCCCACGGGATCGGCCAGTTGCCACGGCGAGCGGTCGCGGTAGCGCGAGAGATCCACTTCGCTGGGCGGCGGGAAGTCGTGCTCGGCGCGCGTCTTGAAGGTGATGCGCCCCTGGATGCGCGAGAGGCGGAAGCACCGGAGATCCTCGCGGTCGTGCGCGTAGCCCACCAGGTACCAGTTGCCCGCCATGTAGAGCAGGCTGTAGGGGTCCACCTCGCGGTCGCCCAGGTCGTCGCGGCCGATCGAGTAGTAGCGGAACCGGATGGTCTTGCGGCGGCTGATCGCCGACTCGATCTTTATGAGGTGGCTCGACACCTCGGAGGTGTGGCGACTGCCCAGCAGGTTCACGGCCACGGTGCGCGCCGCGTGGTCGTCGAGCGGGCTCGGGCGGCCCAGCGTGAGGTGCTGCAGCGCCAGGCGCAAGGGCTCGGCGTACGCGAACTGGCCCTCCAGCAGGTAGAGGCTGGTGTGAAGGGCGCTGAGCTCGGCCTCGTCGAACTCGATGGGTGGCAGGTAGTAGTTCTCGGGCGGCATCGCATAGAGGTCGCCCTGGAATGGATCGTCGCTTGGGCGCGCCACCTCAAGCTTGAGGCCCACGCCCTCGAGCTCGGAGCGATCCGAGTAGAAGCGGCGCAGGAATGCCTGCTCGCTCATGCCGCCGTAGCCCTCGACCGCCTCGTGGATCTCCTCCGCGGTAACGGGGCGCTGTTGCGCCATCAGGAATGCGACGAGCGAGAGCTGCCGCACCAGCTTGTCGTCATCCCTCTGGCCCAACCGGCCTCTCCTTCGACTGCGGCGCAGCCTCCATGCTAGCCGAGAGGATGGCCTCTGCGCGCGGTCTGGGGGTGCGGATTCTCGCATGTGGAGCCATGATCGCCACACTCTTCACCGCTGGGTGCGGGCCCTCTGATGCACAGGGCACGCGGGTGGGGCGGGTGGCACGGGTACTCGACGGCGACACCATCGTGGTGGCCGGAGTCGGCACCGTCCGGTACATCGGCATCGACACGCCTGAGCTGCACCACCCCCGGAAGCCGGTTGAGCGGTTCGCGGCGCGGGCAGCCGCGATGAACCGCCGCATGGTCCAGGGTCGTGTGGTGCGGCTGGTGAGCGATGTCGAGGAGCGCGACGCCCATGGTCGCCTTCTCGCCTACGTCTACGTGGGAGGCGTCATGGTGAACGCCCGCCTGGTGCAGCTCGGCGCCGCGGAGCAGTTCCCGTTCCCTCCGAACACCCTGCACAGGGCGCTCTTCGCCCGCCTCGAACGCGAGGCGATGCAGGCGCGGCGAGGCCAGTGGGGACTCGCCGAGGGCGGTCCCCCATGGGGGCCGGTCAGTCCGGCGGGTTGAAGTTGGCGTGCGATGTCATTCGCCACCGCCCGCCCTGCCATGTGAACGTCGAGAGACGGGGCGCGAGCCGGGATGTCACGGTGGCCCCGCTGGCGGTTCCCTCCTGCGTGGCGGTGCGCGATCGCACCACCAGGGTGGGCATGGCGTACCGCGCCATCACGTCGACGATCTGGTACTGGCGCACATCGGGCCGCGCTGCGAGGTACTGCGCGCGCGTGGCCCACGTGCCGTTGGCCCGCTGGATCATCCATGCCGGTGAGAGCAGCGCCCCGAGCTTCACCCCGTTATCGGCCGCGAGCGCCCTGAAGAACCGGTTGAGCAACTGCGTGGCCGTGGTGTCGGGATTGGCGAGGCGCGTCGGCGCGGGGCTGTAGAGCGTCCCCTGCGCAGCGCTCGTCGTCCCTGCGAGTCCCACGGCCAAAGCCACGGCAATCGCTGTCGAAGTGCGCATGAGAGAGGTCATGCACGAACCCTAGTTGTACGATCGCCTCATGACGATCATGGAGCATGACTACGGCATCCCCTCCGAGGATGAGCTCGCGCGCCTCGTGGGCGCTGCTACGCCGCACTTCGCCCTGCAGATCCGTGATCGCGTGGTGGCCTACCGGGCCGCGCTTCCGGAGGGGCACCCCCGCATCCCGGAGCTCGACGCCCAGATCGTGCGGCTCGAGCTCCTGGCGATCGACGGCGCCGGCGGGCCCACCGACGAGGCCGACCTGCCGCCGCGGCCGTCGCTCGAGCTTCGCGGCCGCGGCCGGTCCTAGCGTCCCGCGCCCGGCCCGGCGATCCGGTGCACCACGTCGCTGAACGTGCGGAGGATGCGCGCGGTGAGTCCCCAGACGTCCTCGCCCATCAGCGGGTAGCGAAGCGTCTCGATGGTCGGGGGTTCGGGGATGAGGCGATCGGCAGCCAGCACGTCTGCGAGCGGCACCTCGAGGATGCGCGCGATCTCGCTTTCCTCCGGGGTCATCGCCGGGCGCCCGCCCGCGTGATGGGCCACCCAGGGGCTCACGGTGAAGCCGCTCGCCATGGTGTGCACGTCATCGAGCGGCCCGAGCACGGTGAGGGACGATCTCGGCACGGCGATCTCCTCCTCGGTCTCCCTCAGGGCCGATCCGAGGAGGTCGACGTCCTCGGGCTCGAACTTGCCACCGGGCAGCGAGATCTCGCCCTTGTGATTGGCCACGAACTGCGACCGCTTGGTGAGCACCACGTGACCCGCGTCATCGACGTCGAAGAGGATGAGCAGCACGCCTGCATCTCTTCCGGTGGCCTCGAGCGTCACGCGCTCGCGGCGCTCGAGGGCGTCGGGCAGGGCCTGCGCCAGCTCCGCGGCCGTCGGGGCAGCAGCGGGTGCGGCATGCGGGTCGGTGGCGGGGCGCCTGGCGGGGGCGTTCATCGCGGGCGAGTGTACGCCCGCCCCGGAAGGGCACTGCGATGAGCGGGGACCTCGACATCGCCCGCATGGAGGGCGCCATGATGGCCGCGCGCGAGGCCGCGGTGGGCGTGGCGGGCGTGCCCATGCTGGGGCTGCGGGCGGTGCGCCCGGGCGCAGGCGGGCGCGCGTGGCTCGTGGCGCTCGAGGGCCCGGCGTTCCTCTGTCTCGATGACGCGCTCGATCCCGAGCCGTCGCTCACCCGGTTCCGCGACGTCGCGCAGGCCGGCCTCGCCGCGGAGCTGGTCGACGACGCCGTCGACGCCGCGGCACTCCGCGCATTCCGCGCTCCAGCAGACGCCATGGCGGCGTGGGTCGGCGACATGCCGGCAGCGGTCGAGGCGCTCGGGCGCGCTGCTACGGCAGCCGATGAGCTGGCCACATGGCGGGAGGACCCCCGTCGCATCATCGCCTCGCTCGTCGACCTCGATGAGGCCGCGGCCATCCAGGAGCGCGCCCATGCGGCCTACGCCACGTTTGCCGGACTCACCGAGCCCCTCGTGGAGCGTCAGGACTCGCTCGATCCCTCGCTGCTGCAGGCCCTGATCGAGGTGGAGCGCGCGGCCGATGCCGCGGGGCTCGGGGCGTCACTCGGCACGATGCTCGCCGAGGCCATGCCCGGCATCGTGGAGGCCGCGGACGAGATGGCCCGCGCCCACGTCACGCCACTGCGGTAGCCCCCGCTCCCGCCGCCGTCTCCGCAGGCGCCGTCGCGGCCGCGAGATGCCCGATGGCCTCTGCGCCATCGGTGCCGCCGCCCTCGGGCGTCATGTCGCCCCCGCCCGAAGCCCCGTCCGCGGGTGCCCCGTCCCCGGCCTCCGCTGCCGGCTCGGGCTGGAAGTCCGACTCGATGAGCGCCTCGATGCGCGCGAGGTCGTCATCCGACAGCGGGGGAAGGTCGATGGCGCGGGTGAACTCGTCGAGTTGCTCCTCGGAAGTGATCGGGGTGACCACCGACGCCACGCCGGGGCGCGAGAGCACCCAGAGCATCGCCGCCTGCCCGAGGCTCCACGGCCGTCCGGCGGCATGCAGGAAGTCGAGGGTGCTCACGCGGCGCAGGCCCTCCTCGAGCCACTCGCGCGTGATGTCGGCACGCGGGTCGCCGGGCGGGAAGGTGGTCTCGCGGGAGTACTTGCCCTCCAGCAGGCCCCGGCAGTGGGCCCCGCGGGCGATCACGCACGAGCCCGCGGCCTGCGCAAGGCCTGCGATCTCGGCCCCGGGGTCGTGGCCGAGCATACCCAACTCCACGTCGATCACGGGGAATCGCTTCTGCCGGATGAGGCGGCGGCCATCACCTGGGCGGGCGCCCTGCGGGACGGCCACGCCGAACGCGCGCACTGTGCCCTCGGTCACGAGCTCGTCCATCGCCTGCGCGAGCACGTCGTCGGCCAGCGCCCGGCGCGGGGGATGGTGGAGCTCGCAGATGTCGATCATGCCTCCCATGCGCTCGGCGCTGGCACGCACGGCTGCCCGGATGGCGTCGGGGCGGAAGTCCTGGGGCATTGGGCGCCCGGGCCTGCGCGGCTCGGCGTCCTGCCAGGCGTAGCCAACGCGGGTGGCGAGCACCACCCTGTCGCGCCGCCCGGCGAAGGCGCGGCCCAGGACGTGCTGCACGCGGCCCTCGCCGTCACGATCTGATGCGTCGAACAGCGTGACGCCCCGGTCGAGCGCGGCGTGCAGCAGTCGCACCGCCTCGTCGTCCCCGTTGTCTCCCCACCAGCCGACGGCGAACGGCTCGGCGCCGAACGCCACTTCCGACACGCGGATGCCCGTGCCGGGAATCTCCCGATAGCGCATGGGCAGTGAGGTTACGCATGCCCCCCGACGCATCCGGCGCCGCACGGCGCGCCGGGGTCAGTCCTCGGCGGCCTCGTCCTCCATGAGGAAGTCGATGAGGTCCTCCACGGTGAAGCGCCCCGCCTGCATCGATGCGACGAGGCCGTAGATGGTGGCCGAGTGCGGGCGCTCCAGAACGTATTCGCGAATCGCCTCGTTGCCCTTGGCGTCGATCTCCTCGACGGCCTGCCGGCCCACGGCGGTGGCCACTACGCCGGTGCCCTCCACGTCCACCAGTCCCGCCACCGACAGCGACTTCGCGGCGGCGGCGATCTCGTCGGGTTCCGCGCCGAACTCCTCGGCCAGCGAGGTCATCGGCCGGCCGTCGGGCTCACGCGCGAGCGAGCGCAGCAGCAGGTACGACCCGGATGAGAGCCCGGCGTCCATCACCACCTGGTCGAGCACGCCCGCCACCTCGGCGAGCAGCTGCAGGTCGTCCTCGTCGCGGTACACGGCTAGGGGCCGTACCGGTGGGCGGGGGCGGGGCGAAGCGAGTCGTACGCCGCGCCCATCCAGATGCGGCCGGTCACGCCCAGGTCGTCGAGCGTGCGAAGCGCCGAGCGCACCACGCCGGCGCGCGCACCGCGGCCGTGTGTGCTGGCCACCGTGAGCGCGAAGTCATGGTCGGCATCCTCGCGGACCGGACGCCCATTCGCGCGCGCAAGGGCCACGCGGGCCTCGGCGAGGCGAAGCGGGTCGTCAACGGTGAGGTAGCACTCGAGCGATGCCCAGTCGGGCGCCAGCTCGGCGAGCACTGAATCGAAGTCGTCCGCGTACGGCACGCGTGCAGGCTAGCCCAGCGCAGGGGCGCCGTGAGGTGACTCCGGACGGGTGGCGGCGAGCGCCGCACCCACCTGCGCGCGCACCTCGGCGAACCGCGCGTCGCCCAGCACCGCATCGGCAGCGGGAATCGGCAGGGGCACCTCCACCCAGCTGCGGCAGCCGCGCATGTCCGGAGACACATCGAGGGGGAGGGGAGGTGCCACGCGGTGCACGCGCGGCACGATCACCAGCAGCGGGTGCTTCGGGCGCCAGCGCAGCCGCGCGGCTGCGTAGTCGGGGCCAAGCACGTGGAACGGTGCGAGAGCGTCCAGCTCGGCCTGCTCGCTCACCTCATGCACGTCGGCCACCTCGCACCAGGCGGCGATGCCCACCCGCGGCGGCTCCTCGGTGACGCTCAGCAGGTCGGGCCACCGCTCGGCCACCTCGGGCGCCAGCAGGTCGGGGCGCTGGTGCACGTGGGTGGGCAGCAGCAGGAACTCCCGGTGCGGTACGTCGAACCGTTTCTCGCCTATGCCGCCCTTTCGCAGCATCACCACCTGGTCGCCCGCCAGCATGGCGGCGATGACGGTTGCCCATTCCTTCAACGCGAACGGCTGCACTCGGCAAAGGTAGCGCGAACCGGCGCTACCATCGGCCCCATGATCGACGCCATCCTCTCCAAGGCCGCGGAGGGCGAGCGCATCAGCGCCGACGAGGCCGTGGCCCTCTACGAGCAGGCCCCGCTGGACGACCTCGGGGCCGCTGCCGAGGCCGTCGCCCGCCGCATGCACGGCGACGAGGTCACCTACAACGTCAACGGCTACCTCAACCCCACGAACATCTGCGTGGTGGGGTGCGGGTTCTGCGCGTTCGCCGTGTGGACCGACCACGACCCGCGGGCATATGCCTACTCGGTCGACCAGCTCGTGGACCGAGCGCAGCAGATCTCCGACCTCGGCATCACCGAGCTCCACATCGTGGGCGGGATGACCAAGGAGTACACCCTCGAGTACTACGAGGACCTCTTTCGCGAGCTCAAGGCCGCGCTGCCGCACGTGTCGCTCACGGCGCTCACCGCCGTGGAGGTGGAGTTCGTGGCGCGCATGGCGAAGATGACCCCGCGCGAGGCGCTCGAGCGCCTCATCGCCGCGGGCCACGACAGCATGCCCGGTGGTGGCGCCGAGGTGTTCAGCCCGCGCGTGCGCAAGATCATCGCCGACCGCAAGGTGCCGGCCGAGGTATGGCTGGACGTCCACCGCGATGCCCACGCCCTGGGCCTGCCCACCAATGCGACGCTGCTCTTCGGGCACTTCGAGACCCCCGAGGAGAAGGTGGACCACATGATCCGCCTGCGTGCGCTGCAGGACCAGGGCATCGCCGCCGGCAGCCCCGCCCGCTTCCAGGCGTTCATCCCGCTGCCGTTCCTGCCGGGCAACACCGACTTCTCATACCTGCCGGGCCCGTCGCGCGACGAGAAACTGCGCACCATCGCGCTGTCGCGTCTGGTGCTCGACAACGTGCCGCACATCAAGGGTCACTGGGTCATGCTGGAGGAGGACATCACGCAGGAGGGGCTGCGGTTCGGCCTCGACGACCTCTCCGGCACCCTGGTGGAGGAGCGCGTGGCGCACGCCACCACCGTGCAGACGCCCTTGGGCCTCACCCGCGATCGCATCGGCGACCTCATCCGCGGGGGCGGGCGCACGCCCGTGGAGCGCAACACCACCTACGGGCGCGTGGGGCGCGAGGCCGTCACCGCCTCGTAGGCCGTTCCCGGCGGGGGATCTGGTACGGTGATGGGCATGGGCTGGCGAAGCGCCGTCATCCTCGCAGGCGCCGGAACCGCGGCGCTATTGTGCGCACCGGCGGCGCTGGGGTCGCCGCCGCCGGCATCGAGCCACGGCGTGAAGCCCGTGCCGCTGCTCAGCCGATCCTCCGACCCCCTCGAGATCGTGCCGCTCATCCCGCCGAAGGCCACGCCCCCCGCGACCGACGACCTCGAGATCGCGCCGCTCATCCCGAAGAAGCCGCCGCCCGTGATCGAGATCATCCGGTGGAAGAAGAAGAAGGTCACGCGCCCGAAGCGGCCCAACTTCACCGTGCGGCAGCAGACGTTCAATGCCTACCTGACCGGCGTGCAGAGCGCGATCCTGAGCTCGACCATCGATGTCGACGCCGAGCCCGGGCTATGCAACCGGACCGGTTCGGCCACGGTCGTCTACTTCGCGAGCAGGCGTCCGGTGCTGGCGTCCGCTGCCGGGAAGTCCATCTCCATCCCGCCGCTTCCCGTGACGATCAACTTCGCATCGAGCCTCTCGTACAACCCCGACATCGACAGCTGCTTCACCCTCCGGCCATCATCCGCCTGCAGGCCCGATGGACAGAGCCTCCCGGGCACGGCCACCTTCGGCACGCGCGGGAACGGCACCACGACGCGGTCCCTCTACCTCGAGCGCCTCCAGGTGGATGAGGCGACGGCGGGGTCGGCATGCGTGGACGGACTGTTCGGCTTCCCCGAGATCCTCGGGATCGACAGCGGCTCGGAGAACGCGGCGATTCCGTGGGGCGCAGTGGGGAGTCGGTCGCAGCAGAACGTGAGCATCGGGAACAGCTACCGAACGGAGGGCAACCAGTCGACGCCCGGAACCACCTGCACGAGCGAGGTCACGGGGTACGCATGCGCGTTCTCGTCGCTCACGAAGTGGAACCTGCGACTGGTGAGGGCCCCCCAGAAGAAGATTCCCGGCCTGCGCTAGCGGTGCGCGGCGCCCTGCGGGAGCGTCCCTATGAGAGGGCGCGGCGGCGGAACGACAGCGCCGCAGCCACGGCGATCACCGCGCACCAGAGCAGGGTCCAGAGCACCGTGAGCCATGATGACGGCGGCACGAGCACGATGTTGCCGTTGATCTCGAGTTGCGCCCCGGCCACGCCCGCGGCTCCGCGGGCCTGCATGTCGCTGAGCATCGGCGAGGTGATGGCGCGTGGGAAGAGGTAGTACAGGCCCGTGATGAGCCCGCTCCACGCGGTGCCGATCACGCCGTCGTCAAGTGCCGCCATGAGGTTGACGAGCGACAGGCACGAGACGTAGAAGAAGATCGCCACGATTCCCGATGCCACCGGGCCGAGCGCCACGCTGCACAGCGCGGCGGTGACGAGCACCAGGACCATGTTCTCGAGCATCGCGAGGCCGTGGACGAACAGCGTGCCATCGCCCCCCTGGCCGATCGCCGCAGAGCAGATCGCGGCGATCACCATCCAGATGGCGAACACCGCGATGAGCGCCACGAGACGCCCGGCGATGCGCGCGAGCGTCACCGTCGTCCGGGGCGTGCCGGTGACGACCTGGAGGCCGAGCCAGCCCCCGTCGGCATCGCGGTTCACCGTGCTCGCGCCAAGCGTGGCCGCGACGAGCAGGCCACCGACGAGGTAGACGGCCGCGGTCCACGAGCGCATGGTGTCGGGGGCGGCGAGGCCGTCGCGGGTGCCCGCCAGCACCGCGCCGGCCACGATGACGGCCGCGCCGAGCACCAGCATCGCGAGGAACCAACGGCGATGGCCGATGCCGCGGGCCTCCACGCGTCCGATGACGAGCGTGGGGTTCATGCGGGGCTTCCCTCCACGAGGTGGATGCCCGCGCCGAGCAGCCCGGAGAGCCCGCCAGGGTCGGATGACGCCGCGAGCACCGCGGCCCCGCGCGCCATGGCGCGCCGGATGGCGTCGGTGGTCTCGGGGAACTCCCATGGGTCGTCAAGCACCAGCAGGTCCGGTTCCCCCATTACCGCGCAGGCCATGCAGATGCGGCGCACGTCCTCCATCTCGAGCGACTCCACGCGGGCGTCGGGCGCCTCCACCGCCATCTCGTCGATCGCCCGATCCGCCTCGGCGGGCCCGAGCCCGCCGAGCTCGGCCACCATGCGCACGATGTCGCGGGCGCGCAGTCCGAAGGCGAAGGGCCAGGCCTGCGGCGCCCAGCCGATGCGGCGCAGCGTGGCGGGGTCACCCGCGGGGGCGCCCAGCACCGTGATGTCGCCGCCGGGCCCCGCAAGGCCCAGCACGGCGCGCAGCACGCTCGACTTTCCCGATCCGCGGTCGCCGGTGATCAGCAGGCCCGCACCGGCGCGGAGGTCGATGTTCACGCCGCTCACGGCGAGCGTGCCGCCGCGCTGGTAGCGCACCTCGATGGCCCGGGCGCGGATCACCGCGTCCGGCGATGCCGCCCCGGGCGTGCTCAGCCCAGCTTCTCCAGGCGGATGGCCTCCTGCGGGCAGTCGTCCACCGCCTCGCGCACGGCATCTGCCAGCGACGGGTCGAGCACGTCGTCACTCGCGCTGGACAGGTTGGTGTCGTCATCCACCGTGAACACGCCCGGCAGGCGCGCGATGCAGACGCGCGTGCCCATGCACAGGTCGTGGTCCACCATGAGGCGATAGCGCTCGCCATCAATCTCGATCTCGGCCATCTCAGCCCTCCCTGATGATCGCGAGCACCTCGTCCCGCTTCCGCTCCATGTCGGCCTCGGAGACCAGGGACTCGAGGTTGAGGCGTAGGAGCGGTTCGGTGTTCGAGGGGCGCACGTTGAAGTGCCAGTCGTCATAGGCCACGGACAACCCGTCGACCTCGGCCTGCCGGCCGTCCGCGTAGCGTGCCCGAAGGCGGTCGATCGCCGCCCCGGCATCGGCGACCGTGGAGTTGATCTCCCCTGAGATGTGGTAGCGCTCCCGAAGCGCCGCCACCATCTCCGACAGCGGGCGGCCCGAGGTCGCCACCATCTCCATCACCATGAGCGCGGGGATGAGCCCCGAGTCGGCGTACGAGAAGTCGCGGAAGTAGTAGTGGCCGCTCACCTCGCCGGCGAACACGGCATCCACCTCGCGCATGCGGCGCTTGATGAAGGCGTGGCCCACGCGGAACTCGTCCGGCGTGCCACCGGCCTCGATGATGGCGTCGCGCACGGCCCATGAGGCGCGCAGGTCGTAGACCACCACCGACGGGCCGACCTGCCCCAGGATGTGGCGGGCGAGGAGCGCGGTGAGGAAGTCGCCCGCCACGAACCCGCCCTTCTCGTCGATGAAGAAGCAGCGGTCGGCGTCACCGTCCCAGGCGATGCCGAGGTCGGCGCCGTTCTCCACCACCGCCCCCTCGATGAACGCGCGGTTCTCCTCGAGCAGCGGGTTCGGCTCGTGGTGGGGGAAGCGCCCATCGGGGTCGAGGAAGCACGGCACGGCGTCGATGGAGATGCGCTCCAGCACCGGGGGCAGGTACACGCCGGCCATCCCGTTGGCGGCGTCGAGCACCACCTTGAGCCCGGTGATGGCCGAGGGGTCGACGAACTGCATGCAGCGGTCCACGAAACGACCGAGCAGGCCGTCGTCCGCCGACTCGCTGCCCGGGGCGGCGGCGGGAGTGGGCTCGCCGGCCAGGGCCAGGCGCCCGATCTCCGAGATGCCCGTGTCGCCGGACAGCGGCAGGGCTCCGGCCGTGACCATCTTGGCGCCGGTGTATGCGGGCGGGTTGTGGCTGGCGGTGATGACCGCCCCGGCGTCGTAGCCGCCCTCGTCCACGGCGAAGTAGACCATCTCGGTGGCGGCAAGCCCGAGGGCCGTCACGTCGGCGCCGGCCGACAGCGCCCCGCGGATGAACGCCGCGCTGATGCCGGGCGACGACAGCCGCACATCGTGTCCCACGGCCACGCGCCCGCCGCCGGTCACCTGCACGAAGGCGCGCCCCACGCGCTCGGCGCCCTCCTCGTCGATCTCGTCGCCGTACAGACCGCGGATGTCGTAGGCCTTGAACACCTCCGGCAGCAGCGTCATGCGCCGAACCCCGGCTTCAGCAGGGTGTAGGTCTCTTCGAGGCTCTGGGGCATCACGCGCACATCTCCCGTCACGGACATGAAGTTGGTGTCGCCGGACCACCGGGGCACCAGGTGAAGGTGCAGGTGCGCCTCGATGCCGGCCCCCGCAGACGCCCCCTGGTTCATGCCGAGGTTGAAGCCGTGCGGCCTCAATGCCCCCTGCAGGACGTCCTGGGCGGTGCGGGCGAGGTCCATCATCTCAACAACGGCCTCGGGTGCGAGGTCGGTGAGGCGGTCGAGGTGAGCGTATGGGACGACCATCAGGTGCCCCGATGCGTAGGGGTAGGCGTTCAGGATCACGAAGCAGTGCTTCCCGCGGGCGAGGATGAGAGCCCCCGGGTCGTCGCCGATCGCGGGCAGCTCGCAGAACACGCAGCGGGGCCCCTCGTATTCGTGGTCGTTCTCGGCGGACACGTAGGCCATTCTCCATGGCGCCCACATGATCTGCCGTCCCGTCGGACCGTCTACAGCCACTTGCGCCTGCGGAAGTACCAGAGCACGCCGCCGGCCAGCACCACCATCACCACGAGCAACATGATGAACGAGGCCACTCCATTGTGCGCAAAGGGGAGGCCGTCGATATTCATGCCGTAGAAGCCCGTGATCAGCGTGAGCGGCAGGATGACCGCCGAGATGATGGTGAGGAGCGCAAGCATCGCGTTGAGGCGGTGGGTGATGACCGACTCGTTGGTGGCCTCGAGTGCGTCGGCCACCTCCTTGTAGTTCTCGAGGGAGTCCCAGATGCGCTCGTTCTTGTCGACGATGTCGTCGAAGTAGATCTCCAGGTCGTCGGGCGCGTAGCGCTGCACGGCGCGCTCGAGCATGCGCAGCGTGGGGCGCTGCGGCTTGATGATCTTGCGGTAGTTGATGATCTCCTGCTTGACGTTGGAGATATCTCGCACGAGCTCGTTGCTCTGGCCCTCGAAGATGGCGTCTTCCAGCGTGTCGAGCTTGAAGCCGATCTTGTCGAGGATCGGGAAGCAGTAGTCGAACATCTGGTCGACGATCTCGTAGAGCAGGAAGCCCGAGCCCTTCGACATGAAGTCAAACCTGGCGTCGTCGCGCTGCTCGCACCGCGACCACAGGGCGGAGATGGGCTTGAGCGGCTCCTTCGGGATGGTGATGAGGAGCCCGGGGCCGATGAACACGTTGAGCTCGGTTGCCTGCAGGCGCCCCGTGCGCTTGTCGAAGCGCGGGAAGTGCAGCACCAGGAACACGTAGTCGTCGTACTCGTCGATCTTCGAGCGCTGGCGACGGCGCGAGAGGACGTCCTCGAGGTCGAGGGGGTGGAAGTCCTGGTGCTCGGCGAGCCACGCCGTCTCGGCGTCCGTGGGCTCCTCGATGTTCAGCCAGGTGAGGCCGTGGGCCTCGAGGCGCTGGACGTCCGGGCGGTCGCGCTCAGGGGCGACCAGGGCGGACGGCGAAGTCCGCCTGGCGTGGCGACGAATGTTGGGAAGGCTCGCCATCGTCGAGTCTCCTTGTCGCTGTGGTGCACGGAACGCAGGGCATCCGGGGGAGTGTACCGCGGCCCCGGCCCCCGGCGGACTACTCTGCAGCACGTGTTGCCCGATCAGCGCATCAAGTTCTGCGGGGTCACCCACCCCGCAGATGTGGAGCCGTGCGTCCTCGCGGGGGCGTGGGCGGTCGGCGCCGTCATGACGCCGCACGGACCGCGGGCCCTCGGCCCCGCCGGCGCGATCGCCGTGATGCGCGAGGTGCCGGACGGCATCGAGCGCGTGGGCGTGTTCGTGAACCCGGCGCCTGAGGCGGTCGCCCGCGCGGTGGACGCCTGCGCGCTCACGCGGGTGCAACTGCACGCAGTGGCCGACCTCGCCGTCGTCGCCGATGCGGTCGGCGTGCCCATCACGGTCGCGGTGCCGCTCGAGGATGCTGCCTCCATCGAGGGCGTCGAGCGGCTCGACTGCGATCTCGTGCTGTTTGACGCCGCGGTGCCCGGATCCCATGGGGGCACCGGGGTGCGCGCCGACTGGACGCTGCTCGAGCGCCGCCGGCCGCAGCGGCCCTTCGCGCTGGCCGGCGGTCTCACCCCCGAGGTGGTGGGCGATGCGGTCCGCCGGGTGCGGCCATTCGTCCTCGACGTGTCCAGCGGGGTGGAGGGAGACGTCGTGGGGCGCAAGGATGCAGGTCGGGTGCAGGCGTTCGCCGATGCAGCCCGCGCGGCGGCCATAGAGGAGGCGGCATGAGCGTGAACATGAGGTTCGGGCCGTACGGGGGCCGATACGTGCCGGAGACGGTCATCGGGGCGCTCGACGAGCTCACCGAGGCCTACGAGCGCTACCGCGAGGACCCGGACTACCTGAGCGAGCTCGGCGTGCTGCTGGGGCACTACGTCGGCCGCCCAACGCCGCTCTACCGCGCCCGCCGCCTCGAGGAGGCCTGGGGCATCGACGACGGCCTGTGGTTCAAGCGCGAGGATCTCTGCCACACGGGCGCGCACAAGATCAACAACGCGCTCGGCCAGGTGCTCCTGGCGAAGCGCATGGGCAAGCAGCGCATCATCGCCGAGACCGGCGCGGGCCAGCACGGCGTGGCCACCGCGACCGCCTCGGCGCTCGTGGGGCTCGGCTGTCGCGTCTACATGGGGCGCACGGACATGCAGCGGCAGCGACTCAACGTGATCCGCATGCGCATGCTGGGCGCCGAGGTGCACCCGGTTGATTCCGGCAGCGGCACGCTCAAGGACGCCACCAGCGAGGCCATCCGCGACTGGGTGACCAACGTGGACACCACCCACTACATCATCGGATCGGCCGTGGGACCCGCGCCGTACCCCGAGATCGTGGCCGACCTGCAGTCGGTCATCGGCATCGAGTCGCGGGCCCAGATGCTCGCGGAGACCGGGCGCCTGCCGGGCAGCGTGGTGGCCTGCGTGGGCGGCGGGTCGAATGCCATCGGCATCTTCCGCGGCTTCCTCGATGACGCCGACGTGGCCCTCGTGGGCGTGGAGGCCGGGGGCGAGGGTCCATCGGGTCGTCATGGCGCATCGCTCGCGCAGGGGCGCCCCGGAGTGCTGCATGGCTCGTACTCGTACCTGCTGCAGGACCCCGACGGCCAGGTGGCCGAGGCGCACTCGGTGTCGGCCGGGCTCGACTACCCGGGCGTGGGGCCCGAGCACTCGCACCTGCGCGACATCGGTCGCGTCAGCTACGTGAACGCCACCGATGAGGCGGCGCTCTCGGCCTTCCTCGAGTGCTCCCGCATGGAGGGGCTCATCCCGGCCCTCGAGACGGCCCATGCGCTCGCCCACGTGCGCGACGGGGCGGCGACCCTGCGCGCCGCCGGCCCGGTGCTGGTGTGCCTGTCGGGTCGCGGCGACAAGGACGTCGATCAGGCGGGTGCGGCGCTGGGGATCGACGCCAGTGCCTGAGTCAGGCGCCGAGCGCCTGGAGCAGGTGTTCCGCGACGCCGGGGGCCCGCTCTTCGTGCCGTACGTTATGGGCGGGTACCCGGACATCGATGCCAGCCGGCGCCACGCGCAGATCCTCGCGAAACACGCCGACATCATCGAACTGGGCATCCCGTTCTCTGACCCGCTGGCCGATGGGCCGACCATCCAGGCGGCCGGCCAGGCTGCACTCGACGCCGGCACCCGGCCGTCGGACGTGCTGGACATTGCCGGCGAACTGCGCGATGGGCCACCCGTGGTGGTGATGACCTACTTCAACACGGTCATCGCGCAGGGCGCGCGCGAGTTCCTCGGCGCTGCCGCGGACAAGGGCGTGGCCGGAATCATCATCCCCGACCTCCCGGTGGACGAGGCCGCCGAGGTGCGCGACGCCGCGCGCGCGGCCGGGGTGGCGCTGATCGCCCTCGCGGCGCCGACCACCGACGACGCCCGCATGGCCGAGATCGGCGAGAGCGCCGAGGGCTTCGTCTACCTCGTGGCCGTCACGGGGGTGACGGGCGGCGAGATGACCATGGACGACCGCCTGCGGGCGCTCGTGGATCGCGCGCGCAGGCACATACCCGTTCCCGTGGTCGTCGGATTCGGCGTGCGCACGCCCGACCAGGCCGAGCAGATCGGCGAGCTGGCCGACGGTGTGGTGATCGCCAGCGAGATCATCCGGCGCATCCGGGATGCTCCCGATGCCGACTCCGCGGATGCGGCCGTGGACGACTTCGGTGCCGGCGTAGCCGGCGCCCTGCGCCCCTAGTCGGGGTAGACCCTCAGGAACGTCACGAGGGCGTCGAGCTCGTCATCGGGGATGTCACGTTCCTGCTCCGGATCGTCCTCGTGCTCGAGGTACTGGAGGCGCACCAGCCGTCCGAAGTCGCTCGACCCGGTCGGCAGCTCGTCGAAGGTTCCCCACCACACGAAGTGCGCCCGCGCGCCCCAGTGAGGTGCGAGCTCGCGCAGGGCATCCATCGGGCCCACGGATCCGGCCGGAACTCCGTGCACCACCTCGCGCGTGGTGGCGACCAGCTCGTCGAAGTCGGGCCAGCTGTCGGGGTCGAGGAGCAGGCGCGGCACCACCTCGACCATGAAGTCGGCGGCCTCGGCGTCGTCGGCGAACCACATGAAGGCTCCGGGGCCCTGGTTGGGCGGCGGCACCGGATCGCGGTGGAAGAGCCCCACGGGGAATTCCCGCGGGTCGCGGGCGGTGGTGACGGCGAGCGCGCGTCCCCGTGAGAGTCCAGTCCATTCGTGCATGGGAATAAGCCTAGCCGCGCCCCGGGGGCGCCGGGCGCGGGCGCTACCATCGCGCCCCGTGAGCCCTCGCGACTCATCGCGCTCCTCTGGCCGCGACCGGCGGCCGCCCGATGGCGACCGTTCCCGCCAGTTGCGCCGCCGCCGCCGCAACGCCTTTCTCGTCGTGCTGGTGGCGGTCATCGCAGTGGTCGGCGCGATCGCCTGGTCGGCGCGCGACAGTGGTGGCTCGCAGGATGCCGGGGCGATTGCTGACGTCCCGGCCCTTCAGGTGTTCGCAAGGCCCCCGAAGCCGCAGCTGCCCGCGCCGAAGGAGTCGGTGATCGCGGTCACGGCCACGGGCGGCGACGACCTGCAGATGCGCCTCGTCGCCATCCCGAAGGCCGCGGCGCGCATAGCGGGGTCGTGGACGGCCGCCGCCAAGGCGCTGCCGGTGCCCCCGGCGGTCGCCCGTGCAACCCGAGCAGGCTCCATCCCTGGCTACGTGGAGGTGCGCGACGACTCGGGCAGGATTGCGCGCTCCGGGGTCTTCCTGCTGCCACCCGAGCCGGGGCCGGGACGCGCCGAGGTGGTTCGCTCGGTCAGCACCAAGAAGCCCTACGTGGCGCTGGTGTTCGACGATGGCCTTGACGAGGTTGGCGTTTCCCGCATCATCGACGTCCTGAGGCGTACGAAGTCGGGCGGTACCTTCTGCCTCAACGGCATCAACGTCAAGACCTGGTCCGAGACGCTTGCGAAGAAGGTGCAGGCTGCGGTGGCCGATGGCGTGATCACCCTCTGCAGCCATGGCTGGGGACACCGAACGAGCACGACCACCAGTGAGTCCGAGGCCAGGACCGACCTGTCTGGCAACGCTGCCACCGATCGCTTCCTCGGCGTGTCGAGCGTGCCCTTCTACCGACCGCCGTACGGGGCCCTCAGCACCGGAATCGAGCAGGCTGCCGGCAAGCTGGGTTATCGGTGGATCGTGATGTGGGATGTCGACCCATCCGACTACGAGAAGCCCGATGCCGCCACCCTCACGCAGCGAGTGGTGAGTGCCTCGCAGAAGGGATCGATCGTCGTGCTGCACGCCATCGCCACCACCGCGGATGCCCTGCCGTCGATGATCTCGGGCCTCAAGTCGAAGGGCCTGAAGGCGGTCACGCTGACGACGATGTTCGGCGACAGCGCCACGACGCCGGAGGATTCGGCAGGATCCCGTTCGACGACACCCGTCGTCACCGGCGGTGACGCGCCGCCGGTCCCCGGAGAAGGCGCCTGATGTCATCTGACTGGATCATGATCACCGCGACAATCGTGATGTTCGTCGCGCTCTTCGGGGCGCTCGGGCTGCTGCTCGTGGCGTGGCGTCGGAAGACAATCATCGACGGCCTCGAGTCGCGCGCCCAGAAGGGCCTCGGCAGCTCCGCCCCCGTGGCCAGTGATCGCACACAGGCTCTGTCGGGCCGCGAGGGCATCTCGCAGGGCGGTCTCCCGATGCCGAGCAGCACCGGCAATGGCCCCACCATCGGCATCATCGCGGGGGTGCTGGCCATCATCGTGGTCGGTGGCTTCGCCGGCTGGTGGTTCGTGATCCGCGGCGATGTGTCGTCGACCGGCACAGCCGGCACCGGGTCGATCACCAAGCCCGCCAACGGCCCGCTGGGGGCCGATCCGGATGCGGTCGTGCCCGAGAACCCACCGGCGATACAGGACCGCGCGGCCTACACGGTGGCGGTGCTCAATGCCAGCGGCGTCACCGGTGCGGCCGCCGACCGCGTGGCGCCCAAGGTGGAGACCGCGGGGTACCGGGTGGGGCAGGTGGGCGACGCCAACGACGAGGACCTCGCGAAGTCGGTGGTGATGTGGCGGCCCGGCAAGCAGGCCATCGCTCAGAACGTGGCCAAGGACCTCGGCATCACGAGCGCACCGCCGCTCGATGGCGTGGCGAGCGACGCCATCGGCGAGGCCGACGTGGTCGTGGTGGTGGGGAAGGACACCGCCGCCGGGCCGTGAGCGGAGACGCCGGGAAGCGCGACGAGGACTATCGCCTCGGGCTGCGGGCCCTGCTCGTGCAGATGGGGCCGCCGTACGGCTTCACGCTGGCCACCTTTGCCTCAGCCGGCCTCGACGTGCACTTCCAGGGCCACCCGCCGGACCCCTGGGACATCCTGCTCTTCCTGGCTGGCGCGTTCACCGGCTACGCAATCATGGCCGCAGTCACCATCGGCCTGCGCGTGCGGCTGCACCCCCGGCCCATCCCGATGAACAGCTGGCAGATGGTGCACGTGATCCCCCTGGGGGTCGTCTTCCTGCTCGCGCTGGCCTCGGCGTACTTCGTGGGCTACCCCTTGGGATGGTTCACGAACGGGGCTGCGCTCACGCTGGGCTATCTCGGCTCGCTCGCAGCGGTGCTGCGCTTCCTGCGACGCCG
Organism: Miltoncostaeales bacterium; assembly: GCA_030833665.1. Classification (GTDB taxonomy): domain Bacteria; phylum Actinomycetota; class Thermoleophilia; order Miltoncostaeales; family Miltoncostaeaceae; genus SYFI01. The sequence goes on from JAURGT010000009.1 coordinate 51,404, forward strand.
GGAGGACGCCATGCTGGGGGGCGGATGAGCGCTGAGCGCCTGCGCGCCCTGGCCGATGGCCCCGCACCACTCGTGCTGCCCGGCGTGTACGACGGGCTGTCGTCGCGCCTTGCCGTACAGGCGGGCTTCGAGGCCCTCGTGGTGTCCGGCTACTCGGTTGCGGCATCCCGCCTCGGCCTTCCGGACTTCGGCTACCTCAGCCAGACCGAGATCACCGATGCCGCGCGCGACCTCGTGGCGGCTGTGCCGGGCACCCCGGTGATCGTTGACGCGGATACCGGGTACGGGAATGCCCTGTCCGCTGCGCGCACGGCGCGGCTGCTGCATCGCGCCGGCGCAGCAGGGATCATCATCGAGGACCAGCAGTGGCCAAAGCGCTGCGGGCACATGGACGGCAAGAGCATCGTTCCCCGGGAGGAGTGGCTCGCGAAGATCCGCGCCGTCACCGACCTGAGGGCGCAGGGCATCGACCTTTTCCTCATTGCGCGCACCGATGCCCGGGGGCTCGAGGGCCTGGATGAGGCCATCGCCCGCGGGCGGGCCGCCGCCGATCTGGGGGCCGACGCCATCTTCGTCGAGGCGCCCCTCGACCGCGACGAGCTTCGCCGCATCGGCTCGGAGCTTGCGGGGTGCTGCCCGGTCGCGAACATGGTGGAGGGGGGAAGGACGCCCATCGTCCCCACCCCGGACCTCGGTGACATGGGTTTCCGGCTGGTGCTGTGGGGCATCAGCGGCATCCTGGCCGCAGGCCACGCGCTCCGCACCACGTACGAGGCGCTTGCGGCCACGGGGTCGGGCCCAGATCCATCCGCGCTCATGACCTTCGAGGAGATCACGGACGCGGTGGGGCTGCCCGACCACCGCCGCTTGGATGAGCGCTACGCGGAATAACCAGGCGTGCCGCCGGGTTCGGGGCCGGCGCCGCCCGTATCATTGACCTGACGAGCGACCCCGGATCGGAGGACTGATGGCGAAGGACCAGATTCACGAGGTGCGGGTGCACCTCACCCGCGAGCAGGCGCCCATTCGCAGGGCCCATCTGGAGATGACCGGCACCGACGTGACGTTCGGCGTTCCTGGGTGGCAGGGCGAGCACTACGGCTTCGAGCCCGGCACGGTGCCCGAGTATCCCGGCACCCTCGACTACCTGGTGGCCTCCGTGGCCGGTTGCCTGATCGGCACCTTTGGCGGCACGCTCAAGGCCCGGGGCATCACGGCGACCGGCGACGACCTGGTTGCGGACGCCATCGGCGAGGTGGGGGTGGACGACGACAACGTGCTGCGCCTGCGCCGCATCATCGTGCGCTACACCCTCAAGGCCGCTCCCGAGCACCGCGAGGCAGCCGAGCGCTGCAACTCCATCCACGCGCACCACTGCCCGAACGCCCGCTCGGTGGCCGCCGCCATCGAGATCGTCACCGAACTCGACTTCGTGCCGGTGGAGGAGAAGGCGGGCGCGCCCGCCTAGCGACGGGCATGCCGGACTACGAGGTGTCGATCGACATCGCGGTCGCGCCGGAGACGGCGTGGGCGGTGCTTCGTGACCCCTCGGCCATCAGCCGGTGGCACCCGCAGTACGTGCGCAGCCATCCGGTGCGCGACGTGCGCGTGCTCGAGCGTGCGGACGGCACCAAGGTTCAGGAGCGCTTCATCAGCTGCGACGACGATGATCTCGCCGTCGTGTCGCGGGTAACCGGGGGCCTGCCGGTGGAGGGCCACATGAATGTCTTCCTCGTGAAGCCGCTGAACCCCGGTTGCCGGGTGACCTGGTGGACCCGCGCGGAGCCTGATGCATCGGGGCTCGACCCGGGGGACTGGATTCCCGCAGAGCACCACGCCGCGCTGCTGGCCCTCCGGAGGTACCTGGAGGACCGCTGAGAAGGGGCGTCGCCGGGGCGAGAAAACTGCGCTCAGCAGGGAACTCCTCGGGTAGGACTCGAACCTACAACCCTCCGGTTAACAGCCGGATGCTCTACCATTGAGCTACCGAGGATCGGCGAGCCGGGAGTCTAGATGACGACCGGCTCGTTGTGCTTCTGCGGCGGGGGCGTGAAGCGGTGAACATGCACGATCGCCCCGGTCTCGTCGATTCGCCCGGGCACGGGCAGGTCCTCCCGCCGGTATCCCCACCCGGCCGCCTGCATGCCGTCGATGAATGCGCGGGCATCGGGGCGACGCGGGTCAGCGATGATCACCTCGGTCGCGGGGTTGCACAGGGCCGGGATGAGGGCCCCCAGGGCCTCGCCATTGCGGGCCTCGTAGAGGATGTCGGCGCCCACCACGAGATCGTACGGCGCCCGTGCCAGCACCTCCGCAGGGGGATCGCGCCAGTCCATCACGAGGGCGTCCATCTCGAGGCGGAGGTTGCGCGCGTTCCACAGGCTGAATTCCACCGCGGCGGCGTACCAATCGGTGCTGAGCGCCCGCGCCCCGCGCATGGCGGCCACCATTGCGCCGGTGCCGATCCCCGCCCCGAGCTCGATCATGCTGCGCCCCGTGAGGTCCATGCCCGCGAGCACCCCACAGAGCACGCGTCCGCTCGGCCACACCTCGGCCCAGTAGGGCAGGCGCTCATCATCGGCGAACTCGTCCTCGTCGAGCAGGTCCTCCGCCGAGGGCGGGCGCTTGATGCGCAACTGCAGGTCGCCGGCCGGGACGTCCTCCCAGACCGTGCGTGGATCATCGGGATGCACGACCGGGCAGCGTAATCGGCGGGATGGGCGCTATAGTCCCCGACCGTTCGACCCCGAGGAGAGATCTTCCAGATGAGCGACGAGACCGAGCAGGAGGCCCCCGAGGCCGAGGCCAAGCCCGAGCCGGAGAAGGCCGAGGAGCCGAAGAAGGCACCCGACGCCGAGGAGGCGGACGACGCCGAGGGCGCCGACGAGCTGGTGTTCCTGGACATCACGGCCACGCACGAGGAGCGCGACACCATCATCCACCTCGTCGAGCGCACCGCCGAGGAGGTGTTCATCCCCTTTACGATCGGCGGCGGGCTACGCACGGAGGAGGACATCCGCGCGGTGCTGGCGGCCGGAGCCGACAAGGTGTCGCTCAACTCGGCCGCCATCCGCGACCCCGAGCTGGTGGAGCGCGCGGCGCTGAGATTCGGTGACCAGTGCATCGTGGTGGCGATTGACGCCAAGCGACGCGCTGACGGCTCCGGCTGGGAGGTCTACCTCGCCGGTGGACGGCAGGAGACCGGCATCGAGGCGGTCGCGTGGGCGGCGGAGGCGGCGCGCCGGGGGGCGGGCGAGCTGCTGGTCACAAGCATGGATCGCGATGGCACCCAGGTGGGGTTCGACACCGACCTGCTCGCCGCCATCGCCGAGGCCGCTCCGATTCCGGTGATCGCCTCGGGCGGCGCGGGGAACCTCGACCACTTCGCGCAGGCGGTCACCGGGGGGCACGCCGACGCGGTGCTCGCGGCGTCGGTGTTCCACGACGGGGTGTATACGGTTGGCGAGGTAAAGGCAGCGATGGCGCGCGATTGCGTGCCCGTGAGGAGGTAGCAATGCCGCGACGGGCCGTGAGGACCGAGGAGGCCCCCGCCCCGGTGGCGGGCGCGCCCTACAGCCAGGCCATCGCGGCATCGGGAGGCGAGGTCGTGTGGGTCTCGGGGCAGGTGCCGCTCACGCCCACGGGAGACCTTGCAGCGACGGACGTGGCGGGCCAGACGCGCCAGTGCCTCGCCAACGTGGCGGCGATCGTGCGCGCCGCGGGCGGCACCATGGACGACGTGGTCAAGACGACCGTGTTCATGACCGACCTGGTGGAGTTCGGCGCGATGAACGAGGTCTATGCGGAGGCTTTCGGCGCGGTGCCCCCGGCCCGCGCCACGATCGGCGTGGCTGCGCTTCCCGCCGGGGCCTCGGTGGAGATCGAGGCCGTGGCCGTGATCGGGGCTACTCGGTGAAGTACCGGCGCTCAATCAGAACCTCGACTGCCATGCGGTCGAGGTAGACCGGGGAGTCGCTGATGGGGCGCTCGGCATTGGCCGGATCCTCGGCCCACGCGCGCACCTCGCGCTGGAT